>NZ_OY781063.1:2490002-2801252 GCF_963676285.1 uncultured Sphaerochaeta sp.
GAATCGGTCAGATCCTTTGCAGCCCTGGGTGTTGGTATGATCATCATCACCAAGGGAATCGACCTTTCCATCGGATATGTCGTCTGTCTGACCGCAAGTGTCGCGGCTTCCTTTGCACAGAATCCGGATTACAGTTCTGCTATCTATGCAGGCCAAACGTTTCCTCTGATCGTCCCCATCGTAGCGGCCGTTGCCGCCGGTGGCCTGTTTGGTCTCTTTAACGGGTACTTGATTGCTTATGGAAAACTTCCTCCCTTTATTGCAACACTGGGTTCCATGTCCATTGCAAAGGGCCTGCAGCTTATCTATACCAAGGCAGCCGTTGTTGGTTCCCTGAACCAGAACTTCAAGAGCATCAGTCAGGGAAGCGTTGGTCCTGTTCCCAATCTCATCATCTATGTTGCCATTGCCGCACTGGTCGTCTGGATATTGCTCAAGCATACCCGCCAGGGAACACACTTCTATGCAATCGGTGGTAATGCACAGGCAGCAAGGGTGAGTGGAATCAATGTCGAACGTGACCTTATGATGGTCTACTTCTATGCAGGTTTGCTCTATGGTACAGCTGGTACCCTTCTAGCTAGTCGCCTTGGCCTGGCAAACTCGCTGACTGCAAATGGTATGGAGTTGGATGCCATTGCTGCTGTTACCGTTGGTGGTGTTTCACAGAATGGTGGTGTTGGTAAGGTCAGTGGTATGATGGTCGGTGTCTTTACCATGGGCTTGATCAACTATGGAATGTCCTTCCTGGGTGTTGACAGCTACTACCAGCAATTGGTAAAAGGCTTTATCATTATCATCGCGGTCTACTTCGATATGAAGAAATACGCACGCCGCGCATAGGCAGGTTGATATATGGGCAAACGAGAAGCAGCAACAATCAAGGATGTCGCGAATCTTGCTGGCGTCTCCATTGCCACTGTCAGTAGAGTTCTGAACAATCTCGGGGTGGTGAATCCCGAGACGGAAAGGAAGGTGCTCTCCGCTGTCAATATGCTGCATTATCAGCGTAATGCGGTAGCACGCTCCTTGAAACTCAGGGTAACCAAGAGTATTGGTATCATCGTCCCAGAGATTTCGAACACCTTCTTCACCGAGATAGTCGAGCAGCTGGAAAAGTTGCTCGGCCCACTTGGGTATGCACTACTGCTCTGTAGTTCAGAGAATTCAGTACAGGAAGAGAAGCGTAAACTTGCATTCCTGCTTGAACGTAATGTTGATGCGCTTCTCGTTATTCCAGTCGGTGATGTCGGTGCTCATTTTGCCTCCCCTGCAATCGCAAATATCCCCTTGGTCATGCTTGACCGAAAAATTGAAGGATTGCGTTGTGATGTGGTCCTTACCGATAACCGCAAGGGTGCATACGATGTGACCTGTGCACTGATCAGGGAAGGAAAAACCAATATAGGATTCCTAGGTGGTGACAACCATGTCCATACATCGGTTGAGCGTCTCCATGGGTTCTTGGATGCAATGCATGACCATCAGCTTGAGGTCGATCCTGATTTTATCCTACTGGGCGGGATGACCCAGAAGGCTGGATATACCCTTATGGAAAATGCTTTGACGATGCCCTCCTGTCCTGATACCTTCTTTGTGGTAAATGACATGGTGCATATCGGTGCAACAAGCTATCTGATGAGCAAAGCTTCCAGGGAGATTAGATCAAAGGTGGTATTCTCCACGTTCGACTATCTATACTATGCACCACTGCTCAAATTCTGCCACTATGCAGTTGCACAGCCTCTCGACCAGATGGGGGAGACGGCTGCCCAACTCCTGATTCGCCGTCTTGATGGTGACCAGCAGGGATTTCCCTCCACCGTCATAATTGAACCAACCATCTGTGTGATGGAAGACAATGGTGGGGTAGTGACCGATGATAAGTCAATTGTGGCTTTCAACGAGCACTCCCCACGGTTCAATCGGGTCTTTAGCTAGGAAGCTCCTCGTCAAAACAAACAGCAACCTTTCCACATGCTCCACTTGCCATCAAGGCATATGCCTCATCAGCTTTCTCAAGAGGGAAACGGTGAGTGATGAGCTCTTCAGGGTGAATACCCCAGCGAACCAGTCGCTCTACAAGATCTTCCATTTTCCAGATACTGGTCACCCAGCTTCCGTATACGGTTTTCTGGTCATGAAGCATGTCCTCACTCGGATTGAAGTGTACAGTGCCACCTTCTCCTACAAGTGCAATCTTGCCCCACTTTCGAGTTGCCCTTATCGCAGTTGCACGACCAGCATCACTTGCTGAACAATCGAAAGCGCGCTCGACACCGTTGCCTCCGGTAAGGGCTTTAATTTGTGCCACATTGTCCTCTGCAGGAGTAAATACATGGTCAACCAAGCCAAGCTTCTTTGCGAGTTCGATGCGTGCACTCTGGGATTCGATACCGATGAGTTTGTTTGCACCCATTGCCTTTGCAAGCATCAAGGCAGCCAGGCCAACTGGGCCAAGGCCTACAACCAACACTGCATCATTACCACTTACACCGACTTTCTCGATGGCTTCATAGACCGTGCCAAAACCACATGCAACCTGGGCGCCGTCTGCATAGGTCAACTCCTCAGGGAGGTAGACAAGATCCTTCTCGTCACAAAGCATGTATTCAGCCATGCCCCCATCCCTCTGCCAGCCATAGGCTGCTCTCTTGTCGCTTGTGCAGCTGATCATATAGCCTTGGCGGCATTCATGGCAGACTCCACATCCGCTGATATGGTAGACCACTACACGGTCCCCTTTCTTGAACCGCTTCAGCCCTTCGCCTTCTTCAACAATCTGGCCACAAGGCTCGTGTCCTGCAATGACGTTCTGGTATCCTTCAGGTCCTTTTCCGAGGTGTTCTCGATAGATTGCCCTGATATCACTCCCGCATATGGTACTGCACTTGGTCTTAACCAGTACCTGTCCATACCCCGGCTTGGGAATCTCGAATTCACCGAATGCTACTGTACTGTTTCCTGGAAGCTTTGCTCCCTTCATCATCTTCTTTTCCATCAGTTTTCTCCTTGTCGGTATCTTTCTGGGCAGGGAATGGTCCCATCCTCATCCCAAAGGTCATGCCAAGAATCAGCCCCCTCCCAAAGGAAGACCTGTCCCTTGATCAAGCGATTATTGCAATCTGCCTCCTTGAGGTTGCGTACTTCCTCCTCAGTGAGTGGGTCAGAGAGTACACTCTCCAGATTGCTCCTTAAATTTCTTTCCTTCGTGGACAGAGGGATGGGGATAATCCCATTTGCCTGTGCCCACTTGAGGCAGATTGCGGCAGGGTGGCAGTTGTGCCGTTTCGCAATCTCTACAACAAGCGGATGCTGCATATCGATGACATCCTCTGGTGTTGTATCTCTCTCAGGCCTGTTTGGGGATCCCAGGGGACTGTACCCAATGGGAATGATTCCCTCCTGCTTGATATAGGAGAGCAACTCGGGTTGCTGGAAGCAGGGATGCAGCTCCATCTCATTGAAGGCAGGTCTGATATTGCAGGAGGAAAGCAATAATTCCATCTTTGCCTTGGTCATATTACTGGTTCCGATATGCCGAACAAGGCCCATGTTCACAAGTTCCTCCATGGCAGACCATGTTTCCATAAACTCCTCATGGATGTAAGGTCTTGCATCAGGACTACGACTGGTTACATCACAGTGTGGTGGATGGAAATTCGGGAACGGCCAGTGCACAAGATAGAGGTCAAGATAGTCAAGTTGCAGGTCCTTGAGTGACTGTTTTGCAGATGCAATAACATTGTCCTTTCCGTGGGAGTCATTCCATACCTTGCTAGTAATCCAGAGCTCTTCCCGCTTGATACCGCAGGATGCCAGAACTTCTCCAATCTCTTTCTCATTGTTGTATACGCTTGCACAGTCAATGTTTCTGTAGCCTAGACGCAAGGCAGTTCGTACTGCCTCTGCCATCTCGCTACTGGAAATGTGGTCAGAACCAAAGGTTCCCACTCCAATGATGGGTATCTCAGCTTTGGTGCTCTCAATAGTTCGTGTAGGTAGTTGCATAGTACTCCTCCTAATATGTATACCTTATCGTGTTTATACGAGTTAGCAATGCTTTATATGCGAAAATACACGATCAAAATGCGCATTTTATGCTAAAGTGGATACCATGATACAGATAGGTTTGAAACTACGTTTCCAAGATGGCTATGACATGGCCGTTGCAAATGGTGTGGTACAGTATGCCCGTACCAAGTTTGACTGGCAGGTACGTGGACAAGGTCCTTGGTTCTTCTCTCTCGACAAGGAGGCGCTTCTTTCCTGTGATGCCCTGATCGCCCGAATTGAGGATGATGAGGATGCACGGTTCTGTGCTTCACTTGGTGTACCCGTGGTTGATATCGCCGGGGCTACCTCATTGAAACTTTTCAGCCAAGTCAGAAATGATGACTACCAAACAGGGGTAAGTGCCGGGGTGTACCTGAAAAAATTGGGAAGCCAGCATCTTGCCTGGTGCGGGGTCGAACAGGTGCATTGGGCACGGGAACGATTCATTGGATTCTGTAGTGCAACCTCCTCCATTCCAGAGATGATGCCGAGTTTCTCCCGCTCTCTTTCCTGGTGGAGGCATCTCTATGATTCAGATGCAGAGCTGGAAGCGTGGCTGGCTGAGCTTCCAAAACCCTGCAGTGTATTCTGTTGTAATGACCTATCTGCAATGAAAGTGGAACTCGTGTGTCAACGATTGGGTATCGTCATACCCGATGAGATTATGGTACTGGGTGTAGACAATGAGACGTTGCTCTGTGAGCTGGCTAGCCCTTCCATCTCGAGCATCCAGCCAGATTGTGAGACAATCGGGTATCAGGCCTCTGCTATGCTCGACTCCCTGCTCAATGACGAGGCAAGCGGGGTGCATATACGTCGTATAGCTCCTGGACCGGTAAGGGAAAGGGAGAGTACCCGCCTGTTTTTCTGCGAAGATGAGCAGGTGGCAAAGGCGATGCAGTTGATCAAGGCAGAAGCCACCAGTGGGTTGCAAGCGAGTGAGGTTGCTCGTCAGGCCACCATCTGCAGGCGTTCCTTGGAAATGCGCTTCCGCTCAGTACGTGGTACCACCATCTGGGAGGAGATAACTGCAGAAAAGCTTTCCAGGGCAGCTCTTCTGCTCACTCACTCAAAGGAGAGTATTGCATCGATTGCCCAACAGTGTGGTTTCTCCTCAATACACCGCTTCTACAGCCTCTTTAAGCGTAATCATCACATGACACCACAACAGTACCGTGAGAAAAAGCTCAGGGATTAAGCTTTCCTCTCTTCACGGTTTTATGGCATGATTACAGAGCGAGGTACAGTATGGAACTCATGCTTGATACAGCTAACTTGGAAGAGATCAGGAAAGGTTTGGAAACATATCCCATTAATGGGGTTACCTCCAATCCTTCCATCATCAAGGCAGAGGGTAGGATAGATTTCTTTTCCCATATGCATCAGATCCGTGATCTTATTGGGGAAGAGAGAAGCCTTCATGTACAGGTTGTTGCCCACGATGCGGAGCACATTATTGCCGAGGCAGAGAAAATCCTTTCAATCCTGGGCAGGAATACATTCATTAAGATTCCTGTGACTGAAGAAGGCTTGAAAGCCATAAAAATTCTAGCCTCCCGCCAAGTAAATATTACCGCCACTGCAATCTATACAACCATGCAGGGTATCTTGGCGATGCTCTCTGGTGCAAGATATCTTGCAGTCTACTACAATAGGATGTTGAACATTGATATCGATGCAGCAAAGGTCATCAAGGAACTCAGCAGTCTTCTCTGGGCAAACAGTACCAACTGCCAGGTGCTCGCAGCGAGTTTCAAGAATCTCAGTGAGATAACCACCAGCTATGCCAGTGGGGCAAGCTGTTGCACCGTTCCCTATTCGCTGTTGCAGACCGGACTCCACATGCCTTCCATTACCAGGGCAGTCCACGATTTTTCAGAAAACTGGGAAGAGATATATGGCAGCCGAACATTGCTCGACTTCTAAAGAGAACATTTTTGACCTGACACATAATGCATTATCGGTTGAACTTCTTGATGATGGGTATTGTTGTGCTCTTCGTTTTTCAGAAGAACAGGAGATGGGATACAACTCCCATCCCCTGTATCGTGCGATGGCAGGAACCAGTGCATCGGTCTGCTTACGCTTTCACTCCCTTACAGATGTGACGGTGCACCTGAGGCGTTATACCCAGTCCCTACTACCAAAGAAGGGAGAGCAGGTTATCGATTTTGCGTCTCTCTATCCCAGGCAGCTGGATCTGTCTGAGACCATCGACCTCTTATACGAAGGCAAGGATATGATCCACCTTCCTTTGCAGAGTGACCAGGTCTCCATTGAAAAAGGAAATACGGTAAGTCTCTATCTTCCTATGCATCATAGAGTCGGATTTTGTATAGAAGGGGAAGTACAACCGATTGAGAAGAAAGAGAAGACACTCCTTTGCATCGGGGATTCGATCGTCCAAGGGGTGGGGGTTCATCATCCCTCTCTGGCATTATGCGAAAGGATCTCCTCACTGAAGGGAGTACAGGTCATCAACCAAGGTCTTGCAGGTGCTTTGGTGAATTCGAAACTTATCCAGAAGCTGGATGTTCCGATCCATGGCATACTCGTCGCTCTGGGTACCAATGATTGGTCAATTCGTGAGAACCTTGCAGATTTGCGAGGGGAGATGTTTGCATTGCTGGGGAGGATCAGGAAATTCTACCCCTCAGTGCCTGTCACTGTCCTCACCCCACTTTGGAGAGCGGATATCCAGCATACACAAAAGATGGGAAGCTTTGCTGAGATGCAGAAGACCATAGAGTATGCAACCTACTGCTTTCCCCATATCCGTGTGGCAAACGGTCTCTCCCTCTCACTTCGTGATGCATACGATGATGGGTTCATCCATCCTGATGAGAAAGGCATCCGGTTTTTGGCAAAGGGATTGGTCTCTCAGCTTCCGTAGGTATTTCTCAGTATTTCCACCGCTTTGATGATCCTCTCCATTGCCTGCTCAAGACGAACCCGTTGCGTTCCGAAGTTGATTCTCACAAACCTTCGGTACTCCTCTCCTCCAAACCATGTACCATCATTGAAAGCAACATTTGCACGTTGGCCGAAGAATCTGGACAGCAAGCCTCCGCCTGTGCTTTTCTTGCTGTCATAGAGCTCTGGGTGTGCCTCCCTGTCCTTCTCGACCAAGGGAAGCAAGGCAGAACAGTCTAGCAGTGTGATGAATGAGGCCTTTGGCTTGATACATACGATTTCCGGGGCATGTTTCTGTAATGTCTCATCGATGTAGGCAAGGTTGCCTTGCAAGTAGGAGAGCAACTCGCGCAACCATGACTCTCCTACATGGTAAGCTGCATTAGCCAATGTTATGGCGAAGGTAGAATTACCTGAAAGGAAAAGTTGCTGGAGCTTCTTCTCATAAGCTTTCTTCAGGCTTGGGTTATTGAACAGGGTTATTGAGTAGTGTTCTCCAGCCATATTGAATGTTTTGGAGGGAGCCATGCATACGATACTTTCACATCCGGTTTTCTTGCCTACCTCAAGAAGACTCACAAAAAATTCATAGCGAAGATCTGCGTGAATCTCATCGCTGATAATGGTCACCCCATGTTCCTTTGCAATAGTGCAAAGTTTGGTAAGCTCTGCTTCACTGAATACAAGACCAGAGGGATTATGTGGGCTGCAGAAGATCAAAATCTTTGCCGTTTTGCAGAGTCTCTCGAATTCATTCCAGTCAAGAGAGAATTGGTGTAGGTGTTCATCGTAAGAGAGCGGCCAAGGACTCAATGTCCTTCCTAGGTTGTTCACCATGTTCACAAATGGTTGGTAGGAAGGGAACGGTACGATAATCTCATCCTTCTCTTCACTGAGAAGATCAAGAAGGATTGCAATACTGTTCAGGACTCCTTGGCTAAGTACTACCTGGCTTTGCGACAAATCCATCTGATGCCATTGCTTCGCCCATCCAAGAAAGGCATCTTTCTGCATAGGGTCGTGTGGATATCCGTAGATTGCATGTCCAGCAAGCGCTTGAGCCTGCCTGGATACTTCCGGAGCTACAGGAAAGTCCATATCAGCAACCCAAAAAGGTTCCGCTTCAGGGTTTCCACATATAGATGCTATGACTTCCTTGTTCCATTTGACGGACAAGGAGGAACGACGGTCAGTGATTTGGTCAAACAATGAATCCATTACGAACGATACTCCACTTGATAGCCTGAACGTGGGTTGGGGTAATACCCCTCACGGACTTTTTTGGTTTTGAATACAATAGCATGTTCAGGACAGCGATGGTAACAACCAAGACATCCGGTACATGCACGATCAAAAACAGGTTTTCCATCCTTCATCTCGATGTTTGCAGATGGGCACATCCTGTAACAGAGACCACATGAGGTACACGAATCGGTAATTGCAAAATCGAGCGCTGTATCCATGAATGTACGATGGATCGGGATCATGACATGGTTGATCGCAAAGCGAGAGAGGGGAGGTCGATGAGGTGGTCTGATAACCTCCTCTTTGATATCCTCCGCAATTTCTGCCACCTTCTGGTCAGCCTTCGTATAGAGTTCCTCAATTTTCTCTTCACTTGGTGCCTTGAACAAGGGAATATACCCATCTGGCATTACTACATGGTTTGCATAGCTTACCACCGCTCCGGCTTCCTTGAGCAGGACTTCCATCGCCTGGAAGGTATAAGCCTGGAAGAGATAGCGAGTGGTTACCAGGAAGAGGTATTTCAATGGCGAGAGATCCTGCTTCTGGAATACTTCCTCAATAAAGTGAGGGACGAGGTTGGGTGGAAAACCCTTATAGACAGGAAAAACAAACCCTACCTGTTCAGTGATGGTGAAGGTTGGTACTTCCATTAAGGAAGGAATCATCAATACTTGGCAATCTTCGAGCTCACTGCACAGTTTCTGTGCAATATAGTAGCTGTTTCCTGTTCCTGAGAAACAGATGAGGGTTGTTTTCATGCTTCTGCCTCGATCTGGAAGTTCTCCAACAGGGTGCAGAGTTCTCTGATATCTTCATCATGCAAATCCAGATTGGTCACAAGCCGAACCATATCACCTTCAGTATTTGCCAAGATTCCCTGTTTTGCCAATTGGCTAACCACTTCAGTACTTTGCATTGAGGGAACCTTAAAAAATACGATATTGGTTTGCACTCCTTCTGTATCTACCTCAGCCCATCCTCCTTTCACCAAGGCATCTGCCAGGGCTTTCGCATGAGCATGGTCATCTGCCAAACGATCCACATGATTTTCAAGTGCATAGAGCCCGGCTGCTGCAAGCACACCGGTTTGTCGCATTCCTCCTCCCAGCATTTTTCGAATCGTAAGGGCCTTGTTGATGAATTCCTCATCACCACAGAGCATGCTACCAACCGGACAACCCAATCCTTTGGAGAGACAGAAGGTAATGGTATCTGCATAACTTGCGTAAGTCTTTACAGAAATTCCGGTGGCGACCTGTGCATTGAAAATTCGCGCTCCATCCATATGCACTTTCAAATCATGGGTTGATGCAAAATCCTTGATCCCTTCCAGGTTTTCCAAAGGATAGCAGTATCCTCCAATCGTGTTCTCCACCTCAATGAGCGTGGTGTTGGCCATATCATAGGCACCTTGTTTTACTCTGCCGATAAATGCATCAGCATTGAGAATACCACGAGGGACATCGAAGGAAATCGGAAGCACACCTGCAATGGCCGCAACTGCACCTATTTCATGGTGGATGATATGGCTGTTGGCGGCAGTGAACACCTCATTGCTTCTTCCCCCATTGATATAGAGGCTGATCAGGTTGCCCATTGAACCGGATGAAACAAACAAGCCACGTTCTTTCCCGGTAAGTTCAGCAGCCAGTGCTTCCAGTTTTGTGGTTGTAGGGTCTTCTCGGTAGACATCATCACCTACCTCTGCATCGGCCATGGCCTTCCTCATTGCTTCAGTCGGTTTGGTAATGGTATCACTTCTCAGATCATAATATTTCATTGGTCATCTCCTTGGTGCTACATAAAACTATAGCGGAGAGGGAGAGTTCAGTCCAGCATAAAGAAAAGGTCCCCGGACGAATCCAGGGACCTGTGTTTGCCTTGTTTGACAACTACTTGAGGTAGATGTCCTTGACCGGATGGTAATCCATGGTATTTGGATGCCAGCCGCCCCACTTGTCAGTATCAATCATGTTGATTGCTACATAGTAGTAGAATGGCATGATACCCATATCCTGGTTGATCATGATATCTTCAGCGGTCTTGAGAACACCGAAGCGATCTTCGCCTGCGGGCATTCTGGCTGCTTCATTGATCAACAGGTCATAGATTTCGTTTGTGTACTTACCACCGTTCATACCGGCACCGGTGATGAACATGTCGAGGAAGGTATTTGGATCCTGGTAGTCACCTACCCATCCTGCGCGTGCAATCTCGAAGTTGCCTTCGTTACGGTTTGCAAGATAGGTCTGCCATTCCTGGTTCTCAAGAACGACGTTGATACCAAGATTGTCCTTCCATTCCTGCTGCACGAACTCAGCAATCTGCTTGTGACCTTCGTTGGTATTGTACAGAATGGTTGAGGTCGGGAATCCAGCACCGTTGGGGTAGCCAGCTCTAGCCAAGAGATCCTGTGCCTCGGCAATCATGTCATCCATGTTGTCGTAGGGGAACTCAAGAGCATCATAGCCAGCCATCGGAGGTACGATACCCCATGCAGGAATCTGTCCAGCTCTGGTTACGCCTTCAACAAGTGCTTCGCGGTCGATTGCCAATGACAGCGCGCGGCGTACATCGGGGTTGTCGAAAGGAGCTACTTCGTTCTGGAAGACATAGTAGTAGGTGGAAAGCTGTGGGGAAGACTGGAAGTCAGAACGCATCTGAGCAGCTGAAAGCTGGTCATTCGGTACGTTGGTTGCCCAGTCAATCTCACCATTGAGGTACATGTTGTAGTTGGTGGTGTCACTGTCAGAGGAGTAGAAGATGACCTTGTCAAGTGCTACATTCTCCTTGTCCCAGTACGTGTCACTCTTGGTGGCGGTAAGGGAGGTCTGGGGAATTCTCTCAGTGAGAACGAACGGACCATTACCTACGAAGTTCTCAGGACTTGTCCACTTGTCGCCAAACTCTTCAATGGCGTGCTTGGGAACGATTGAGAAACTGTAGTGGGTCAGTGCATCAATTGCATACGGGAGGGGACCGATGAGGTCCATCTGGAAGGTTCTTTCGTCAAGAGCGCGGATTCCCACTGCCTCAGGACCAGCCTCTCCAGCGTTGAACTCTGTTGCACCCTGAAGGAACATGCAGGGGAACCATGCATATGGTCCTGCAGTTGCGGGATCAAGCAGTCTCAACCAGCTGTAGACAACATCGTCGGCGGTGATGGCAACGCCATCAGACCAAACTGCATCTTCACGAAGGGTGAAGGTGTACTGAGTGCCGTCTTCATTGGCTTCCCAGCTTTCAGCAACGCCAGGAACAGCAAGAGCAGTCTCAGGATCGATTGCTACCAAGCCTTCGAAAAGAGCCTCGAAAATTCTATGTTCGGGAACTCCCTGGATAAGAGCGGGGTCGAGTGACTCGGGCTCTGCACCATTGGAAATGCGGAACACAACTTCATCCTCTGCAGGAGCAGCGGGTGCTGGTGCGGCAGGTGCCGGTGCAGCAGGTTCTGCTTCAGCTTTTGGAGCCGGGGCCGGGGTTGCCGGAGCAGTAGTTGCTGCCGGAGCCGGCGTCGTGGTAGCGGCTGGTGCGGGTTCTTCTTTCTTTCCACAGGAAATCAAGAGAGCACTAACAAGCAGCACACTAAGCATGATAGCCAGAAATTTCTTCATAGACATATCTCCTTGTAGTTCTAAGTATACATATTCAACTTAGCTTAGTTCACATTAAACCACGAATCAAGAGAAAACGCAAATAGGTTTCTCCAAAACAGCCTTTTGAATGCATACAGCGTGTTAATTTATACAGATTTTACATAAAATGTAATTTATGGCAGAGACCTGTTTTTTCCAACACTTTTGAGTATATTGGAAGGGATAGAAGAGGAGACATTACCGTGGTACGACATACTACCTATATAAAGCCTTATGGTATCCAATACCGTGTAACCAATATGTTTCATGTCATGAGTGGATTTTTCTCATTGTTCCTGATCTGGGGCATTGTCTTGAACATGTCAGAAGGGGTCAGTTTACTCAGCATGACCCATATCTTGATTCTGTTACTGTTAACCTTGGCTGGTACATTCTACCGGGATACATGGGTGTTCGATAAGCAAGAACAACGCATCACCAGCATCTATGGGTTCGGGCCTCTTTGCAAACGTGAGCAGTTCGCATTTTCCGAGGTTCATCAGTTGGAGTTGAACCACTTTGTAAGGGGAACCACCGACAAGGATGCAAAACCGACAAAAAGGCGATTTCGCGCCATGCTCGTGTTTTCGCTCAATCTGGGACAGGATGAAAAAAGAGATATTGAGATCATTGCTGAGAAAACCAGTGGGGGAAGGACTGAATCGGCTGTTCAGGCTATCTCTGCAGTGACAGGACTGCCCTTGTTTATTGATCGCCCAAGGGACCTGGATCTCAATGTGTCCTACAAGGATATGAAATGGTAAAAAAGAGAGCCACCGCCAGGGTGACTCTCTCATACCACTCATTTGTGGTCAGTTTCCATTTTTTGCGGCATCAGCTTCCGCTTCTTCCATCGTAACCTTGCTCAGATCTCTCTTGTCATAGAGCCAGCAGGCAACCTGCTGCTTCTCGTTGATGTCAAACATCGGTGGGATATGGCAGGAGCACCAAGGCATCTTCTTCGGACAGCGGTCATAGAAGTAACAGCCAGTACGTTCCTTGTCGGGGGAAGGTACATCACCGGTGAGGATGATGCGCTTTCTCTCCCTCTCTACCTTAGGATCAGGAATTGGAGCCGCACTCAGCAGTGCTATGGTATAGGGATGCAATGGATTGTCATAGAGCTGTACAGCTTCACTGATCTCAACAATCTTGCCCAAGTACATAACCGCCACACGGGTGGAAATGTGCTGGATTACAGCAAGGTCGTGAGCAATGAAGAGGTAGGTAAGCCCGAACTCCTTCTGCAAATCCGCAAGGAGGTTGAGAATCTGAGACTGGATCGATACATCCAAGGCAGATACCGGCTCATCAGCAAGGATGATCTTTGGGTTCAATGCCAAGGCACGAGCAATACCAATTCTCTGTCTCTGCCCACCACTGAACTCATGAGGATAACGGTTCTTGAAGGCCTTGTTCAAACCAACGCGTTCCATCAGTTCCTCAACACGGCGTTCAATTTCCATAGGACTCATCGGTGTTTCGAGCAGTTTTCGATTATTATAGATAACCATGGGTTCAGCAATGATGGAGCGAACCGTCATTCTGGGATCAAGTGACGCATAGGGATCCTGGAAGATCATCTGGATATCACGCCGGGCCTTGAGCATGGTGCGGGTATCGGCACTCACCAGATCAACGCCATTGAACTTGACACTTCCACTGGTTGGCTTATAGAGCTGGCTGATCGAGCGTACCGTGGTAGACTTACCACAACCAGACTCTCCTACGATACCCAGTGTTTCACCGGGATATACATCAAAGGAGACTCCATCCACAGCACGGATTGCTCCAACTTGTTTCTGGAGGAGTGATCCACTGGAGATGGGGAAGTGCTGTTTTAAATCCCTGACTTCCAATAGGGGCTTCTTATCTGTACTCATTCGGCCTTCTCCTTGACATTAGCTTCTTTCAGTGCCTGCTGCTTCTCGTTTTCATCCGCAAAGAGCCAGCAAGCTACTTCATGCCCCTTTCCCAGGTCCTTTACCGGCGGGTAGGCCTGTCTACACACATCCATTGCCTTGTGGCAACGTGGGTGGAACGGACAGCAGGGGGGCAGGTCGATGACATTGGGTGGTTGTCCCTCGATGGAGAATAAGCGGTTGCCCTTCTTGGTTGTGTCCATACGGGGCACACTTTTGATCAATCCTTCGGTGTATGGGTGGCTAGGCCTAGCATACAGCTCATCAGTTCCGGCTTTCTCGACGATCTTCCCAGCGTACATGACACATACCTGGTCGCACATTCCAGCCACAACACCCAAGTCATGGGTGATGAGGATGACCGCCGTTCCCATCTTATCACTGAGTTTGGCAATCAATTCGAGAATCTGTGCCTGGATAGTAACATCAAGGGCAGTAGTCGGCTCATCAGCGATCAGGACTTCGGCATTACAGCTCAGTGCCTGGGCAATCATTACACGCTGTCTCATACCACCGGAGAACTGGTGGGGATAGCTATGGATACGCTTTTCAGCTGAAGGGATACCTACCAGCTTAAGCATTTCAATGGAACGTTTGAGCGCTTCCTGTTTGGAAACATCCTTCTCATGGAGGCGGATGGTTTCCACCATCTGTGTGGATATCTTGAGGAATGGGTTCAAGCTTGTCATTGGATCCTGGAAGATCATGGAAATCTTATTTCCCCTGATGCTTCGCATCTGCTTCTCGGAAAGCTTCAAAATGTCTGTTCCCTCGAAGAGCACCTCTCCTCCAACGATTTTTCCAGGAGGGGAGGGGATAAGTCGCATCAGCGAGAGGTTGGTAACACTCTTGCCGCTTCCGCTTTCCCCTACGATACCGATGGTTTCTCCTTCTCTCACGGAGAATGAGACCCCGTCAACTGCCTTTACGATTCCGGCATCAGTTTTGAAATATGTCTGTAGGTCCTTTACTTCAAGGACTGTCTTTGCATTAGGTTTCATGCTCATCATGTTCCTCCTAGAGCTGGTTCTTGCTTTGTGGGTCGAACGCATCCCTCAGTCCGTCACCAAAGAAGTTCATGGCGAAGAGGAAGATGGTCATGGCGATTGCGGGGAAGACAAGCTTCCACGGATACAGGGTCATGCCGTTAACGGCATCACCTACCAAAGACCCCCATGAAGCATACGGAGCCTGGACTCCGAGACCCAGGAAGGAGAGGAAGGACTCCTGCATAATGAATGCGGGAACCCTGAGCGTTGAATAGACAATGATGACAGAGAGTGAGTTGGGTACCATGTGGCGGAAGATGATTCTCCCGGTCGATGCACCCATGCTTCGGGCAGCCTCAACATATTCACTGTTCTTCAAGCTCATGATCTGTCCACGTACCATACGTGCAACGGTCAGCCAGCTGACCATGGCCAATGCTACGAAAAGGTTCATGATGTTGCGACCGAAGATGGCCATGAAGATAATGACCAGAAGCATGTAGGGAAGTCCGTACATGATATCGACGAAACGCATCAGGAAGAAGTCTATCTTGCCTCCAGCGTACCCAGCGATTGCTCCAAGCACTATGCCTATCAAGACACTGGTGATGGTTCCAACCAATCCGATGGCAATGGATACCTGTCCGCCATAAATGATACGACTGAGCATATCGCGTCCGCTATAGTCCGTTCCAAGGTAATAATGCCTTTCGTGTTTCAAGTCAGCAGAAATGTTTGCAGAAAGCATCTCATTGACAGTCACTTCACGATTGATAGGGAATTCGGCGTTGCCATCCTTGACTTCTTGTTTCAGCTCACGTTCAATGGTTCTGCTGATCACAGTCTTTAGGCTGACCAACAGGTTGGTCTTGGCCATGGAGGCAATACCCTTATCCCCAAGACTCTGTAATTCGAGTTCCAAATTTGCTTCATATTCTTCGGCTGTGAGGTCTGGAGTGGCAGCCTTTACTCTGTTAAGTACTTGGCTCCTTACTTCATTCTGTACCTGATCGGCAATAACAGATTCCTCTACGCCAAGGTATTCAGCGTAGATTTTCTGGATATCCAGAAAGTCCATGCGAGCAATATTCTTTCTCTTCCCGGTCTCGGAATCGGTATAGAACATCTTCTCGATGTTGATCAGGAATTCTGTATCAATTTTCTCCTGCAGTCGGTCGATGGTACGCTGGTCGGCAGAACTGAAGGTGAATGTCCCAGCCTCTTTTTGAGCCTCTCCCTCAGCATAGAGGAAATTCCAGACCTTGTTGGTCTCATTCAAGGAAATCCAATTCTCAATCTGCTGGCTCTCTTCTTCGGTTACCACCAAACTTCCTGCTCTCCATGCCTTGAAGTACAGGTCATCCAGTTTGGTTTCCATCATCAGGTCCCCTGCCGTCTTATTGAAGGATGGACGCAGGTGCTGATGATCAAGGATTATCTGATCATATGGATGGATGGGAAGGAACATTGCTGATGCTGCAAGCAGTGAATAGATGGCAACAATAATCATTCCCAGTACAGCCATCTTGTTTTTCTTCAGGCGCTTCCAAGCATCCTTTCCTAGACTATTACCTACTACGACCTGGTCAAACTCATTGAGGGCCGCTTCTTTTGGTTGTTTTTGTTTAAAGAACATGGTCCTCTCCTCTTATTTGTACGTAATTCGTGGGTCGAGCTGTGCGTAAATGATGTCTACCAGGAAGTTCATCACAATCAGGATGGCAGAGTAGACAATGACTACCCCAACGATAAGGGTATAGTCACGGTTGAACGAGCTCTGTACGAAGAACTTGCCCAAACCAGGTACGCGGAAAATTTGCTCTACAACGATTGATCCGGTGATGATTCCGGCAAATGCAGGACCAAGATAACTAACAATGGGAAGCATCGCACCTTTCATTGCATGCTTGAAAATGATAGTGGAGCTTTTCATCCCCTTGGCCTTTGCTGTGCGGATATAATCACTTCTGAGTGTTTCCAGCATGGAAGAACGGGTCAAACGGGCGATGTTTGCAAAATAGGCAAAGGAGAGAGATACTGCAGGTAGAATGACGGTCTTCCAACCTTCTCCTGTAGTGTACCAACCACTGGTCGGCAGCCATTTCAGTTTCATCGCGAAGATGAGCTGCAGGACCGGGGCTATGACGAACAGCGGTACTGAGATACCGATGACGGCCACTCCCATACTAAGATAGTCCAACCAAGTGTTCTGTCGAACTGCAGCCATAATGCCTGCAGATATGCCGAAAACCAATGCGATGAGCATTGCATAGCTTCCCAGTACTACTGACTTCGGGAGGCTGTTGGCGATGTAGTAGTTTACATCATAATCCTTGTACTTGAAGGAAGGGCCGAGATCTCCACGCAGAATATCGAACATATAACGGCCGTACTGTTGGATCAGTGGCTCGTCCAAGTGATATTTTGCGTTAATGTTTCTCTCCACTACTTCAGGAAGCTTGCGTTCACTGGCAAATGGGCCACCAGGGGCAATACGGACAATGAAAAAACTCAACGTGATAATAATCAAAAGCGTGGGAATCATTCCCAATAGTCGGTTCACGATATATTTTGTCATTCGTTTCCTCGTCTGTGAGTTTTGCTACATAGTAGAAAGGCAGAAAGGTGCACCTATGTACATACAGCATTTTGATACTATACCAAGACGTTCATTTATGCAAGAATGATGTAAAATTCTTAAAGATTCTCACTTTTAGTAAGGTGTAATCATATTGCGTATAATAAGATGTGTCTCAATGACAGATGATGTAAATTTACATAAATTTACATACTGTCAACAACCATCCTGAGGGAAGGGAGGTAGGAAAGAGCACTGAATTTATGCTAATCTGTTTTTTTGTATAAGTACCAGGAGATAATTGAGCAATGAAGAAATTTTATATAGAAAATCTTGGATGTTCCAAGAACCAAGTGGACGCAGAGATGCTGATCAAGCAACTAGAAGAGGATGCATTAGAGCTGACAGAATCAGCAAGTGAGGCCGATCTTATCCTGGTTAACACCTGTGGATTCATTGAGTCAGCTCGTGAACAGTCGATCGAGGCATTCTTCACACTGCATGAGGCAAACCCAGATGCAAAAATCATTCTCAGTGGATGCATGGCCCAACGCTACGCAGACGAGTTGCGCGAGCAGTTGCCAGAAGCCTCGGCCATATTCGGCAATCGCGATCTTTCAGCGATCAAGGATGTGGTGAGAAAGGTGTTTGCTGGTGACAGGGTCGTGGAGGTTCCTTCCTATCCAGCTCCAGAGAACGAAGTATATGAACGAAATGAACTGCTCTCCTTTCCAGGGAGTGCATACTTGAAGATCAGTGAAGGGTGTAACCACTGGTGTTCCTACTGTGCCATCCCTCTCATAAGAGGTAATTTACGAAGCAGACCCAAGCAGGCCATCCTCACTGATGCTAGAGCCTTGATCAGCCGAGGGGTGAAGGAAATCAATCTCATCGCCCAAGATCTGGCATCCTATGGAACCGACAATCCTGAGCGAACCAGTCGTTTTATGGAATTGCTCGCCGACCTTGTTGCACTTGATGGAGACTTCGTAGTGAGGCTTCTCTATATACATCCCGATGCATTTCCTTCCGAGTTGCCTGCATTCATCAAGGAGCACAAGAAGGTGCTACCATACTTCGATATTCCCTTCCAGCATGCAGATACTGCCATCCTGAGGAGCATGGGAAGGAAAGGGGACAAGGAGCAGCACCTGGCAATGATTGAGCAGATCAGGGAGGTGCTCCCTGAAGCGGTTTTCCGATCCACGATTCTTTTAGGGTATCCAGGGGAAGATGAGCAGTCTTTTGCCGAAGTGCTTGATTTCCTCAAGTGCGCCCGGCTTGATTGGGTTGGCTCCTTCTTGTACAGCCGTGAGGAAGGGACCAAGGCCTATGCACTTCGTGGGGCGAAGGATCATGCGAAAGCCTTGAAACGTGCACAAGGCTTCCAGAAGCAGCTTGAAGCGTTGCAGGCTCCAATCACCAGTGAGAACCTGAAGCGATTTATCGGTAAGGAGTATGATGTGCTTATTGAGGAACCGGTTGAGGGTGAAGATCTGGCAATCGGTCGTATGTATGCCCAGGCACCGGAGGTCGATGGACTTACCGTGGTAATGGGTCGTGACCTGAAGGCGGGAGAGCTTCTGCGCTGCGGAATTAGCAGGGTAAACGGTCTTGACCTAGAGGCAATCCCTGTAACGGGAGGCGTGTTTCATGGCTGAACTGCAGCAACTTATGGATCAACTCAATGAAGCGCAGAGGGAAGCTGTTCTTGAAAACAGCCATCCTCTGCTTGTCCTCGCCGGTGCTGGTAGTGGCAAGACACGCGTTATCACCACCAAGATTGCTTATGCCATTGAGCAGCTTGGCATTCCCCCCTATAAGATTCTTGCGGTAACCTTTACCAACAAGGCAGCAAATGAGATGAAAGAGCGCGTAGGGCAGATGTTGGAAGGTCGCTCAGATGTCAATGATTGCAATATCCGAACCTTCCACTCATTTGGTGCTTGGTTTCTCAGGAGATTCGGCTCAGAAATTGGCCTTGACGCAAACTTTACCATCTACGATGACGATGACTCGTTGAGTTTGCTTGCCTCTTGTTTTCCGAACTACAAGAAACGGGAACTTGATCCCATCATGAGAAAGATCAGCTATGCAAAGGACAGGGGACTGACCTACACGGACAATTTGCAGTCACTCAAGGTCGACTCCACCTTCAAGCGGATGTTTGAAGCATATGAGCGGAAGCTGCATCAGGTGGGAAATGTGGATTTTGCCGACCTGATCGGCCGTAGCATAGAGTTGCTTGAAACCAAACCTGAGATTCAACAGTGGGTTCACCGTCGCTTCAGCATGATCTTGGTGGATGAGTATCAGGATTCCAATGCTGCACAGTTCAAACTGCTGCATCGTTTGGTAGGCCCTGGAACCTTCATCTGCGTGGTAGGTGATGACGATCAGTCCATCTACCGGTTCCGTGGGGCGGAGGTGCAGAACATTCTCAGTTTCCCCGATCAGTACCCGATGGCCAGGACCGTCAAACTTGAGCAGAATTATCGCTCAACACAGAGCATCCTTGAAATTGCCAACAGTGTCATCAAGAACAACAAGGGAAGACACGAAAAACAGCTATGGACTGCTAACAGAAAGGGTGGAAAGCCCCACCTCTTTTATTTGCAGGACGAGCAGGATGAAGCACTTCGTGTTGCTTCCATTGTCAAGAAAGACCGACGTTTTAACGAGAGTGCCGTGTTATACCGCACCAATGCACAGTCGGTGGCTTTCGAGACACTGTTCAAGCGTTCGGGGATTCCCTACAAGGTGGTTGGTGCTCTGCAGTTCTATGAGCGTGAAGAGGTGAAAGATGCCTTGGCCTTGCTCTTCTTGCTAACCAATACAAAGGACGAAGTCAATTTCAAGCGCATGATCAACAAGCCCACCCGGGGTATTGGCCCGGGTAGCCAGGATACCATTCTTGCCTACAGCCCTGAAGCTGGGGGAGATTTGCTTGCGATGCTGCGACTTGCCACCGAGAAGAGTGGGCTCTCAAACAAGGCTAGGGAAGGCGCAAAGCATTTTTTGCGGATGTACGAGCATGCGCAGAAGATGCTTCAGGAAGGTGAGTTGGTCGATTGTGCCTATTTCCTTATCAGGGAATCGGGGCTGCTTGATCACTACCGGAAGCTGGACCAGCAAAATACCACCAGCAAGGTGGAGAACCTGGAAGCATTGGTCAATGCTCTCTCTTCCTATGAGTCATCACTGGAAGGGTTGTTGCTTTTCCTCGAGCAACTTTCGCTCGATCCAACCACTCTTGGACAGGAAGATCCCAGAGATAAGGATGGGGTTACCCTTATCACCATGCACAACACCAAAGGGTTGGAGTTTGACAGGGTGTTTGTAGCCGGTCTAGAAGACGAGCTGTTTCCTGGTCGATCCGCTGAGAGTGATGAGGATACTGAGGAAGAACGACGAATATTCTATGTTGCAGTGACACGGGCAAGAGAGGAGTTGTACCTGCTCAGCGCCCGTGCTAGGAAGATATGGGGCAAGACCAGCTACAACCATCCAAGCCGTTTCCTTGATGAGATTGACTCATCACTGCTTTCTGTGCAGGGAATACGTCCCGGTACCGATGTGGGTGGATTCGGCTATCAAGGTCTCTCCAGTCTCCAGGAGAAGAGAAAGAGGCATGCATCCATGCCCTCTTCAAGAGCTTCTTCTTCCTCATGGGGCGCAAGCGGAGCTCCCATCATACAAAAAGGATTTGGCAGTAATGCCAAGACCTTCACCATGAAAACGGTGCATGAAGCAAAGGAAGGAGAACCCCTGTTCCCTGTAGGGCAACGTGTTTATAGTGACAGTTATGGGGAAGGGGAAGTAGTGACCCTTCGGATGAGTGGGGATCGTGAGGTCATAGAAGTCAGATTTTTCAATGGCAAGAAAACCACATTCATCAGCAAGTTTGCCCAGCTGGAGAAAATTGGGGGTGAGTGAGATGGAGAGAAGTGGGAAAGCCACTAGACAAGATTGGCCGGAAGGTTATACAATGCCTACCGTTGTCCGTGCCCGTGACTTTTATCTATATGATCGCTACGGTGAGCGGTATACCGATTTTTTTCAGAATTATGGCAGAGCCATTCTTGGCCATCGACCAGAGAGGATCCAGCAGGCTATCAAGTCTACGGTGAGTCGTGGTTTGATAGCAGAGTACCCATCGGTATTCACTGGAAGGCTCGAAAAGCTATTGGTGAACCTGTTTCCAAGCTTTCCGGTTGTCCGTATTTATTCAGACCCCCGGAAGGTCATGCAAGCAGTAAGCGCAGTTTCAGATGATGCACTATTTGATCCTGCGATTTCTGCTGAACATGCAAGCCGTACAGTGTCCTATTGGCGACCGTTCCTAGGTTTTGGCGGGGCAGAATCCGTGATGCTCCTCCCTATCCTACCTTTCCCAGGGAGTTTCGTACCTCAGGTCGTTTGCCTCAAGGAATCCTTCTGTACAGCACAGGTCCCGCCCTCAGACCTTGTATCTCCGTTGTTGCTTGATTTGCTCGTCAAGACAACCTCGAGCTTGATCCAAGTATTGAAGTCGGAGGAAACAGTTGCAAAACGCATGGACAATCCACTCAGTGGTGTGTTCAAGACACGAGGACCGTACGGATTAACCGGTCTCAGTGAGGAGCGTTATGCGGCCTTTGCCAGGGAAGCACTCACAAAACACATGGTATTTCCCCGGGCAGCGGATGTTCCGTTCATTATCCCGGGTTCCTATACCAAGGGTGATGTGGTTGGACTGGTGGAATTGGCTAGCCGATATGCCAATGCTGTAACATAGAAATGGCTGTAGAAATACGCCATGCACAAAACACACGCAAGAACAAACTTGCAGAACAGGATGAATAGATGAAGACTATTTTTGTGAAACCGCTGACGATTCAGAAGAAATGGTATCTGATTGATGCAGAGGGAAAGGAGCTTGGCAAGGTAGCAGTTGCCGCTGCACGCATCCTCCGCGGGAAGAACAAGCCCGAATTTGTCCCACACCAGGACATGGGCGACTATGTGATTATCATCAATGCTGAGAAAGCTGCTCTTTCGGGCAACAAGTACCAGGATAAAATGTACTATCGCCACTCCAACTACCCCGGTGGGCTGAGACAGACCAGCTATGCTGATATGATCAAGCGCAACCCGGTATATCCGATGGAGCGCGCCGTTCGTGGTATGCTTCCCCGAGGTCCCCTCGGTCGCAAGCTGTACACCAACATGAAGGTCTATGCAGGTGATAAGCACCAGCATCAGGCACAGCAGCCCATCAAGGTCGAAATTTAAGGTAGGAGCGAAAAATGGCAAAGAAAGAAGTAAAGAAAGTGGAAAATCTTGGTCATGGTGTTGGACGCCGTAAGACCGCCGTTGCTCGCGTTTACCTGAGGGAAGGCGAGGGCAAGATTGTCATCAATGGTAGGGACATCGATACCTACTTTGGTAACCCGATGCTCACCTATATCGTGAAGCAGCCGCTTGAAACCACTGAGACAACCGGCAAGTTTGACTTGCTCATCAACGTTGTTGGTGGAGGACCTTCTGGTCAGGCAGGCGCTTGCCGCCATGGTATCGCACGTGCACTTTGTGCCCATGATGAGGATTACAGACCTGCACTGCACACTGCTGGATTCATGACCCGTGACTCCCGTATGGTTGAACGTAAAAAGTACGGTCAGCCGGGTGCACGCCGCAAGTTCCAGTTCTCCAAGCGTTAAGTGGCATTTGCTCGCATCGAAAAGGAACCCTCTCGTGGTGGCTTCAGAGCCGTACCGCAGGAGGGTTCTCCTTTTTCAATACCCAGTGAATTATTTGTCTCAAAGCAGCTTTTCATAGGGCAGGAGCTCTCTCAGGAGGAGTTCTTTCACCTCAAGGAACTTCAGGAACAGCATCTTTGCAAGATGCAAGCAATGACCTATCTGGCTCGTAGGGAGCATACCGCCTTTGAGCTGAAGATTAAATTGCAGAAGAAGTCGTTCTCATCGAGGTGTATCCAGAATGTGTTGGATCTCTTGAAAGAAGAAAACCTGCTTAGTGAAGTGCGTTATGCCCTGCAATTCATCGAATCCCGTCAACGCAAGAATCCTGAGGGAAGAGCCATGATGGCCCAGCGGCTTGCAGCCAAGGGTGTGGATCGTGAAGCTGCCGAGAGAGCGCTTGATGAACTCTACACCGAGGAGCAGATCATCGACTATGTGGAAAGAGCCTATGTCCTTGCTCTGCGGAAAGTAGGGAAGGATAAAGCAAGAATGGTGCTCTCGAAGAAGGGTTTTTCTTCCTATGAGGTTCGTCTCGGTCTTGAGCGTCTCTTTTGATACCGATACACTTTCTGCTGATGGGGGATTTTATGGGCAATAAACGTATTCTTGTGGTGGTTCTTCTCATTACTCTTTCAATTTCAGGAATCTACTCCCTGCAATTCGAGTATGACGAAGATCTTTCACTGGCAAGTGATGTCACCTTGGCTATGACAATGGCCTCCCCTGGAATGCTCGTATTCGAATCCCCTGCCTCAGACTATCTGGCAATTGGTGGAAGCTATGGGTTTACCATGGTAGGAGCCTATTTCGGTGTACGTACTCCGCTTAAGGCAATCATCGACCGTCAGCGTCCCTATGTTGGGGAGGACTCCAGGCCGGATGACACCTCTGAAGATTATGACTCCTTTCCTTCAGGCCATGCATTGATGGCCTTTGCCTCTGCAGCCTATACCCAGACCATCACCAGTCTGTGGTATCCTGACTCCCAGGTGATGAGAGCGGCAAGTATTGCAGCCTGGTCATTGGCTACTGCCACAGCAGTACTACGCGTGGTAAGTGGAAATCATTATCCAACAGATGTCCTTGCTGGAGCAGCAATCGGAAGTGCTTTGGGCTTTCTCGGCCCTTACCTTACCAACAGGCTCTTTCCCCATGATGATTCTGTGCAGATCCTGGCCGGTCCAAATGTAGGGATGCGGTTAGCATTCTAATACGTATTCACTCTTTTCAAAATCCTTCATTTCTGTTCCTGTTACAGCCTCCGTTTGCTATACGGAGGTTTTGTCTGCTTATGTCGCAAAGATTAAATACTTATTAACTATAACTATTATATATCTTTATACTAGCCAATGCTAAAAGTGCTTTTTCTACCACTTAAAGCGTAGAACAAAATTGTTCAACAAAATTGTTGACATATGGTGTAACGCAGTTTACGATTTATACATCTAGTAAAAGGAGTATGGTATGAATCTAATGAAAAAGTGTTTGATGATTTCCTTGATTTCAATCATGGCTCTCTCCTTCGGTTTTGCGCAGGGAGAGAAAGAAGCAAGTGGGGCTGCAAGGCCTGCTTTTATCTCAATCGGAACTGCCTCTGCAGCAGGAGCCTATTATCCAATCGGTGTTGCCTTGGCTGATGTCTGGAACAAGACATTGCCGGGTACCCGCTTCAGTTCCCAAGAGACTGGCGGAAGTGTTGCAAACCTCAATATGATCGCCAGTGGAGAGTTGGAGATGGGCATGTCCAATGAGAACGTTGCCTACACTGCAGGGCTTGGACAGGATCCTTTCAAGAATCCAATTGATTTGAAAGGTGGTTGGATATTGAATAACAGTAACGCAATCATCGTGGCGATGGGAGATTCTGGGATTACCAGCGTTTCACAGTTAAAGGGAAAGAAAGTATCACTCGGCGCTCCTGGCTCCTCTGCAAACGTCTTTGGAGAACTCATTCTGGCTTCCGAGGGACTGGAGAAGGGCGACTATGAGCAGGTGTTCATGGGCTGGCAGGAATCGGCAGATGCAATGAATGATGGATTTATTGATGCTGCACTGATGGTTGGTGGTCAACCATTCCCAGCAGTTACCTCTCTTTCGGTCAGATCTGATGTACAGGTGCTCACCTTCAATACAAAGCGCTTCCGCGAGTTGAGTAGCTACCCATATGCTACCGACAAGATTCCTGCAGATATGTATGACATGAAACAGGATGGCGATTCAGTAATCATTCGTTCGGTTGTATACATCAGTCCAGATCTCTCTGATGAGATCGTATATGACATGGTTAAGCAGGTATTTGAGAATATCCCAACGCTTGTCTCTGCACACCCCTCCGCTTCTGGAACCCGTCTGTTCTCTGAAGAGGCTGCAAAGGATATCAGTCTTGAAATCCATCCTGGCGTAATCCGCTATGCAACAGAAGTAGGTGAATGGTAATGACAAAATTTCGTGAAACAGTAGCAAAGGTATCATGGTTGCTGACCTTGGTGTTCATCACTTTTGTTCAGCCACTGTATCTCCTTCCGATCGAGCAACAGCTTCCAATTACCCTGATGCTCGTCATGATTGGCCTCTTTTATCATAGGCCGTTCATAAAGGTGAAGGAGGAGAAGGGAAAGCAAGGTTCTATCCCAATGCTGATCCTCGACTCAGTATTCGTCGTTGCAGCGATTGTGGTAGGTCTCTACATCACACTCAACTATCATGCCATCATCTACCGACAGGGAGCGTTCACTGGGATGGATGCAGTAATCTCTGTTGTTGCAGTGGTACTGGTATTTGATGCAGTGAGAAGAGCTGTAGGTTGGCCACTGACCATTGTGTGTCTTGTTGCGCTTGCTTATGCACTTCTTGGAAGATTGATGCCGGGAGCTCTGTTTCACCGGGGGTATTCAGTAAATAGAATTTCCCTCCAGCTTGCCCTGAGTTATTCCGGAATCTACGGAATACCCCTGCAGATCATGGTTCGTTACGTGATTCTCTTCATCGTATTTGGAGCATTGTTGCAGGTAAGCGGGGCAGCTGATTTCTTGGTCAGATTCTCTACATCTTTCGCTGGTAGGTATACCGGTGGGCTTGGAAAGGTCGCTGTTGTTGCAAGTGGACTGGTTGGTAGTATCTCTGGAAGTGCTGCCGGCAATGTTGCTACAACGGGAAGTGTCACAATTCCTGCCATGAAAGGGTCCGGCTATGAACCTCACCTGGCTGCTTCGGTTGAGGCGGTTGCCTCAACCGGTGGGCAGATAATGCCACCGATCATGGGGGCAGCGGCATTCCTTATGGCCGATTACTTGGGTATTCCTTATATCCAGGTGGTGAAGGCTGCAGTCATTCCTGCTTTCCTGTACTTTTTCAGCGCAGGGGCTGCGATTGACATCTATGCCAGGTCAAAAGGGATTGTAGGCTTGCCGAAGGACAAGATTCCTCCCTTCTGGAATGTGATTAAAACCGGATGGGTATTCCTCGCATTGATTCTATTGGTCTATGGAATGCTGATTGCAGGGGCCTCTCCGACCTTGGCAGCTTTTGCTGGTACCATGGCGGCAGCTCTGCTGATTGTCGTGAGACGAGTAGGGCTTAAGGCTCTTATCGACGCACTGTATGATGGGGCTCAATCTGCTGCCAAACTGTGTGCAGTGACAGCAGGAGCAGGTATTGTGGTGGGAATCATCCAGTTGACTGGGCTGGGAGCCCAGCTTGCCAGCTTCATGGTTGAAGTGTCACAAGGGCATGTGTTTGTACTGCTCATTCTGGTTATGTTTGCATCAATCATCATGGGCATGGGTATGCCTACCACGGTAGTGTATGTCCTGCTCGCAGCCTTGGTCGCTCCGGCATTGGTTGCACTTGGTATTGATGTGGTTGGAGCACACTTTTTCTTCTTCTATTTTGGTGTCCTGGCTGCTATCACGCCACCGGTTGCACTTGCTTCTTATGCAGCTGCCTCAATTGCAAAGAGTGATTTTGACAAGACAGGTTGGACAGCATTCAAGATGGCCCTACCGGCTTTCATTGTTCCGTTCTTCTTTGTCATGAACCCGGCCCTTTTGATGAATGGCTCGGTGCTGGAAATCATTTATGCTTCCTTTACCTCCGCGATAGGGGTATGGATGATTTCGGTAGCAACCATGAACTATTTCAGGGGAAAACTTCCCCTCTGGGCAAGAGCTGTGATTATCCTCGGGGCGATATTGCTCATTGGCCATAGTTTGGTTACCGATATCGCAGGGTACTTGGTGCTTGCAGGTTTGATCTTCTTTGGAATGAGGAGAAAGCAAGTACCTCCAAAGCAGTCTGAACCTTTGAAAGCGTAAAGGAAAAAGAGTTTTCATTGGAAAATACATGCATGGAAATCAATAGAACAAGGAGAGAGTACTATGGTCTCACCAGGATATATTCCGTTTCACCCAAATCCAAGCAAGCCAGAATTTACGCTGCCGAAAGGTTCCGTTGATTCCCATTGCCATGTCTTTGGACCAGGAGATGTGTTCCCCTATGCTGCTACAAGCAGCTATGTACCGGTTGACGCTCCCAAGGAGTTGCTCTTCGATCGACATAAACACCTCGGAATTGATCGCGCTGTCATTGTACAAGCCAGCTGCCATGGGACTGATAACCGAGCCATGATCGATGCATTGAAAACAGCCGGAGAAACGTACCGAGGGATTGCAATCGTCAATTCCGAGATAACTGAGGCTGAACTCAAGGCAATGGATGAAGTGGGGGTAAGAGGTGTTCGTTTCAATTTTGTAAAACGCTTGAAGGCCCGTCAGCCAATCGAGACTCGGATGAAGATCCTTGAGAAGATCAAAGAACTTCCCTGGCATCTGGTAGTGTACTTTGAACCGGCGGATCTTGCAGAGATCAAGGATTTTCTTATGGAGGTCCCTGTACCTGTGGTCATAGACCATATGGGGTGTATTCCTTCTGACAAGGGAGCACAGAGCAAGGAGTTTGAGGAACTTGCAGAGTTGCTGAAAGATGACCGGTTCTGGATAAAGGTAAGTTGTCCCGAGAGATTCAGTAAGCAAGGACCACCATATCTTGATATGGATGAAGTAGCCTCAGAGTTGATCAGGATGATTCCCGACAGAGTACTCTGGGGCACAGACTGGCCACACCCGAATATGAAGAAGGAAGCACCGGATGATGGGATACTGGTGGACAGGATTGCAAGGATTTGTCCTGATGAACAGCAGCAAAAGGCGCTGTTGATCGAGAACCCAACCCGCTTGTATTGGGGTTGATGTATTGAATGATTGAGAGGAATAGTATGAGTAACGATAAAAGCGCTCTAGTCATGAGTGCACATGCAGCAGATTTTGTTTGGAGAGCTGGTGGAGCGATTGCCCTGCACCAGAAGGCAGGCTATGATGTCACTGTTGTCTGTCTCAGTTATGGAGAACGAGGTGAAAGTGCCAAGTATTGGAAGAAGGGAGATGTGACAATCGATCAGGTAAAAAGTGAGAGAAGGAAAGAGTCGGAGGCGGCAGCAAAGGCGCTGAATGTCCACGATATCCAATTCTTCGACCTTGGTGACTATCCCCTTGAAATGGACAGAGAAGCGAAATACCGACTTGTTGATGTCATCAGGAAGGTTCAGCCGGATTTCATGATGAGCCACTCCTTCTATGATCCGTACAACACGGACCATGCATATGTAACCAAAGCACTTCTTGAGTGCAGGATGATTGCTCAGGCTTGGGGGCATAATCCGGGAGAGAAGATCCTTGGGGCACCCCAGGTGTATCTCTTCGAACCACACCAGACTGAGCAGATGCAGTGGAAGCCAGATGTTTTCCTTGATATCACAGAAGTGTGGGATCAGAAGCGAGCAGCAATTGAGTGCATGCAGGGCCAAGAGCATCTTTGGACCTACTACACCAATCTGGCACAAAATAGGGCAAACCATTTCAGACGGAATTCCGGGGGACAGGCTGGCGGAAAAGATGCCAAATATGCAGAGGGGTTCCAATCGGTATTCCCTCGAACAGTGTCCTCTTTGTAGAATAAGTAGGATGTTGGAATTGTTGTATAAACCAGTAGAATAAACGGAGAGTATATGAAAGGTAATGGTCCCTCAGCAGCAGTATATGAAAGTCTTAAGAAAAAGATTGAAGCAGGCTCATTGTCTCCAAGTGAAAATCTCCGGGAAGTGGAACTGGCAAATCAGTACAAGGTAAGTCGGAATACTATCAAGAAGGCACTCTTGATGTTGGAACGGGATACCCTGGTTACCATTGAGCAGAATAAGGGAGCGAAAGTTCGCTCCTACTCGCTTGACGAGGTACTGGATTTCCTGGAACTAAGGAGTGTGCTTGAAGGGTTTATCATCCGGCTTGCCTGTGCAGTTTTGAGTGAGTCTGATATTGAGAATATGAAACGTATTCTGGATACGATGAGAGTACTGAAGGAAAAGCAGGAACTGGTTTCCTACTCTCAACACAACCAGAAGTTTCATCAGGTAATCTATGATGCTTGTCCCAACAAGACTGCAACCAGCCTGCTCATGAATCTCAAGAACCAGATGAAGAAGTACAATACCAAGACTATCCTGATTCCCAAGCGATCTGATCAGTCCTTCGGTGAACATGAGGCCATCTTTGAAGCAGTCAAGAATCATAACTGTCAGGAAGCAGAAGCCTTGATGATCATCCACATCATGAATGTCCGGAAGGTGTTTCAGGAAAACTACCAGCTCCTGTTATAGGAAAGGAAACAGTAATGCAGAAAGCAATTCCCTATATGCATATCCGGGGAGGGAGTTCCAAGGGGCTCTTCTTCAACGCCGGTGATCTTCCGCAGAATATGGAAGAGAAAGATAAAATCCTCATTGCCGCCATGTGCGGGAGAGGTCCTGCAGATGTGAGACAGATCGACGGTTTGGGTGGAGCAGACCCGCTCACAAGCAAGGTTGGTATCGTCTCCCTCTCAAAGAGGGATGATGCAGACCTTGAGTATGAATTTGTCCAGATAGTCCTCGGTGAAGGGAAGGCTGACAGAACCCAGAATTGTGGCAATATTCTCTCCGGAGTTGTCCCCTTCGCACTGGAAACAGGCATGCTCCCTTCCCAGGATCCAATCACAGAATACCGGGTTTTTATGGTGAACAGCGAATCGCTTTGCAAGGTAAGAGTCTCAACACCGAATGGGAAGATTACCTATGCTGGGGATGCTGCAATTGATGGAGTACCTGGAACATCCGCACCGATCAGTTGCTTGTATGAAGGCATAACAGGAGCAACCTGTGGAGCATTGCTGCCTACAGGGAACAAAATCGATATCATTGACGATATCCCTGTCACCTGTCTCGATAACGGGATGCCGGTTGTGCTTATTCGAGCAGAAGATCTTGGCAAGAGTGGATATGAGACTCCCGATGAACTTTCTGATGACCTTGAACTCAAGCAGCGCCTTGAGAGCATCAGGCTGAAAGCAGGGCATATGATGAACCTGGGAGATGTACGTGAGAAAGTTGTTCCCAAGATGACACTCATAGCCCCCCCGCGAGCTGGAGGAATAGTTTCCACAAGAAGTTTTATTCCCCATCGGGTCCATGCTGCCGTTGGAGTCCTTGCAGCGGTCACTGTAGCAACGGGCTGTCTGGTACCTGGAACCGTTGCAGAGAAGGTAGCAGTACTACCAGAACAGTACACAGGTGATTCATACCTTGTAGAACACCCTTCGGGGAGCATCGGGGTAAGCCTTGAACTTGAGACAGGGGCAGATATCCCCATCGTCAAGAGTGCAGGAGTTATTCGAACTGCACGCTCTCTCAGCCGTGGAGAACTATTACTACCAGAAGAGGATAATGTATGAAGACTGTAGCAATTAAGAATATTGAACGTGCAAATAGTGAAACGATAGATGCCCTTGGCAAGCTTGGGGTTGCCACGGTGCATGAATCCCAAGGAAGGACAGGGTATCTGAAACCCTACATCAGGCCTGTTTATCCACATGCGCAGATAGCGGGAAGTGCTGTCACAGTCTTGCTGCAACCGGGTGATAACTGGATGATTCATGTGGCAATGGAACTCTGTAAACCAGGAGATGTGCTCATTGCTGCCTGTACTTCTGATTCCGACAGTGGTTTCTTTGGTGATCTCTTGGCAGAGTCTGCAATGGCTCGGGGTGTGAGAGGGCTTGTCATTGAAGGTGGGGTGAGGGATACTGCATCCTTCCAGGATATGGGATTCCCCGTATGGTCCAAGGCAGTAAGTGCACAAGGTACGGTCAAAGAGACCCTCGGTGCGGTCAATATACCCATCGTCTGTGCAGGACAGGTGGTCAATCCCGGTGATGTGGTGGTAGCCGATGATGATGGTGTGGTCATTGTAGAGCGCTTGGATGCTGAAAAAGTACTCAAGAAAGGATTGGAGCGTGAGAGGAAGGAAGCAGAGAAACGTGCGATGTTTGCTGAAGGTACGCTCGGTCTTGATATCTACAACATGCGTCCTCGTTTGCAGGAGAAGGGCCTCGTATACTTGGAGAGCCTAGAGGAATATTATCAGCTAAAAAGCTAGCAATAGCATCCATACATCATCAGGGTATTCTACAGGTCGGCCTCCTCGAGACCGACCTGTATTAATGATAGCAGATGAATAATACTCGTTATGATTTCTTGATATGGGAGAGGAACTCCTCAAACCCATTCTCCTTGCCCGTTGGTTCATACTCAACCAAGGGGTAGTGTTCCAAGACATAGTCAATATCCTTGTCACCACGACCTGAGAGGTTTACCAGAATTATCTCATCCTTCTCCATGGTCTTTGCAAGCTTGATGGCGTGAGCAACAGCGTGGCTCGATTCCAGGGCTGGGATAATGCCTTCCATTCTGCTCAGTCCGTAAAAAGCCTCGACAGCCTCATGGTCGGTTGCACTATCATAGTTGACTCTCCCGATGGTTTGCAGGTAACTGTGCTGTGGACCAACGCCAGGATAATCCAAGCCACTGGCAATGGAGTAGACAGGAAGTGGTTCCCCACTCTCATCCTGCAATAAGAGACTCTTGAATCCATGTAAGATGCCTACCTTGCCTTTGGTAATGGTTGCTGCATGGTCTGGGGTATCCAGCCCTTTTCCAGCTGGTTCAACTCCGTAGAGCGCAACCTCGGTGTCTTCGAGGAAGGCACTGAAGATGCCCATAGCATTCGATCCACCCCCTACACAAGCAACTACCGCTTCAGGGAGACGGCCGGCCAACTCTTGAATCTGTGACTTTGCCTCGATTCCCACTACACTCTGGAAATCCCTCACCATCATGGGGAAGGGGTGGGGGCCCACCACAGAGCCTATGCAGTAGATTTGGGTATCGGGGTCTTTCAGATATGCTTCAAAAGCTGCATCCACTGCATCCTTGAGTGTTTTTGTTCCTCTGGTAACCTCAATAACCTGGGCACCTAGAATCTTCATCCTGCTTACATTGGGAGCTTCTTTCTTGATGTCTACCTCTCCCATGTAGATGTCACACTCAAGTCCAAGCAGAGCAGCTGCAGTTGCAAGGGCAACTCCGTGTTGTCCTGCTCCAGTTTCAGCGATGACCTTCTTCTTGCCCAGTTTCTTGGCAAGAAACACTTCTCCAATACAGTGGTTGATCTTGTGAGCACCAGTATGGTTCAGGTCTTCTCGTTTGAGATAAATCTGTGCCCCACCAACCGCTTCGCTGAGGCGCTTTGCATGATAGACAGGACTGGGCCTTCCAACATAGTGTCTCTGGAGGTAGGAAAGTTCCTCGAGAAATGCAGGGTCCTGAACAATTTCTTCATAGGCTTGAGTAATCTCATCCATAACCGTTTGTAGCTGTGGAGGAATGTATGCTCCTCCGAATTCCCCGAAACGACCATCTGAGTCAGGTAGGTTTGTAGTGTTGATCTCTTTGGTAAGCATGTTTTGCATTGGATATCTCCTTGTGTTGGGTGTGATGTTACTATAAGCAGAAACAACCTGTCAACACAAATTGACCAAGTTTCTCCAAAAAGAATCATGGAAGGAAAAAATAACCCACAGAGACATGCCCTGTGGGTTTGTGTGATTTCGTTCAGGCCTAGAGGCCGAGAGCCTTCTTCACAGCATTTGCGTCACGTACGCCAATTGCCTTGTCTGCAACCTTGCCGTCCTTGTAGAAGAGCAAAGTGGGAATGGACTGCACGCCAAAGGTCATGGCCAGTTCGCCTTCCTCATCAACATTCACTTTGACGACCTTCAATTTGCCATCCATTTCTTTGTCGAGCTGATCAAGGATGGGGCCCTGCATTCGGCAAGGACCGCACCATGGTGCCCAGAAATCAACTACAACGGGAACATCACTTTTCAAAACTTCAGCTTCATATGTGCTCTTTGTTACATTCTTAACCATCTTAAACTCCTATTCTGTACGTTTACTACGTTTTGTGTTTCTTGTATTGTATGATTAACATACTACAATTATTTGCTATCGGCAACTACCCGGGAGAACTTTTTTATGTATCCACTTATCGATTTACATTGTGACACCATCTATGCTCTCGAGGCTGGAGAGTCACATGGTTCTCTCATCGAGAATGATGGGCACACTGATGTAAGGTGGATGGAGATGGCAGGGAGCATCACTACGACTTTAGCCCTTTATGTGCCACTGGAACATGGTATTTCTCCATGGCAGACGGTAGTGAGGATGCATGACCGCTTCCTAGAGGAAATCTCCATTGCTGATAATCGGGTTGTCCAAGTGCGGACTGCCGAGGAGATACGCAGCAATCCTGTTCAAGGTGCCTTGCTGAGCTGTGAGGAGTTCCAGATACTGGAAGGGGAGCTGAACCGGATTTCCACCCTTGCTTCCTGGGGTGTGAGGATAGCCACCCTGATTTGGAACAATGAAAATGATCTAGGGTATCCCAATGGAAAGACCGGTGGATTGAAACCCTTCGGGTATGAAGCAGTTGCAGAAATGGAAAGGAATGGCATTCTTGTTGATGTTTCTCATCTTAATGATGATGGGTTCTACGATATAGCGAAGGTTGCTGGAAGACCTTTCATCGCAAGTCATTCCAACTGTAGGGCGATTACCAATCATAGCCGGAATCTCAGTGATGCGATGATCCGAAAGATTGCGGATGCTGGTGGTGTGGTTGGCCTGAATTTCTGTCCTTCCTTTCTTTCAGAAGACTGGGGACACAGCAGCTTGGAGGCAATGGTAAGACATGCATGTCATCTCAAACAAGTCGGAGGATCTCAGGTAATTGCCGTGGGGACTGATTTTGATGGAATCTATGGGACATTGGAGATTGATCACTACAGTAAGATGAACAGACTTTGGGATGCACTTGCCAAGAGAGGCTTCTCTTCCACCGACCTTGAAGGGATGTGGTCTGGGAATGCGCTCAGGGTGCTTGCCTGAGAACCTTGAGTCGTTTTTTGTCCTTATCACTGACCAAACGTGATTCAATGCACTTCTGGATGGCTTTTTTCCTTACTTTCTCAGCAAGAATCCCGGGGTGCAGGTAGGGAAGGGTTTTTTCCTTGTCCTTGCAGTATGCACTTGCATACGCCCAGGCAAGTGCCATCATAACGTAGTAGTGATCGCTCTCAACATGAGAGATTTTCTGTAAGACTTCTTCTATGGTGGCCGGTTCAAGGTAGAAGATCATCAGGGTCACAACCCCAAGCCGTTTATCATAAGGGGCTTGGTGTGTTAGCAACTCATTGAAGTAGGGGTAGTAGAAATCCCTGTTCTTCCTAATCCATTTCATCTCTGAAGCCAGGCAGTCATTGGTTGCCCAGCTAATGTTGTAGGGTAACAGTGCAGGCAAATAGGCAAGCCGCTCTTCTTCTGTGAGGGATATCAGGCCAAAGAGCTTATAGAGGATGATGGTCTCTTCATAGGAGAGTGAGTCACTGTGGAGTAGTTCTAAAAATAGAGGTATGTCCTGCGTTGGAGCAATTTGCTTTGCCAACCTCTGGAGTGCTGGAGTCCTGACTCCATACACCTCTCCATTTGAGACTTGCAGTTTCAGCTGGAATGAACGATAAGAAGGCTCAGCAAGTTCGCTGAGCCTCTCTATCAATGCTGTTCGGTTCATAGTCCCATCTGCTTGGTGAATCGCATCAGGTTGTCGATGGTCTTCTCCATATCCTCGGGAGCACGGCCCTTGGCCTTCTTGAACTCAACAGCGACCCTATTGATCGAGAAGATGCCGGTGACTCCCTCGTCATAGGCTCCTTCCACATCATCCCCGATATCCCCAACGATAGCGAGTACCGGTACCTTGGCTTTCTTGGCACGTCTGGATACCCCGATAACCACCTTGCCCCTGAGTGACTGGCCATCGATCTTTCCTTCACCGGTAAGGACTAGGTCTGCTTCCTTGAGCAGGGAGTCAAAGTTGACGGTATCCAGAACGGTCTCGATTCCCATCTGAAGGGTGGAGGAGAAGAAGGCAGCCATTCCGCCACCCATTCCACCTGCTGCTCCGCTGCCAGGGATTGCCTGTACATCAATACCCAGATCCTTCTGAATTACTTCAGCGAGACTCTTGAGGTTGCCATCCAGTACCTTTACCATCTCAGGATCTGCACCTTTCTGTGGTCCAAAAATATAGGCTGCACCATTGGTCCCATGGAATGGGTTGTCGATGTCACACATGGTAGTGATGGTTACCTGTTTGAATGCTGGATCAAGATCAGATGTGTCAATCGATGCAACCTGATCCATCGTTCCTCCGGTAGGAACAAAGGCATTGCCGTCCTTATCCTTGAACACAACGCCGCAAGCAGCTGCAGCCCCGCAACCACCATCATTGGTGGAACTGCCTCCCAGACCGACAATGATGTGCTTGCATCCGTTTTTTGCAGCATCAAGCATCAGCTGTCCAACACCATAGGTTGTGGTCTTGTCCGGGCGGAGTTCATCGCCTACCAAGGGAAGCCCTGCGCAGGAAGCCATCTCGATGACAGCAGTATCACCTTTGATGATACCATAGAAACTTTCCATGAGTTGTCCAAAGGGTCCTTGCACAGTTACGATACGTTTCTCCCCACCGAGGGCTTGAAGAAAAGCATCTACGCTCCCTTCTCCTCCGTCTGCAACCGGGATACTGGTGACTTTTGCATCGTTATAGTGGCGCTTGATAGCTCTGTCCATGATGGAACAGATCTGTTCTGAACTCATGGTTCCCTTGAAGGAATCGGGGATCAAGAGGATGTTTTTCATCTGAGGCTCCTTTCTCATATCGGGTGTACTGACCCAGTTTTTTGCCATCTTACGGAATCTGTGGAAAAAAATCCACCCACATGTCAGACAAGCTCTGGTTTTTCTATCAACGCTTCCAGAAATGTTTTGAAAACAGGACAAAAACGGTAAACAATTCAAGACGGCCTACCAGCATCAGGAAGGAACACACCCATTTCAAAGCTGAGGGGAGAAGGGCAAAATTGCCTGTGGGGCCGACCTCCCCAAAACCAATTCCGATATTGCCAAGACAGAGGAAAGATGCGGCTACACTGGAAAAGGGGTCAAGACCGCTCAAGGAGATAAGGACTGCTCCAACAATTCCTGTGAAGATGTAGACACCAAAAAAGGTCGCAATGGAACGCATCAACTCTTCTGGAACGGTAGTATGACCGACCCTTACCTGGAAAATTCCCTTTGGGTGGATTCTTTGCTTGATATGGGCTCTTCCCATCTTGAAGAGTGTGGCAATCCTGACCACCTTTACACCACCTCCTGCAGATCCTGCCGATCCTCCGATAAAGAAGAGCAGAAAGAAAAGCAGCTGGGGAAAGGCAGGCCAGAGTACATAGTCAGTGGTAGCAAACCCTGTGGTTGTGAGTATAGATGCAGTGAGGAATGCACTGTAGCGGAAAGACTCACCGAAGGAGCCATAGGTATTTGAAAATGTGAGATACCAAGCTGCAAGCAATGCAACCAATGCCCAGATACCAAGATAGAAGCGAAGCTCACCATCCCTCAGAACGGATTTCAGTCTTCCACTGATGGCCTTGTAGTAGAGTGCGAAGTTGGCTCCTGCAATGAGCATGAATATGGTGACCACGATGTCGACATAGAGGCTTGAGAATGTTCCGATGGAAGCATTCTTTACACAGAATCCGGCTGCGGCCATGGTCGAAAAGGTAACAGTGACTGCATCATAGAGGGACAGCCCACCGGCGAGAAGCAAGATGGTTTCGAGTACAGAGAAACCGATATAGATGGACCAGAGAATGAGGGCAGTATTCTTGATCTTGGGTGTAAGCTTGTCCTTTGTTGGACCAACGGTTTCTGCTCCAACGAGCAGTGCTCCGCTGACACCAAGGGCCGGCAACAGGGCTACGAAGAGTACCACAATTCCCATTCCCCCCAACCAGTTGGTTTGTGAACGCCAAAACAGGATGGATTTGGGTAGACTCTCAATTTCCGGCAATACCGTGGCCCCTGTGGTGGTGAATCCACTCATGACCTCAAAGTAGGCGCTGGGATAATCTACATAGGCTCCACTGGCTACCAAGGGGATAGCTGAAAATGCGGTTGCGATGACCCAAGTGAGGGTTACCACGAGGTATCCATCACGAGCGAGCATCTGCTTATCCTGTGACTTTCCGGTACTGATAAGGATGGTGGTACTGAATATTGCAATGGCAGCATATGCTACCAAAAATCCCTTGATGGCATCCGTTTCTTGATAATTGAAAGCCAGTGCAGTAGGGATACCCATAAGCAGGCCAATAAAGAGTACTATGAACGATAAGAGCCGAAGGTCCAGTTTCCAATTTATCATGGTAATCCTACCCAAAGAGTTTTTGGATGAACTCAGTAGCTTGCCTGAGTGCGGCTACGACAACAGTATCCCCTTCATTGAGGGTGGAATATCCATTGGGAATGATACTCTTCCCTTCATTGTTGGTAATCCCCGCTACTATTGCCTTCTTTCTCATATTGATGTCCTTTAACTGCTTGCCACACACCTCGCTGTCTGCGTGGATGATGAATTCATATACTTCAAGCTGTCCATTGAAGAGCGAATGTACACTCGATACATTGTTCCCCCTGAGATAGCGAAGCAGGGACTCTACGGTGGTGTCGGTGGTTGAGATGACCACATCGATTCCAAGGTAGGAAGCCATACGTGAATAGTTGTTGTTTTGCTTGATAAGAGCCATGGACCGCATGATACCGATGCGTTTTGCGTAACTTGCTGTGATGATATTCAACTCGTCATTGTCGGTAAGGGCGATAAGAAGATCATAGGTTCCCAGTTGTTCCTCCGCCATGATGTCCTCGTCGGTGATATCGGCCTTGATGACCAGAATCTCACGAAAGCGCTCTGAAAATTCCTTACAAACCTCAGGATCTTGGTCGACGATGGTTACCTTAGAACGCATTGCAGGGCTCATTCGGTTCAGTAGAGCTCTGGTGATTTTACTTGCTCCGACCAGCACCATGTTGTTGGGTCTTTTCTGGAGCTTCCCGACTGTTTTCAGGATATCGGTGACTTCCTGTGATTCTGCTATGATGCTCAGTGTATCCTCACCCTGAATGGTAGTCTCGCCTGAGGGAACAAGCACATGGCCTCTTCGCTTAATGGAAGCAACGACAAACTCAGCGTTGAGTTTGTTGCGCATCTCACTGATGGTGGACCCTACAAAGGTGCTGTTTTTCTCAATGTAGAAAATATAGAGCAGTAGCTTGGAGTTACTGAATGCTAAGAGGTTTCCGTTAACCCCTTGTTCAATGATGGTAAAGATTGATCGTGCCGTTTCTGCATTGGGATTTACGATAAAATCAATACCAAGCAATCCCTCCTTGAGACCACCACTGCCGGTGTAGATCAGGGATCGTATTGCAGCAACTGTTTTGGTATTTGGAAATGAAGAGGAGACCAGGCCACATGAGACCAGATTTATTTCATCACTGTTGGTTACGGCGATAAAGGCTTCTGCTTGCTCGACTCCTGCTTCGCTAAGCTTGTCTATATCGGTGCCGTTGCCCAGCACACCGAGACAATCGAGTTTGGAAACAGCCATTTCGACTCTTTCAAACGAGTTGTCAAGGATTACTACATCCTTACCATCTGTGATGAGTTGTTTCGCTAGTCCCATGCCGCGTCTTCCCGCACCTAGGATAACCACTTTCTTACTCGTACCAGGCTCCTTCACGTTTCAATGGGAAACGTTGTGTATATAGTACCAGACATGCTGTAAAAGCATAAGGCCTTTATGCGTTGAAATACCATACCCAATAACTACAACCGTTGCAAGGTGTTAAATTATTTTTATATCATTAATTACAATGCTGGTTGACAAGATTTTCCTTTTTCCGTATAGTACAGAAGAAATTCGACGCAGGGTGGAGCAGTTGGCAGCTCGTCGGGCTCATAACCCGAAGGTCGTAGGTCCGAGTCCTACCCCTGCTAAACAGTTGGTTTGAAGAATGGACTGTCGTACGTACAAAGGTACACGGCAGGACGGTGATTCCTTATTCTACCAGACTACTAGGCAACTTGTTAGGCGACAATGGTCGTACAGCGGGTTGCCTTTCTTGCGTCTTGAGTCTGAGTTTTATTCAAGAAAAGCATCTCATCAGCCTTTACTTGGAGGTCACTGTAATGACCACCTTGCCCTTGGCATGCCCCTCGCTCACATAACTCATTGCTTCTGCAGTTTGCTCCAGCGGATAGCATCGATCTATGACTGGGTGTATCTTGCCTGAGGCTACCAAGTCCAGAACAAATTCCAGGTCCTTCCTGTTGGGTTTCGCTGCCAGTGTACGCATTTTCTTTGACCCTATCGACATCAACGATCCAAAGAGAAGAGAAGTGAATATCTGTTTCAAGGAACCTCCCACCATAACGACTGTTCCATTAGGCACGAGGAGATGCTTATACGCTGAAAGCCGGTGGTACCCATTTATGGCGATAATCCGGTCGAATCGACGGCTACTGGTGGTGATATCCTCCCTTGTGTAATCGATAACCTCGCTTGCTCCCAGGCTGCGTACAAGTGCTGTATTGCGGGTACTGCAGACGGCAGTCACCTGAGCGCCAAAATAGCTGGCTAGCTGAACGGCATACGTGCCGACACCACCTCCCGCTCCATAGATGAGTAGCCTCATGCCAGCAGTGAGCTCTCCCTTGTCACGTAAGGCCTGCAAGGCAGTGACTGCTGCTACCGGGACGGCAGCGGCGAATTCGTCTGAAATCGCGGATGGCTTCAAGGCCAACACCCTCTCATCTACAGCAACATATTCTGCAAAGCCTCCACATCCGTTTTCCGAGATATCACCGACCACCATATCACCAATTTTGAAGGTGGTGGTATCTCTACCCACCGCTTCCACCATTCCCACGATATCAGCTCCGAATATCCGGCTCTTCGGTATACCGACACCCATTTGCATAGGACGGTAATCAAGCGCATTCACCGATGCAGCATGGATACGTACCAATACTTCATGCGTGTTAGGCATTGGTTTTACAATATCACGAAGGACCAAGATTTTTGACGAGTTCACCTTCTCATAAACAATTGCTTTCAATTTCTGTCTCCTTGGTCCTCTATGTGGCTGCGCCGCAACATATTGTAAGCGGCTTTCCTGGATATATTCTTACCGACAAATTCATAGTTCTCAAGTGTTCCTATAACCAATAGAAACAACAACCACAGAAATGAAAACAATAGAGGCAAAGCATGTGTTACTACAGGCCCATAAGGAAGCTCATGATGAGGCCCATGACGAGGCCCATGACGAGGCCCATGATGAGGCCCATGATGAGGCCCATGAGAGACTCCAACCAACAGAGAGAAATTCTCTTTGTTTATTTTCCAACCCTATCCTTGCAAACTCCTTTGTATGGTCTATCATAGAAAAGGTACACCATTGAGGAGGAGCCATCTTTCATGCAGGATTCACAGCGTTGCATCGGAATATTCACCGCAGGATTGGACGATGAATATCAGTCGGCCATCTGGCATGCCATTGAAAGGGAAGCGGCAAAGCGGCAAATGGGAACCATCTCCTTTATTGGCTCCCGCCTTGGATCTCCCATTGCCAGTGAAGCCTCTTCCAACCTTGCGTATCATCTTGCCTCCGAGCAAACCATTGATGGGCTGATCATTGTTGCCTCTTCACTTGCATCATATTTCACCACCATGGACCTGAATAAGTTCTTTGCTCCATGGTCCGCTCTGCCCAGGGTATCCATAGGGATGCACATGCAGGGCATGAGTGATATTACTGCAGAAGGAGAAGAGAGCTTGCGTACTCTGGTGGACCACTTGGTGACAGTCCATCACAGACGTCGGTTTGCTATTGTTACAGGCCCGAAAACCCATGAGGAGTCAGTCAAGAGGCTTCAGGCTTGTAGGCAGGCCCTTGCAGATAATGATATCACTATTGACGAGAAACTTGTTAAGTCAGGAACATTCACTGACGAATCAGGGAGTGAAGTAGTGCGATACTTCATGGAATCGGAGAGTTCTTTTGATGCCTTGATCTGTCTCAATGACCGGATGGCTTTCGGGGCCATGCAAGAGCTCTCGAAGTGGAATATCCGTGTGCCTGATGATGTATCCCTGATTGGATTTGACGGAATAGACCCCTCTCGCTACAGTATTCCCCCACTGACAACCGTAGTACAACCATTGCATGAAATGGGAGTAATTGCTGTTGATATCCTCGATAGGATCATGGCAGGTGGGGAAGAAGAACACATCTCCCTTCCATGCTCACCGGTAATCAGGGAGTCCTGCGGTTGTAATCCTCATGTGCACTTTACCCCGGGGCTTCATGAGATGCCGAGTTATGCCACACCGGCTGAACGTTTGGCAGTGAAAGACTTGGTTCTCCTTGTCCAGCGGGGTGACTACCATCAGATGATTGCCCGACTCAACCGTGCACTGGATGATACTACCTCAGAGAGTGGTTCTCTTCATCGGTGGAATGAGTACCTTTCAGTGGTGGAGTATAAATCTCGTAACCAAAGCACACTCAGTACCAAGACCCTTGCAATGCTTATGGGAGCAGCCCGTGCATTGACAGGGGATAAGATTGGTCGCTTTCAGGCAGCAAAACGGGTAGCAGCGGAAAATTCATTTGAAACCCTCAGAAAGGTGAGTGCCATGCTCAGCGGTACCTTCGAGATGGGGGAGTTGATCACCAACTTGAAACATGGGTTGCAGCTCTTTGGTATCGATCGTGGATATCTGGTGAGATTTCTGAACCACAACCGAAAAGCTCGGCTTATGATGACCGTTCAACAGGAAGTACTCCCTCTATCAGCGTTTTCAAAAGACTTCCCTGCCCAGCATATCCTGCCCCCCAGCCTAAGTTCTGAATGGAGGACCCAGCGTTGGGTCCTCTTGCCCTTGGTATATCTTGATGAACCTCTTGGTTATTTCTTGGTTCCCTTTGGTACTGTCCGCCCTGCTCTCTATGATGTACTGCAAGAGCAGATCTCAAGCAACCTGAAAGGCTCACTGCTTCTCCAGCAGATCAGGGAACATGAGAAAAACCTTGAGGAACAGGTGGCCTTGCGTACACGCGATCTCTCCCAGGAGATCAAGCGGAGAACTGAACTGGAACAGGAAGTTATGGAGATTTCCACGAGGACGATGGAACGTATCGGGCAGGAGTTGCATGATGACCTATGCCAATATCTTCTTGGCATCTCTCTGCTCGCCTCTTCGGCACAGCAACAACTCGAAAGCAACCAGGAAGCTCAGAAAGAGAGCCTTAGGAAAATCAGTGAGCATCTCGGTGAGGCCATCGGAAAGATCAAGACCATCAGCCGTGGACTGATGCCCATGGAATTGGAACCCCACAGTTTCTTGGAGCGCCTGGAGGCCTTAGTGGGTGATAATCTTCGGTTGGTGGCAATTGATATCGATGTAAATGTGGACCCAGCCTTTTCCATACAGGACAAGACCAGGGAACTGAATATCTTTAGGATTGTCCAAGAAGCATTGACCAATGCCATTAAACACTCAAAGGCAAATCATATAGAAATATCCTCAGCAAGAAAGTTTAATACTGATGGTTCCAGTATCCTCTCCCTGGAAGTTCGCGATGATGGGACAGGACTCCCTCAGCAGATTCAAGGAGAAGGGCTTGGCTTGAGAATTATGCAGAACAGAGCTGCGATGGCTGATGCAAAGCTCACCCTTGAGAGTGATGATGAGGGGACCACCGCTCTGATTGAATTCAAGGAGTAGGGAATGCACAAAATTGTTCGGTTTCTGATTGTAGATGACCACCCACTTTTCCGCCAAGGTTTGGTGAGCGTCATAGAGAATGTGAGAACCTACCAAGTACGAGCTCAGGCAACCACCATCACAGAAGCGCTTACCCTGCTGGAAAAGACAGAAGTGGATGTTGCGCTTGTCGATATCTCACTCCAACAAGAGAACGGATTGGAGTTGGTTAAAACCCTCAAGGCATGCAAGCCAGAGGTTCTTTCCATTGTTGTCTCCATGTATGATGAACTTATCTATGCTTCCAGCGCACTCAAGGCTGGTGCACGTGGGTACGTGATGAAGCAGGAAGCTGCTTCCTCGCTCCTTAAAGCAATCGAGACAGTGATTAAGGGAAAAGTCTATCTCTCAAATGATATGAGGGAGAGAATGTTGGATACCATGCTACTGCAAGAATCCTCGCAGGAGATAGACCCGGTTGAGCTGCTCAGTCTCCGGGAAATGGAAGTGCTCCGCTTGCTTGGACAGGGCTTTGGTGTCTCTGAGATAGGAAAGAACCTTAATCTCTCGGTCAAGACGATCAATGTCTACCGGGACAATATCCGTCATAAGCTCTCCATCAGTGATGCAGGAACACTGCGCAAGTTTGCCATTAAATGGGTGAAGAGCAACGAGATGTAAGTATCATAGGACATTTGTCCTATTCATTTTCAAGGCAAAAGCCCAGTGGCGTTCCCCATGGTGTTCACATAGCATGGTGATTGTAGGGCTCCCTATTCTGTACAGGCGTTGTACGAATACACGGGAAATCTATGCAAGTCTCATTTGTATGTCAGTTTGACATAGAGTTAAGTAAGGAGGAATCTGTATGAAACGGAACATGCGTATTGTAGTCAGTCTGTTGCTGATTTGTTGCATGAGTCTCTCACTGTTTGCAGCCGGCCAGGCAGAGGCAGCAAAACCTGCTCGTAAGGTGATCAACCTGTGGAGCTTCACTGATGAAGTCCCCAAAATGTTGGAGAAGTACAAAGAACTGAATCCTGATTTCGATTATGAGATCAACACAACCATCATTGCTACCACTGATGGTGCGTATCAACCAGCACTTGACCAGGCATTGGCAAGTAGTGGTGATAATGCTCCTGACATTTACTGTGCTGAGTCTGCATTTGTACTCAAGTACACCCAGGGCGACGCAGCTCATTTTGCAGCTCCCTACAAGGATCTTGGAATTGATGTAAACGCCAAGCTCAAGGAAGCCGACATTGCACAGTACACCGTTGATATCGGTACCAACCCTGATGGTGATTTGGTCGGACTTGGTTACCAGGCTACCGGTGGTGCATTCATCTACCGCCGCTCTATTGCAAAGGACGTCTGGGGAACTGACGATCCTGCAGTGATCAAAACCAAAGTCGGTCCCGGTTGGGACAAGTTCTTCAAGGCTGCAGAAGACCTGAAGAAGAAAGGATACGGAATCATCAGCGGTGATGGAGATATCTGGCACGCCATCGAAGGCAGCAGCGATAAGGGCTGGATTGTAGACGGAAAACTCTACATCGATCCCGATCGTGAAGCATTCCTTGATGTAGCAAAGATGCTGATTGACAAAGGTTACCACAATGATACCCGTGACTGGACCGATGCATGGTTCGCTGACATGAAGGACGCTGGCGAAAAGCCTATCTTCGGGTTCTTCGGCCCAGCTTGGTTGATCAACTACGTCATGGCTGGTAATAGCGGTGGAACCAAGCCTGGTGAAGGCACCTATGGGGACTGGGCGGTTTGTGAACCTCCTGTTGGATTCTTCTGGGGTGGCACATGGGTACTTGCAAACGACAAGAGTCCTGTCAAGGACGCAGTTGGAGAGATCATCGAGTGGATTACCCTCGACAGTTCCAACACCGGTCTGCAGTACTACTGGGCAAACGGCACCCTCAATGGTCCTGGTGGAACCAAGGATACCGTTGCTTCCGGAACCGTCATGAGCAAGAGTGATGGAACCTTGCCCTTCCTCGGTGGACAGGATATGTTCGACGTATTCGTTCCCGCTGGCAAGTTTGCTACCGGTAAGAACAAGACCCAGTATGATGAAACCATCAATATCTACTGGCGTGACCAGGTCCGTGAATATAGCAATGGCAACAAGACCCGTAGTCAGGCTATCGCAGACTTCAAGCAGCAGGTTGCTGACAACCTCGCAATTGACGTTGATTAATGGATCAATGATTGCCAGGTGTAGGTAACCCCTGCACCTGGCTTATTTTGCTCCAAGCATCGCAGGGAAGATATCGGTCGATGCAAGGTGAATTTTTCTGGAGGACTTGCTCATGCGCAAAAACAACATCAGCTATGCAAAGTACGGGTATCTATTTTCCATCCCTTTCGTGCTTGCCTTTCTCATCTTCAATCTGTATCCGACGATATATACCGTTGTTATTGGATTTACCGACCTCAGGGGACTGGGGCGTACCACCTTCAAGTTCTTGGAAGACCCGTTCCAGAATTATAAAAGCATCCTCAATAACGCGACCTTTTTACGGTCACTGCAAACTACCTTCATTATTTGGATTTTTAACTTTATTCCCCAGGTTCTCTTGGCACTGTTGTTGACCGCATGGTTCACCAATAGGCGCCTGAAAGTTAAGGCACAGGGATTGTTCAAGGTATTGATTTATATGCCGAATATCATTACCGCTGCAACCATCGCAATCCTGTTCAACTCCCTTACGGGCTATCCCAAGGGGCCAATCAATGACTTACTGATGAAAATAGGCATCCTGGATGCACCATCAAACTTCCACGTGCAGAGTGGGACCGCCCGCGGGGTGGTATCCTTTATACAGTTCTGGATGTGGTATGGACACTCCATGATCATCCTGATTGCTGGTGTGTTGGGCATCAACCCGACGTTGTTCGAAGCAGCCGAGGTTGATGGGGCAACACCTTCCCAGATTTTCTTCAGAATAACCCTGCCCAGACTGAAGACAATCTTGCTGTATGTTCTGGTAACCGGTCTAATCGGCGGTATCCAGATGTTCGATATTCCCAGGCTCTTCCTTTGGGGAGGCCCGGACAATGCGACACTTACCTCGAGTGTATTCATCTACAACCAAGCATTCGCTGGAAGCTATCTGTACAACCGAGCATCGGCAGCAAGCATGATAGTCTTCATCATCATCCTGGTGCTCTCAGGTATCATGTTCTATTCCATGCGTGACAGGGCTGAGATCAAACTCCGGAAATTTGAAAAGAACCGACTGAAGGAAGAAAAGAGGATGGGGGGAGTACGATGAGAGGAATGAGAGCAACTACCAACCTGAAAAAGACAGGTATCTATATTGTGTGCATTTTTCTTGCACTCTTGAGCATATTTCCTTTCTGGGTCATGTTCATGAACGCAACACGCAGTACCTTTGAAATACAGCAGAGTTCCATCGGCCTGGTTCCTTCCAAGTATTTGATGAGTAACTGGCAGATACTGCAAGGAAAGACTTTTGATCCCATCGTCGGCTTCATTAATTCAATGCTCATCAGCACAGGAGCTACCCTCTGTGCAGTGTATTTCTCATCGCTGACAGCGTATGCCCTGGTTGCCTACAGTTGGAAACTACGCCAGCCATTCTTTACCTTCATCATGGCTGTCATGATGATCCCAACCCAGGTCAGTGGTATAGGGTTTTATCAGTTCATGTATCGCATTGGGTGGACCAACAGCCTTTGGCCCCTGATCATACCTGCCACAGCAACTCCTGCAATGGTATTTTTCATGCGGCAGTACCTGATGGCATCTCTCTCGTTGGATATTGTTGACTCTGCAAGAATAGACGGTTCAAGGGAGTTCAATACCTTCAACAGGATCATACTGCCCATCATGAAACCGGCTATGGCAACACAGGCAATCTTCACCTTTGTATTCAATTGGAATCGTTTGTTCGAACCCTTGATTCTTCTTACCGATGGGGATAAGTATACCATGCCCATCATGGTAAGCCTGCTCAGGGGAGATATCTACAAGACAGAGTACGGTGCGGTCTACCTAGGGTTGTCGATGACCGTTCTGCCCTTGTTCATCGTCTACTTCTCTCTCTCGAAGCACATTATTGCTGGAGTTGCATTAGGAGCACTGAAAGAGTAGTCGGCCTTGAGGTACAAGGATACTGAAATAAGGAGTTGTTAACACTATGCAGCAGAATAAGGAACGTGCCTTGGAACTGCTCAGGAAGATGAGTATTGAAGAGAAAGTCTCCCAGTTGGTTTCTGCATGGCTTGAGATAGGAATAGATGGATCATTGCATGTACGCGAGTATGGGCAGGCTGAGATGCGTAGTGAAGACATCAAGGCAGAAGTTCTAGGTAAAGGCATCGGCCAACTCACCCGTCCCTATGGAACGATGGCAAATGATCCAGTACAGCAGGCAAAAGCGATCAACGAGATACAACGGTATCTCATCAAGGAGACACGTCTGGGAATTCCAGCTCTCCTTCATGAGGAGTGCTTGACCGGTGCCATGGTGAAAGGTGCAACGATTTTTCCCTCTGCATTGAATTATGGCAGCACCTGGGAACCTTCCTTGGTGGGCAACGTGGGAAAAGCAATCGGGGATGAACTCAGGAGTCTCGGGGTACATCAAGGCCTCGCTCCAGTCCTGGATGTTGCTCGCGATGCGCGTTGGGGGCGCCTTGAGGAAACCTACGGGGAAGACCCTTACCTGTGTGGAGTAATGGGCATTTCTTATGTTCAAGGCCTGCAAGGAGAGAAACGAAGTCCGCTTGCAACACTCAAGCACTTTGTCGGGCACTCTGCCAGTGAGGGTGGGAGAAACCATGCACCGGTTCATATCGGTCCCTCAGAACTGCAAAATACTTTTGCTCTTCCGTTTGAGATGGTTGTCCGTCATACACACCCTGGTTCCGTAATGCCAGCCTATCATGACATTGATGGTGTTCCTTGTACCAGTAATCGCTCCTTGGTGACCGACTTGCTTAAACAACGATGGGGTTTCGATGGGTTGGTTGTTGCTGACTATGAAGCAGTTGTGCAACTGCTCCATGACCATCGTGTTGCAGGAGATATGGCTGAAGCCGCCGCTTTGGCATTCAATGCTGGTATGGATATCGAATTGCCTGGATATACCGTATTCAAGGAGGGGTTGATCGAAGCCTTGTATCGTGGCTTGATCTCTAATGACGCGCTTGATGAGGCTGTGCTCCGTGTATTGGAAGAGAAGTACAACCAAGGCGTGTTCGAGCATCCGTTCATCAAGGAAGAGGCGATCGAGCTGGGTACAGAAAAGAGCCATGCACTGGCAGTAGAGGTTGCTGAAAAGTCTCTTATCCTACTCAAGAATGATGGGGTCCTTCCTTTGAAAAATGCAAAATCAGTTGCTCTTATCGGGCCTCTTGCCGACCATCCGTATGCGATGTTCGGTGGATACTCGACCCCGATTCACCTCCAGGGATCCCATGGGCCTGAAGAGACAGTACCACCTCAGGCAATGACCATTCGCAGTGCACTCTCTGAGGCTCTGGGAGACATCCCCTTGACATTCGAGCCAGGGTGTATGCTCTACGAGAGTAAGGTAGAGAAAGCCATCTTCTTCCCAGGGGATGTTCCAGAGAGTGGAGAGGGATCCCATGAGCTCAGCGATGATACCCAAGGGATAGAGAAAGCAGCCAAGGCTGCTTCTTCCGCGGATGTAACGGTCATGGTTGTTGGCGATATCGCTGGGCTGTTCCGCCAGGGTACAGTCGGTGAAGGTTCTGATGCCGATAGCCTGAAGCTTCCCGGGGTGCAAGAAGAACTCTTGGAGGCTGTGCTGGCTACAGGAAAACCTGTGGTGGTTGTTTTGGTGAGTGGAAGACCGTACACCATCCATGAAGCGGTTGATCATGCCAGTGCCATTCTTGCCGCTTGGCTCCCCGGTGAAGGGGGAGGGGAAGCTATCGCACGTACCTTGGTAGGGTTGAACAATCCAGGTGGGAAAACGACACTCTCGTTTCCCAAGAGTGCTGGTTCCATGCCATACGCGTATAATCACTTCAAGAAAGCTGGTGGGTTAAAGATCCAGCCACAGTTTGGAGCCGTGTATCCCTTTGGGCATGGACTGAGTTACACCACCTTCAGCTGGGATGATTTCCAGGTGGAAAACCCAATGATTCAGGGTGATGAAGAGTTCCGCTTCTCCCTTACAATAAGAAACGACGGGACTTATAGTGGTGATGAAATTGTGCAGGTCTATGTGCAAGACAAGGTTGCCTCCATTGTTCGGCCTGTGAAAGAACTGAAAGCTTTCAGCCGTGTCTCATTGCAGCCGGGAGAACAGAAACGTCTCTCTTTTACCCTGCCTGCAGACATGCTCTCATTTGTTGGTAGTGATGCAAGAAGAGTCCTTGAGAGCGGTGCTTTCTCTCTTCTTGTCGGCAAAAGTAGTGAAGACATTGTTTTCAGTGAAGAAATTGCAGTACTCGGGAAATCGAAAATATTTCCCAAGGATTGGCGATATATCTCTTCCGTTTCTGTCTCTGATTGTAATTAGTTTCTTTTACCTCCACGTTTGGCAACGTACTTGGTCATCCCTGCGGCCGGGTACGTTGCCTCTTTGCTTTTCCTCGTGGATGTAACCTTGCAATTCTTTCACAGTGGACTATCATTATATACGAGGTGCCACGATGAATATGATGAGAGAAGCTCAATATGCGGGTTCCTGGTATCCAAAGGATCCAGAACTATTGCGACTCATGGTAACAGAGTCGATAGACGAGACCAAGAAGCGGAAAACCTATCAGAGAGGCCCCTATAAGTTCGCTGTGTTGCCTCATGCAGGGTTGTTCTACTCAAGTAGTGGGATAGCCCCTTTTTTCTCTGACGGTCTTGGATCGATTGAGCGTATTCTGGTTATCAGCCCAAGCCACTATGCAAAACTCCCTCCCAATACGATCGTCAGTGCACCACTTTCTGGAATGAGGACTCCCCTCGGTGATATTCACTCTTTCAATCTTGCAAGCGTACAGGGGGAGTGGTTCTCAGCAATACAGAGTGAACATGCCTTGGAGATGGTCCTGCCATACATTGCAGCACAAGAGAGTCCTGTGAAGGTTGCTCTTGCCATGATATCCCGTTTTAGTGAAGCTGATGCAATCGAAAAGCTTGCTGGTCAGTTGATACAGGAGCTTGGAAGAGAGGACCTTGAGGAAGGAAGAACTGTAATTATTGCAAGCAGTGACTTTACCCACTATGGGCCCCGTTTCGCTTACACCCCATACGGAAGCAGGGCAGAGGGCAGGGTAAAGGAAGATGATTTAAGCCTAGCCCATCTACTCAGTGAGGGAAGGGTCGCACAAGCACTTGCCTTCTGTACTGCAAAGCAATCAACTGTATGCGGCTACGCCGCTGCCTTGTTGGTCTCATCCATCGCAGGGAAGATGCATTGCCAAGGGTGGGTAGCAGACTATTACACTTCCCAGGATGTTTCGTCGTCAAATGACGCGAATTTTGTCGCCTATTCAACGATTCTTTGGAGGTAGGAAATGAACCGTGTTGACCAACAGACTCTCTTGGCGCTGGCTAGAGAGGCAATAACAAGTACGCTTTCCCACTCTGATACACCGATCTATGATCGACTAAAGCAGGAAAACCGTCCTCCTTTTTCCCATGAGCTGGGATGCTTTGTCACGATTCATACTACGCAAGGGGCTCTTCGTGGTTGTATCGGTAACCTTTGGGGAAGGGGACCTCTCTGGCAGGAGGTACCGAAACTGGCGAGGGAGTCTGCTTTCAGTGACCCCCGTTTTCACCCTCTCAAGCAAGAAGATCTAGAACAGGTAGTGCTCGAAATCTCCCTTCTATCCAAGATGCAAGTCATTGATGATTGGAAACAAATACGACTTGGGGTGGATGGTGTGCTGCTGAGTCATGGATACCATCGTGCCGTTTTCCTTCCCCAGGTGGCAACAGAGCAAGGATGGGATCTACAGACCATGCTCAGCCAACTTTCAAGGAAGGCTGGCCTTGAAAGCGATGCGTATACAGACGAGGCTTGTCGTTTCGAAGTGTTCCAAGCTGAAGTGTGCACAGAGGATTTGTCGTGAGTGGAACTGACTATCTTGTTTGCGATTATTGTTACCGTCACTGCAGACTGAAAGATGGAGAAATTGGTTTCTGCGGGGTGAGGGAACGTTCTGGAGATAATATTTTCACCCATAACCATGGAGGGGTGGTCGCGATTTCCATAGATCCGGTTGAGAAAAAGCCTCTTTATCATTTCCTGCCGGGGACAAAGACACTCTCCATTGCAATGTTTGGATGCAACCTGACTTGCACCTTCTGCCAGAACTATGCGATCAGCCAGAGAGAATGGGAGGCTGGAGCCCAGCGAACCTATTACACTGCCAGGGAAGTCGTTCAGCTCGCTTTTGATAACCGTTGTCCTTCCATCAGTTTTACCTACAGCGAGCCCTTGGTTTGGCAGGACTATATGATCGAAGTTGCAACCTTTGCAAAAGGAGAAGGGCTTAAAACCATCATGGTCACCAATGGTAGCTTCAGCGAAGAAGCCTTGATTCGGATCAGTCCATACATCGATGCATTCAATATTGATCTCAAGGGGGATGAATCATTCTACCGGGACTACTGCGGGGGAAGCTCTCGTCCAGTGTGGAATGCCATTGAACACATCGCTCCAAGCAAAGCTCATCTGGAGATAACCACCATGGTTATGGAAGGGGTGCATACGAAACAAATGATTTCCTCCATTGGAGAGCATCTTAATTCAGCAGGTGTACAGGTCTGGCATCTGAGTCGGTACTTTCCTCGTTTTCAGGAACAGAAGAGAGAGACCAGCGAGCATTATCTAAAAGAGGGGGTCCAAGAAGCCCGAAAGTCCCAGATTCCTTTTATCTACCCGGGGAATTCATCATTGGACCAGAATACCTACTGCCCAGGATGCAAGACCTCTTTGGTTCGTCGTTCTTGGGTATTCCGTGAAAGTGTCATTGATCATTCCAACTGTCCTATTTGTGGCAGGCATATATATGGTACCTGGTCGTAACTTCTTGCAACTGGAAACGCAGAACGGTACTATTAGCTCTATGGAAACAACAACTACTACGAAATATGTAAAGCGTGCCTACGCTTTCAGGGAGAAGGGGTACAACTGTGCTCAGGCAGTTGCCTGCAGCTTTGCCGATGTCGTGGGAATCGACGAGAAGACCCTGTTTATCATGAGCGAAGCCTTCGGCGGGGGTATGGGCGGCCATAAGGCAACTTGCGGGGCTGTGAGCGGAGCAGTGCTTATCATCAGCTTGCTTACCAGTGGGGGCAGTGTGGAAGCTGCAACAAAGCAGACTTCCTATGACTACGCAGGGGAGATAGTGGACGGTTTCCTTGAGCAGAACGGCACACTTGTCTGCAGTGAACTCAGGGGTGACGAGAGTGGTATTGTGTTGCGAACTTGTGACCTGTGTGTTGAGGATGCTGTTGTTTTGTTGCATAAATTGTTGCAAAAGAATGAAAAACTCTTTTTATATTAGTACTGTAACGCCTAAGACATAAGACATATTAACAAATCTGTATATATTTTGTTGCATGGGACTTGCATAACTGCAACATTTTCGCTATGGTACGCCTATGCAAACAACCCAGAAAAACCGTGTGGCTGTGCTGCTTGGCAGCGAACATGATGCACCGTTGGTAGAAGGGGCCTTTACGGTCTTGCAAGAGTTGGATATTCCCTTTGAGGCACATATTCTCTCGGCACACAGAAGTAGTGAGGCTACCATCCAATTTGCTGAGAATGCAGCTGGAGAGGGATATGCCGTGCTGATCGCAGCGGCAGGAAAGGCTGCACACCTTGCAGGGGCACTGGCAAGTAGAAGCTTGCTACCCGTAATAGGAATTCCCCTTTCAGCCTCTCTCGATGGTATGGATGCCTTGCTTTCAACTGTTCAGATGCCTACTGGCTATCCTGTGGCAACAGTTGCCATTGATGGGGCGGCCAATGCAGCACTGCTTGCTGCCCAGATTCTGGCCCTTGGCGATGAAGCGCTCGCTTTCCGCATACAAGAGCGCAGAAGAGAGATGGCCGAAAAGGTTGCCCAAGCTGATGAGCGTTTCCATAGGAGCTTTACCCCTAGCCGGTAAGGCTCTTTTTATTTACAAGAGAGGATACAGATGCAAAAGCGAACCATGCTCTACGAAGGGAAGGCGAAGCGGGTGTATGAGACTGATGACAAGGATTTGTACATCGTCTCCTACAAGGATGATGCCACGGCGTTCAATGGAAAGAAGCGAGGCTCGATACTTGGCAAGGGGGCGATCAACAACAAGGTCACCAATCATATAATGAAACTCTTGGAAGGGAAGGGTATCCCGACTCACTTTGTCGAGCAGCTCAGCGACACCGATACCCTGGTAAAGGCGGTGAAGATCATACCTCTGGAGGTAATCGTCCGTAATATTGCTGCCGGTTCTCTCTCGGCTCGTCTTGGTTTGGAGGAGGGAGTACATCTCGCTACCCCTGTCTTGGAATTCTGTTACAAGCGTGATGATCTGGATGATCCCATGGTGAATAACTATCACATACAGGCGCTCTCGCTGGCAACAGATGAACAGGTGCAGCTGATCACCGACTATGCGCTACGTATCAATGGGATACTCTGTTCCTACCTTGAGGACCTGGGCATTACCTTGGTCGACTTCAAGTTGGAGTTTGGGATGACCTCTAGTGGACAGCTTATTCTCAGCGATGAGATATCCCCCGATACCTGCAGGTTCTGGGATACAAAAACCAACAGAAAGTTGGACAAGGACCGCTTCAGAAGGGACCTTGGGGATGTGGAAGCAGCGTATCAAGAAATATTGTCACGACTGATGGGAGATGACTGATGAGTTCCCTCAATGAGGCTTGTGGAGTCTTTGGCATCTACAGTCCCTCCAAGGTGGCTGTCAACGAAGCTTGTTTCAAGGGTCTGTATGCGTTGCAGCATCGGGGGCAGGAAGGGTGCGGGATAGCCTTCAACTGTGATGGTATGCTGAGCGTAACCAAGGATGTGGGTTTGGTTGCCGATGTTTTTGAACATCCCCCAGAGCTGCCCTCCGGTTCATCAAGGATGGCTATCGCCCATAACCGCTATGGGACAAGCGGGGAGAGAAGCCCAGAGAATGTCCAGCCAATGATTTTCCATCATATGTTGGGTAGTCTTGCCCTGGCTCACAATGGGAATCTGGTCAATGACCAGGAGCTTCGTAGTACCTTGGAGTTGAAAGGCTCGCTCTTTCACTCCTCGAGCGATACAGAGGTGTTTGCCCATATTCTCACCAGCCACCGATTGGAATCCCAAAGTCTGGAAGAGGCTCTCTCCAGGACCATGGATGAGGTGAGGGGGGCATACTCCCTTCTGGTGATGAGCGAAGATTCACTCATTGCTGTACGGGATCCCCATGGGTTCCGCCCACTCTGTCTGGGCAAAGTGATAGATGGGTATGTATTTGCCAGCGAAAGTTGTGCGCTCGATGCTGTTGGGGCTCAGTTCCTTCGGGATATTGAACCTGGGGAGATCTGCATCATTGATGGGAAAGATGGGACGATCCATTCCAATAAAGAGCATTGCAAGAGCGTAAGTTCCAGCCTCTGTGTCTTTGAACTCATCTATTTTGCACGTCCCGACAGCGTCATAGACACCATCAGTGTTCATGAGGCAAGAATCCGCAGTGGGGCATTCCTTGCCCTGGAGCACCCTGCCCAGGCAGATGTGGTCATAGGTGTGCCTGACAGTGGGATTGATGCTGCTATCGGGTATTCCAGGCAGTCAGGGATCCCCTATGGGATTGGCTTTATCAAGAACAAGTACATTGGAAGGACATTCATCCAACCAAAGCAGGGTGAGCGGGAGAGTACGGTACGTATCAAACTCAATCCGATCAGCTCAACGGTACGAGGAAAACGAGTGGTGCTGATCGATGATTCCATTGTAAGGGGAACCACAAGTAAGCGTATTGTTCGCCTGCTTAGGGAAGCAGGAGCTAAAGAGGTTCATTTGCGCTCATCGGCTCCTCCCTTTCTGTTCCCCTGTTATTACGGTACAGATATTGATTCAAAGAAAGATCTCTTTGCCTGTAATCATGACCATAAGGCCATGGAGGCAATCCTTGGTGTTGACTCACTTGGCTTCCTTACTACTGACCAAGTGATAAAGCTTTCAGATCATCCGGGTATTGGGTTCTGCCGAGCATGTTTTACCGGTGAGTATCCCTGTCCCAAAGCGTTATAGGAGCTACTTATGCAAGCACAAAGATATGCAGATGCTGGGGTTGACGTGAGGCGGGGCTATAAAGCTGTTGAGCTGATGAAGAAGCATGTGGCCTCCACCATGATAGACGGGGTCCGCTCCGATCTCGGAGGTTTCTCCGGTCTCTTTGAACTCGATCTGGAAGACACTCCCCACCCGGTTCTGGTATGTGGTACTGATGGAGTAGGTACCAAGCTGAAGATAGCATTTGCCCTAGATCGTCATGATTCAGTAGGAATTGATTGTGTCGCCATGTGCGCCAACGATGTCATCTGCTGCGGTGCAAAGCCACGTCTCTTCCTTGATTACATCGCCTTGGGGCTGCTTGCCCCTCTGAAAGTGGAACAGATTGTCAAAGGGGTTTCCAAGGGGTGCCTGCAAGCAGGATGTGCCCTTATCGGGGGCGAGACAGCAGAGATGCCGGGTTTCTACCAGAAGGGAGAGTATGACCTTGCAGGATTCTGTGTTGCAGTGGCTGAAAAGGAAAGAATCTTCGACCCTTCCACCATTAAGAATGGAGACTGCCTCCTGGCACTCCCTTCCAGCGGGGTCCACTCCAATGGATTCTCCCTCATCAGGCAGGCCTTTGATCTGGATAGGGACCCTTCCTTGCTTTTTCATTGGTATGAGGAACTTGGCTGTACCCTGGGTGAAGAGTTGCTTACACCAACAAGAATCTATGTTTCCCAGGTGTTGGAACTTGCCGAAAAGATTTCCATAAAGGGGGCAAGCCACATTACCGGAGGGGGATTCTATGAGAATATCCCCAGGATGCTCCCTTCTGGACTAGGGGCGGCAATTAATGGGGAATCAATCAAGCAGAAACCAATCTTTGGTCTCATCCAGAAAACAGGATCAATTCCTGACGAGGACATGTATGCCACATTCAACATGGGAGTTGGAATGGTGCTTGCCATCAATAGGGAAGATGCCGAAAGAGCTCTCTCCCTTATTCCTGATGCTTGGGTCCTTGGGGAAGTGACAGAATCAGAAGGGGTGGTGATCGTATGATCCGTATTGCTGTATTGGCAAGTGGGAGTGGGACCAACCTGCAGGCAATGCTCGATGCTGCTGATGATCTCTTGCTCAGTCATGGCTCGGTTGTGCTGGTAGTCAGTGACAGGAGCGATGCCCAAGCCCTGGATCGTGCAAAGCTGAAGGGAATTCCTGCTGTTGCCCTTGACAAAAAACAACTCAAGACGGCACGGTTTGAGACAGAACTCTTGGCTTTGCTTGGAACCTACCGTATAGATTTGGTGGTATTGGCTGGTTTTCTGACCATTCTCAGTGGTAATGTTGTGAGGCATTACCCTGAGAGGATTCTCAATATCCACCCTTCCCTGATACCCAGCTTCTGTGGAAAAGGGTATTATGGCAGACGGGTGCATGAGGCTGCCTTGGAACGTGGGGTTAAACTAAGCGGTGCAACCGTGCACATCGTCAGTGAGGAAGCGGATGCCGGTCCGATCCTCGCACAGCGCTCGCTCGAGGTGCTTGATGGCGATACGCCGGAGAGTCTGGCAAAGCGGATTCTTGAGACCATCGAGTGGAAATTGCTTCCTGAAACCGTGGAGCACTATTGTCAATTATTGGAGTATGGAATGGATTTGAACAGAGCACTGCAGGCACAACGATATCCTGGAAGAGGAATTGTGTGTGGATTGAACGAAGAAGGAAAGAGTATTGTTGCCTACTTCATCACTGCCCGAAGCGAGCATAGCAAAAACCGTCGATTGGTTGCAGATGCCGGGACTGTCAGGACTGAGGCAATTGATGAGCGCTTGGTCAAGGACCCCTCCCTGATCATCTACCGTGCGATGGATACGTATAAAACCAAGCTTGTGGTCTCCAATGGCGACCAGAGCGATACCATCCTCTCCTCGCTTGCTGAAGGCAAGGGAATGGCAGAAGCACTTGAGCGCCGCACCTATGAACCTGATGCCCCGAACTTTACCAGCCGTATCAGTGGATTGGTTGATTTCTCTGATGGCGGATCGTACACCCTCTCAATCCTGAGAAGGAAGAAGGAAGCGTGTGAGAGAGCCCTCTTTCCCTACCCGCATCCAAGAAGAGGGGAGGGTCATCTCATCCATACCTATGAAGGGGATGGTAATCCTCTTCCCCCCTTTGCCGGCGACCCGAGACAAGTGGTCTTGAAGGGATCGGGAGGTGAGATTGCAAACCAGATATGGAAAAGTCTCGATGAATCGTACCGGGTGGTACTCTGTGTCCGGGAGACCGATCTTTCAGTCGGTTCCTTTGAGTTGTTTTTGATCAATGCAGAGAGTGGGAGGTAGAAGGTGGATCATTTGGATTTGAAGTATGGATGCAATCCCAACCAAGGACATGCGCGTATCAGCATGGAAGTGGGTGGGCTCCCCTTGCAGGTGCTGTGCGGAAGCCCTGGATATATCAATTTGCTGGATGCGCTGAACGGATGGCAACTGGTCAGTCAACTCGCAGAGGCAACCGGACTCAGTGCAGCCGCCTCGTTCAAGCATGTCAGTCCTGCAGGTGCGGCGGTCTCGCTTGCATTGAATGAAACAGAGCGCAGGATGTACTTCATTGGTGAGCATGAGGAACTTTCTCCGCTTGCCACTGCCTACGTTCGTGCCCGAGGGGCGGACCGTATGTCTTCCTTCGGAGATTTCATCAGTCTCAGCGAACGCTGTGATCTGCAAACAGCAAAGATCATCAAGCGTGAAGTATCTGACGGGGTTATCGCGCCATCTTACGAACCTGAGGCGCTTGCCTTGTTGCAGAAGAAGAAAAACGGCAAGTATGTCGTACTGCAGATTGACCCCAGTTATGAACCACCTAGGCTGGAGACGAGAAGTGTCTTTGGAATTGCCTTCACCCAAGAGCGTAATACTGCAGTACTGGATGCATCTGTCCTTCAGCCGATCGTCACACAGAACAAGGATCTGACAGCGGAGGCCCGTCTTGACCTGCTCGTTGCACTCAATGCACTGAAGTATACGCAATCGAATTCTGTATGTTTTGCGAAGCGTGGGCAGACCATCGGGGTGGGGGCAGGACAGCAATCCAGAATACATTGCACCCGCCTTGCAGGGGAAAAGGCCGATGCCTGGCACCTGCGTCAGTCCAGGCAAGTCCTTGACCTTCCCTTCCTTCCCTCCTTGAGTAGGAACGAGAAAGACAATGCAGTGGAAGCATATCTGCGATCAGAGATTCAGGACCCCGGGCTCTATTTCAGTAAGGATGTCCCCCCGCTCACAGACGAGGAGAAACGGAGTATCCTAGACTCTATTACCGGAGTGAGCCTTGCCAGTGATGCCTTCTTCCCCTTCAGGGACAATATCGACAGGGCGGCGAAAAGTGGTGTTTCCTCTATCGTGCAAAGTGGAGGTTCCCTGCGTGACGATGCAGTGATCAAGGCATGTGATGAGCATGGCATCCTGATGGTTTGCAATGCAATTCGTCTCTTTCATCACTAGACGATGCGTATCCTCATTATCGGTTCAGGCGGCCGTGAACACGCCTTGGCAGCAGTAATTGCAAAGAGTAAGAAGGCAACTGAGCTGTTTTGCATCGGGCATAATGCAGGAATTGCATCCCTTGCAACGATGGTCTCTATCCCGCTTGGTGACCACAATGGGATTGCTGAATTTGCAGTGCAGCATGCAATTGAGTTTGCAGTAATAGGACCCGATGAGGCGCTGGTCGGCGGGCTTGCCGATGTGTTGGAGGCACAGGGCATTCCCTGTTTTGGTCCAACCAAGGTGGCCAGCCAGCTAGAGGGGAGTAAATCCTATGCAAAGGCTTTTATGGTGCGGAATCATATCCCCACTCCTTCCTATCAGGTGTTTACCGATATTGTCACCGCACGTGACTACTTATCAAGAAGCTCTTTCCCCGTGGTGGTAAAGGCTGATGGGCTTGCCCTCGGTAAAGGGGTAGTCATTGCTGAGACTCGTGAGGAGGCTGAAGAGGCTCTTCAGTCAATGATGGTAGAAAAAATCTTTGCATCCAGTGGGCAGACAGTGGTGATTGAGGAGTTTGTCACTGGGCCTGAGGTGTCCTTGCTTGTCTTGAGTGATGGAACGCATGTGAAGCCTCTGGTCAGTTGCATGGACCATAAGCGTGCCTTCGATCAGGACCAGGGACCTAATACCGGAGGTATGGGGGTCATAGCCCCAAACCCGTTTTATACCGAGCAGGTGGCAGCAAAGTGTATGGAAAGTATCGTGCTTCCTACCATTGCAGCACTCAAGAGAGAAGGCAGTCCGTTTGTGGGCTGTCTCTTTTTTGGTCTCATGCTCACCTCTGGGGGCCCGGTGGTCATTGAATACAATTGTCGCTTCGGGGACCCTGAGGCTGAGGTTGCACTCACCCTTTTGGACGGTGATGCATTGGAAATCCTGTTGTCTTGCAGAAATGGCACCCTCGATCGTGTCCCGGTGGTGAGCAGAAAGGATTCTGCCTGTTCGGTGACACTTGCCAGTGGTGGTTACCCTGTCAGCTATGAGAAGGGAAAAGTTATCACCATCAGCGATCTTCCCCAGAATACTACGCTTTATCATGGTGGAACCACCTATGATGAACAGGGGAATTTACTGACTGATGGGGGAAGGGTTCTCCATGTGGTTGGAACCGGTAAAACATTGGCAAAAGCGATAAGTATAACGTATGAAGCAGTGGATGCTGTTACGTATGAGGGAAAGCAGTATCGAAGTGATATTGGGAAGAGAGCATTGCAGGAGGAAGAGCATGGTTCGTCGTGTATACATAACCCGGGGGAGTGATTTTCGATCAAGGGAGCAGGCACTGGCAGCCGAACTCCGTCAGTTCCTCGGCATAGGAGACCTGAGAGGGCTTCGTATATACTATCGCTATGATGTTGAGCATCTCGAGAAAGAGGATTTTAGGTTACTCTGCAACCGTATCCTGATGTTGCCCGGAAGGGATGAGATGCTCCAGGAAGTGCCTCCCAGCGATTGGACGCTGGCCGTTCAGATGCATGAAGGACAATTTGACCAGAGAGCAGCAGCTGTACAGCTCTCCTTGCGATTACTCCTGGAGAATGAGAGAGAAGCAACTATCAGATGCGCCACCATCTTTGGTTTTGAAGGAACGTTTACGGAAGAAGAGAAAGGTAAGATTAGAACCTATCTCATCAATCCTGTTGAGGCAAGGGAGGTATCGTTTCTCCTTCCTGAGCAGTTGACAGCTGAAATTGAGCCCCCCGCTTTTCCTCCTGTGCTCAATGATTTTCGTTTTTCCACAGATCATGAGAAGACGAAATCAGCCTACCAATTGGCAATGGATGCAGCAGACCTTGCCGTGGTACAGAACCATTTCCGTGAAATAGGGAGGGATCCCACCTTTACGGAACTGAGAGTCATCGACACCTATTGGTCGGACCATTGTCGGCATACCACATTCCTGACCCAGTTGGATAAGGTTACCATTGAAGATCCAGAGATTGCAGCGACCTATGAATCCTACCTGGATGATAGGAGGCAATTGGGCAGAGATAGCGCAGTAAGCCTGATGGATCTGGCAACCATAGCTGCGAAGGTGCTCAGGGCGAAAGGGAAGTTGAATAACCTGGACCTCTCTGAGGAGATCAATGCATGCTCGGTGAGGATTGCTGTGGATACCCCCGATGGTTTGGAGCCATACCTGTTGCAGTTCAAGAATGAGACACACAATCACCCAACCGAGATCGAACCCTTCGGTGGAGCGGCTACCTGTATAGGCGGGGCAATCAGGGACCCTCTTTCAGGGAGGGCCTATGTCTACCAGGCTATGAGACTCTCCGGTAGTGCAGATCCACGTATCCCGCTCTCCCAGACCATGGAAGGTAAACTTCCCCAGCGGACGATTGCCCTACGCTCCAGCCAGGGATACAGCTCCTACGGAAATCAGATAGGCTTGGCAACCAGCCTGGTAGAGGAAGTATATCATCCGAATTTCATGGCCAAGCATATGGAGCTTGGATTTGTCCTTGGTTGTGTACCCGAACGTTATGTAAGGCGAGAGCGACCTGCTCCTGGTGATGTAGTAGTGTTGGTGGGAGGACGTACGGGCAGAGATGGATGTGGGGGAGCTACAGGCTCCTCCAAAGAACACGATTCACAATCTCTCGAATCATGCGGAGCTGAAGTACAGAAAGGGAATGCACCAGAGGAGCGTAAACTGCAGAGGTTGATGCGAAATCCAGAGGCCATCGGTATGATCAAGCGGTGCAATGACTTTGGTGCTGGTGGTGTGAGTGTCGCAATCGGTGAACTTGCTGACGGTCTTGTCATTGACCTGGACAAGATCCCGGTCAAATATGCAGGCTTGGATGGGACTGAAAGAGCCATCAGCGAGAGTCAGGAACGTATGGCGATGGTGGTGGAAGAGCGCGATGCAGAGGCGTTCATCCGCCTGGCTGAAGGGGAAAACCTTGAGGCAACCGTGGTGGCAACCGTGACAGAGTCCCCTCACCTGATCATGCTCCACCAGGGAAGGAAGCTTGTTGATTTGGATCGAAGACTGCTGGATAGTAATGGGGCAGCAAAACACACAACCGTATTGATTCCCCTCATTGCCAAAGAAGAGGAATCTCCTGCTCCCCCCTTTGATGCATCAGCATTCAGGAAACTCTTGAAAGACTTGAATGTGGCAAGCAAGCAACCCTTGGCCCAAAGATTTGACAGTACCATCGGATCCACTACTATGCACTATCCCTTTGGGGGGAAGTACCAAAGAACACCAGAGCAATGTGTTGCATCAACTATTCCCCTCTCTTATGGGGAGTCCAAGACAGTGACCCTCTCTTCCTGGGGGTATGACCCCTATGTAATGAGTGATAACCCATACCAAGGTGCATTCTCTTCTGTGGTGCACTCACTTGCAAAGGTGGTGGCATGTGGAGGGAATCCTAAAGAGACGTACCTCTCCTTTCAGGAGTATTTTGGGAGGGTTGGAGCTGATCCTATTCGCTGGGGTGTTCCATTGGCTGCACTGCTTGGTGCCTACAAGGCACAGAAGTTGTTTTCGGCGGCTGCCATTGGGGGCAAGGATTCCATGAGTGGCACGTTCAAGGATATTGATGTTCCTCCTACCTTGGTGAGTTTTGCAGTATCGAAGACAAGTGCCCATAGCTTGGTCTCCCAGGAGTTCAAACGGATTGGCTCGAGGCTGGTATTGCTCTCTTGTGACAAAGAAGAGGACCTGCCTGTACTGTTTACACAAGTCAGCCAGGCAAAAGCGCTCAGTGCCTATGCCCTTGGCTATGGGGGTATAGCCGAAGCGGTGGCAAAGATGGCACTGGGAAACCGAATCGGCTGTGAGCTTACCACGAAGGAAGATCTGCAGAAAAAGCGCTATGGTGCCTTTCTGCTTGAATTGGATCCAATGAGTCGACACATCGGGGTCCCCATCGGGCGTACCATCAAGGCTGCACAACTCTGCTTCCCTGGTTTTTCAGTGGACCTTGGCATAGTGGAACAATGGCTGCTCTCTCCGCTCTCCTCTGTCTATGGATTGGTCAATCCAGAAAGGCATGAACAACTCATTCCCTCTCTTGCGTATCACAAGCGATTGGAATCACGCTCCCGTTACCCAAAGAAGAAGCCTAGGATCCTGCTTCCGGTTTTCGAGGGTACCAACTGCGAATATGATGTGGAACGAGCTTGGAAATATTGTGGAGGGGAACCGGAGATTTTTGTGATCAACACGATGAGCCCTCACCGAATTGCCTCAAGCATCAAGCAATTCACACAGCTTCTCTCAGAATCCCAGATATTGTTCCTCAGTGGAGGTTTTTCCGCCAGTGATGAACCCGATGGCTCGGGCAAATTGATTGCAACCTTCTTACGTAATGAATTGGTCAAGAAAGAGATCCACGCACTCCTGAATGAGCGAGATGGATTGGTAGGGGGTATCTGCAATGGGTTCCAGGCCTTGCTTCAAGTTGGCTTGTTGCCGCATGGAGCAGTCACAGAGCCCCAAACGGGAGACCCTTTATTGATTGAGAACAGTCAAGGGCACCATCTCTCCTCACTGGTTCATTGCCGGGTCTCTTCTGTGCTCTCCCCGTGGATGGGAGCTTACCAGGTAGGTGATACCCAGCTGATTCCCATCAGCCATGGGGAAGGAAATTTCTTTGCACCAATGGAAACACTAAAAAGGCTTGAGAAGAACGGTCAGATTGCATCGCAGTATGTAGATGAGAGAGGAATACCCCTTGCCCTCAATGGATCGCATTGGGCTATTGAAGGTATTACAAGCCAGGATGGTAAAGTCTTTGGAAGGATGGCCCATAGCGAGCGAATAGTTACCAAACTCTATGCAAATACCCCGGCAGTTCCTGATGCTGGGTTGTTTTGGGGTGCCATTCGGTATTTTTCCTAGGGATTGGGTCAGATGGTGACAACAAGAGGGTCTTTACGACCCTCTTGTGTCAATATGACTCTATGTGAGTGAAGACAGTATAAAGTGACAGAATGTATAATGTATATTGTAGATTTGACTATGGGTTTATAAGTAATTAATATATAAAAAATTAAGAATTTTATATTTTAAAAATATGTAAATGTATTAAAAGTTGGCACGCTGATTGCATACTACTTTGTGTAACAAAATGAAACACAATGACCACATGGAGGTGTCAACATGAAATATTACGTAACCTACAACAACAGCAACCCTGTTTCGGAATTCGATTCCTTATTTAATGACCTTTGGGCTGACTGGGGCACCAACCGCAGTAAAATTCCCCCGGTAGATATCTATGAAACAGAAAAAGCGTATGTAATCGAAGCTGAGCTTGCTGGATATAAGCAGGAAGAGGTCAGTGTTAATATCGAGAAGCATGTCCTGAAGATCAGCAGTGACAAGCAGAGCCTGAAGAGTGCTGATGAGAAGCAGAAAAACCTTGTTCGTGAGCGATACTTCAAGAAGTTTGAGCGATCTTTTAGCCTTCCCGAGGATATTGATGAAGGAAATATCGAAGGCGAGTTTGCTGACGGTGTCTTGACCATCACCCTTCCAAAGAAGAAGGAAGTACTTCCCAAGACCATTGAAGTGAAGATCAAGTAAGGACGTACTCCGTATAGTAGCAGTACCCACCCCTTTGCATAGAACAGCCTGCAGATTTCTGCAGGCTGTCTTATTAGGTATGTAAGTATGTCAGTCGAGAATGATCAGTGCCAGGAAGGTCAGTGGTTCTGCTTCCTCATTCCTGATTGCGTGACTTGCACCGCCGCCGGTGATGACCAAGTCTCCTTTTTCCACGACCTTGTCACCATCGACTTCAGTAACAATGCCTTTCCCTGAGGTTATCCAGTAATACTCAGTTTCGTTTACATGGTTGTGTTCCCCGATGCTGCAACCTTTCTCCAGTCGAATCTCGGAGAAGAGTCTGCAATGGGCTACACTGCCTTCATCAGCGAGGGCTTTCAGGACGACCTGTCCTGTTCCTTCTCTCATTTTCTCTTTAATGGTTTCTTGCATGGTTGTTGCTTTTTTAATCATGGTTACCTCTCCTATGGGTAGTGTGCCAGCTCATTGGGAGTTGGGCAAGACATACTTGACACTTCAGAGTGATAAAAGAATACTAAATACAACGTAGTAAGACAGCATTAGCGATATTTTCCACGCGCAGTTTGCATGATCCCGATCTGCATCCTTGTCGGAAGGTTTCGGTATGTCAAGATATCATGCTGAGGAGAAGACATGAACAAAATTCTGGCTAAAGAACGGTTATCGAAGGAAGTGTTCCGCATGGAGATCGAAGCCCCTGAGATCGCAGAGGCAAGAAAACCCGGTCAATTCATCATCCTGCAGATGGGTGGGGAATTTGGCGAACGTATTCCTTTGACCATAGCCAATGCAGATCCTGTAAAAGGTTCCATTACCTTGATCTTCCAGGCAGTGGGAGAGACAACCCACCGTCTTGCGTTGCTCGAGATCGGGGATACCATTGAAAACCTGTTAGGACCTCTTGGCAAACCAACCGATATCAAGAAGTATGGAAAGGTTGTCTGTGTTGGGGGAGGCATAGGTGTTGCCCCTCTCTTCCCTATTGTGGAAGGCATGAAGAAAGCCGGCAATGAGGTTACGGTGATCATGGGCGCACGAACAAAAGAACTCCTGATCATGGAAGAGGAAATGCGGGAAACCGCTGATGAGGTGATTGTTGTCACTGATGATGGTTCCTATGGAAGAAAAGCCTTGGTAACCGTTCCCCTTAAGGAGATATGTGAAGAGGACAAGCCCGATTGTGTGGTCATCATCGGGCCCCCTGTCATGATGAAGTTTGCGGCCCTCACCACCAAGCCCTATGGCATCCATACCATCGTATCCCTGAACACCATCATGATTGATGGCACAGGTATGTGTGGTGGTTGCCGTGTTACCATCGGTGGAGAGACAAAGTTTGTCTGTGTCGACGGTCCTGAATTCGATGGTCATCTGGTTGATTGGGACAATATGTTGCTTCGACTCGGTACCTACAAGAGTGAGGAAGCAGAGGCGCACCACCGCTGCCATATTGGACTGAATATCAACGAAGGGGAGGCCTAGGCATATGCATATAACGAAAGAAACACTTGACGCCCAAGCAAAAGAACTGCTTGATCAACTGAAAGAAAAGACACTCAGCCCTCGGGATAGGGCACAGATTCCCCTTCAGGAGATGCCAAGCCAGGCTCCAGAGGTTCGCGTATGCAATATGGAAGAGGTTGCCCTCGGCTATACGGACAATCAGGTCCGCGTTGAGGCCATGCGCTGTCTCCAGTGCAAGAATGAGCCCTGTATTGCAGGATGTCCTGTTTCCATTGATATCCCTGCCTTCATCGCAGAGGCTGCCAAGGGAAACTACGGCAAGTCCGTGGAGATAATCAAGGAGAGCAGCCTCTTGCCATCCATCTGTGGCCGTGTCTGCCCCCAGGAAGCACAATGCCAGAAGTTTTGTACTGTAGGGAAGATGCACAAGGATGTCGAGCAGTCGGTTTCCATTGGTCGCATTGAACGCTATGTTGCTGACTATGCAAGAGAGCATGATCTTGAGAAAGTTCCTCACATCAAGAGTGATAGTGGACGCAAGGTTGCTGTTGTAGGCTCTGGTCCTGCAAGTATCTCAGCTGCTGCTGACTTACGCAGGGAAGGCCACTCAGTTGTGATGTTCGAGGCCTTGCACAAGGCTGGGGGAGTATTGGTCTATGGTATTCCTGAGTTCCGTCTTCCCAAGAAGATTGTGGAACATGAATTGCAGAATCTCAAGGAAATGGGCGTTGAAATCAGACCCAACTATCTTGTAGGGAAGACACGTAAAATTACCGACCTGATGGAGAGAGATGGCTTTGATGCTGTATTTGTCGGATCGGGGGCAGGGCTTCCCAAGTTCCTCGGCATTGAGGGAGAGAACTATGTTGGGGTATTCTCAGCAAATGAGTACCTTACCCGAAGCAACCTGATGAAGGCATATGCTGTGGGTAAGTCACGGACCCCTCTCTATCAATCCAGGAAGGTTGCTGTCTTTGGTGGCGGCAACGTTGCAATGGATGCTGCCAGGACTGCAAAGCGTCTTGGAGCAGAGGAAGTGGTAATCGTATATCGGCGTACAGAGTTGGAAATGCCTGCCCGCCGCGAGGAAGTGAATCACGCAAAGGAAGAGGGAGTCAAATTCCTGTTCCTTCACTCGCCCCTGAAGATTACCGCTGATGAGAAGGGCAAGGTCAATGGTGTTGAGTTGATCACCTGCGAGCTCGGTGAGAGCGATGCATCAGGGCGTCGTCGTCCTGTAGAGATCCCGGGCAGTGAGAAGATCTTTGACTTCGATACAGCCATTATTGCCATTGGGAATGACAGCAATCCTCTCATCAAGGCAACAACAGATGGTATTGAGGTTAATCGAAGAGGTAACTTCATTGTCAATGAGGAGACCTGTGAGACCACGCTTAGGGGGGTCTATGCAGGTGGTGATATCGTCCTTGGTGCTGCAACGGTTATCCTTGCCATGGGGCAGGGAAGAAAGGCCGCCAAGGCAATGAATACCTACCTGAAGGAAATGGCATAAGGGTGCCAGGGAGCGGATCTGGTTCACCAGTTTCGCTCCCTTGATACACTTACTTCCTTTGTGTATAGTTACCCAGTGGATATTCTTAATGATTGCCAATCGGTGATCTGTCAGCTTACGTCGAAAGATAAGACCCAGGCCATCCTGGAAGTGATAGATTCCTGTTCAGTGTTCACTTCTCTCCCAGACCTCGAGCGTTTCAAGCGCGGGGTGCTTCGTCGTGAGCATATTCAGTCAACGGGTATTGGACACGGAGTTGCTATTGCCCATGGAAAAATTCTCGGTATCAATGAAGTCCATATAGCATTAGGTATCAGCAGAGAGGGTATAGAGTACGGGAGCAGTGACGGGATGCCTGTCCATCTCCTGTTTGTGATTGCCTCTTCCCCTTCCATCCAGATGGAGTATCTAGGTGCCTTGAGTGCAATTCTAAGAGGCGTACGTACCGAGCAGATGCGAGAACATCTCCTGAATTTGCAGCAAAGCAAGAGTGACGAGGCTTGTCGGCGGTTCCTTTCCATGATGGCTAACCAGGAGTTTGTCTGGTTTTGCCAACGGCCCAGCCTAGTAGAAGGTTCCACCACATAAAAGGCCATCGACCTCAATGTCCCACTGATCAGTTGGGATGCTCGTAAGCAGTTGATGCTTTCGGCAGATGCCGAGCGTGAATGCGTCCCTATATGCTTGCAGAAACCGATCGTAGTAGGCTTTGCCTCTTCCTAGGCGTTCTCTCTGGTGGGTGAAGGCAACGCCAGGTACCAGAATAAGGGTGTCTATGGAAGGAATTACCACGTTTCCTTCTTCTGGTTCGGAAATTCCCAGACTTCCTGTATGTAATTGATCCAGGCTCATAACTTCCTGAAAGCTCATGGTTCCATCAGGCCTGCAAAGTGGTAAGGCAAGATGCTTGTGTGCTATTGCATCATGCAGAACGACTCTGATATCAACCTCGGAAGGAAGTGGGAAGAAGCCAAAGATCCAAGAGGACTCCTTATAGAGTGTACTGGCGAGTAATGCAGAGCAACTCAGACGGTCTTCTCTGGTAAAATCAGTTCCTCGCAAGGTTTTTTCTTGGGATAGGAGCTGTTCCCTTAAGATCACTTTGTCTTGCATGAGATAATTATACCACGAAACTGGCAACAGTGATTATCATGACCAATATACAGAGCAGTGCGTCACTCCTCCCATAGCGAAGTCGGGTACGTGGCATGTCTGGGTCGTAGTTTCTTGCTTCAAGGGCCAGTGAAAGGTCCTCTGCCTTATCCAGCAACAAGAGGAAGATACTGGTGGAAAGTCCGATGATGGTTCTATACAGGTTGCTTCTTCTCTCGATCCTTGCCTTCCTTGCGGTATTCGCTTCAAGGGAGGCATCGAATATCATGGGTAGGAGAGAGAGCGTGAGTTCAATACTGCTTGCTATTCTCCATCCATTGATGAAGGGGACCTTGTCCAATAGACTCCCCAGTGACCTGGCTAGGTCATCTGGAGCGGTACTGTCTGCAATAAGGATGCCTGAGAGTATGATGGTGCTGAACCGGAAGAATGCAGAGGCCGTGATTAGATAGTTGTTGCTGGAAACGTATTCCATGATGGTGATCAGGGCCAGGAGGACCAAGAAGAACCTGAGCTCTCTCTGGTACTGCCTAAGCGGCAAGCGTTGGGAAATGCCGGCAATCACCAATACAGTAAAGATAATCAGGGTACCCCACAGTGAGATATAGATCAGGGCAAGGCAGAGGACAATGACAGAGATAAACTTGGTCATTGGGTTGCAGTGGTTGAGAAAGCTATCTTGTTTCCGGTAGTGAAAGATCAGTGCTTCAGCCATGTCAGGTCCTCAACATTGCTTGTTTTCGGGACATACATGCCATGGTCTTCCAGGTGTTCAAACACAGAGTGTTTTGTCCCTTGTACAGCAACCAGTCCTGCTTCCAGTACAAGTACCTGGTCAGCATGTGCAAGGACCTTGTCGATTTCATGGCTGACGATGATAATCGTATGTCCACTTTGCTGCAATGCAAGCAGTGTTTCCAATACACTTACTGCAGAGCGGTAGTCGAGGTTGGCAAACGGCTCATCAAGAATGATCAGTTTTGGGTCCATGACCAAAATACCAGCTATCGAGAGTTTTCTTTTCTCCCCTCCACTGAGCGTACGAGGACGCTGGTCCCTCTGGTTCTGGAGGTTCATCAGGGCAAGCACTTCATCCAGTCTTTTCTGTTGTTCGGTTTCATCCAGAGAGAGGTTTTCCATACCGAAACGGATGTCCTTCTCCACCGTTTGTCCTACTATCTGGGTATCAGCATCCTGAAACACCAAACCTATGGAGCGAAGTCTTTTTTTCGGATTCTTTGTTACATCCTCTCCCGAGAGGTAGATTGAACCACCGCTAGGTTTCAGTAACCCCTTGAGACAACGCAGAAGGATGCTTTTTCCAGCTCCATTTGGACCGCTGATAAGCGTGAAGCTTCCTTGGCTGACTGAGAAGCTTATGTCTCCAAGAATTTGCTTGTCCTTGGAAAAGGAGAAGCTCAAATGTTCGACTGAAAGCAGTACCGGTTGTGTGGTGTTCATGACAACCAGACTGTAACAGATGGGGGTTGTTTCGGCAAGATTCCCCTGTTTTTCCCAAAAGGTGTTGACAAGTGTGAGAGAATTAGGGTATACAAGATGACGTTGACGCCGCTTTAGCTCAGTTGGTAGAGCAAAGGACTGAAAATCCTTGTGTCCTCAGTTCAATTCTGAGAGGCGGCAAAACAAAGAGCTCCCTGTCCTATACGGATGGGGAGTTTTTCTTTTGGGGACGGCATGGGCTTGGCTGATTCAATGACGCGGTTTCTTGATATGGACAGAATCATTGGGGATTCCTGTAAAGATTCCTAATGGTTGTTTTGTCCAAAGTCTATTTATGGAAAAATTGTACAATCCAAAATTTTTGAACAAAAAATCCAGACTTTTGAACACACAATCCCGAAATAAATGAACAATTTATACCGTGTTTTTCCGTGCTTTACTTGGTAATAGCGTGTTTTTAAACAGCTCTTGAAGGGTTCCTAAACACTATGTAAGAGGCTGATCCAAACCTGCTTCACCATGTGGTGCCATGGGAGGCAAAGAGGCTCCTGAATGTTCCTATCTTTGCAGAGAAAAAATATAGATAAATCTATAATAAACAAGGTCTTGGTATGGCTATTTGACAAGGTATTTGCTATACTGTAGTTGGTTAGTTCTACCGTTTTTATGAGGATGATCTAGCATAGCTTACATCCCTCTTTTCTTGCACAATTCTATCCCAAATCCATTGATTTTATAAAATCTGCCGGTAAATCCTGAGCTGATAAATGTAGGCTAACTACCTTTTAAAAGGTAATAAGCACATAGAAAAACCGGCCCTGGTGGACCGGCTAAACCTCTTTATCTGTTTATTGTTGGTAGATCATTTATCCTATAGATAACTCCTCATTTTTTAGATTTGCTCTATCTAGTATTTCAAAGTTAGTATCAGATTCTATGACAAGCCTTTTTAACTCATTCTCTATATATTTGATCTGTTCAATGACTGATGCATGTAGTTGATCGGATCTCTTTAGCAATGCTAGGTCTATTGAGATGTTTCTCTTGGCCTTTTTCTCAAGCCATCTCACATACTCATAGTGCCATACTTCAATTTGGGAGAAAGTATGTATCCCATCGCCGACAAACCGGGTACTTGGTTCCCTGGTTTCCTTTTCATAGTAGAGCATCATTTCAGTCTTTTCCATCACTTCACCTCCAGCTCCCTGCCACACTTTGGGCAGTATTTGATGGGAACCAGCTTGGAATCACTCAAGTTGTCTTCATCCTCACGGATGACAATGTTGGGAGAATTTGGTGATACATAGAGACTTAAATTGAAATCATTCACCCCATCATCACCCAGATATTCAAGCGATCCTTCGAGCAACATTTTTGCTTCATGTTTTCCAACAAATGATGGATTGCAATACTCGCAACCTTTACCACTCAGCAAGCGGTAATAGGCTTCAACCTTGGATTCTAGCCAGTCGATATAACCTTGGTTCCAGTTGCAGTCAACACTACCATTTTGAACCATCTCGTTGTAACTATCATCAACTGATGAATGGCCGGACTCTCGTTCATATTTTTTCATCAAATCAGTCTTTTCCATAACAATTACTCCATCTTCTTTCTAGGTGTTTAAATATCCATTAAACAGTTTATAAAACCGTTTAATCCTCAATGATCTGGGCTTTCGATATCTCGTTCTCTGGGACATCAAGATCAACATACACGGAACCCTTGTACTCATAATGCACCTGGTACAATCCATCTTCTCCTGCAAATGCAGAAATCAGATGGACCTTCTTTCCTCTCCATTTGATCCAGAGGCCAACCCAGAGGTTACTGCTGTCTAATGTCTTTTTACTAATCATTCGATATTCCCCTTATGCCGCAGCCAGGGGAAGCAACACCATTGTGGTTCCCAAGACAAATAGTGACATACCAAACCGGTATATCCTTATCCTGAACAAGCAGCTCAACATGATGAGTAAACCGCCTATCAGGAAAATAAATAAACCCATGGCTCTTATAAAATTCATAAAACCTCCAATTGAAATTAAAATAGAGCAAGTTGAGGATCAAAATTTTCTGGTTCTTTCTCTTCAATATTTTCTTGGCGAAAGACAGGTAGATTCACAACTTCACGTTCTACGAGCCAGTCGAACATTTCCGGATAGGTAATGGTTGTATAAGGAGAGACCCCAATAACAGAGGGCCTTGTGCCAATTAGCCTTGCCCATTGCAGACAGCTTGCAGTCGAAGGAAGATCCATTCCAGGAATGTCATACCAATCCCTGAAAGTCTGCTCCTCAATCGGTTGATCTGTTTCTGGCAATTTTCGATCGGCTATCCTATAAATCAGCCAATCCTTAACAAGCTGCCGTTCCAGTAAAGCCCTTACATTTTCGATACTTCCACCGTTATGCATAATCTTTCTTGTTTTCCAGAAATGCTTAACTTCTCTTGGTTGTGTGAACGATAGATAATTCAGGTACTGTTGCCTAATCCAGCCAAACTCCTCCAGGAAGGAGGCGAGCGATGTCCAATGAACTCTATACTCTCCTCCAATCCAGAAAGCGTCCAACCTACAAAGCTTCATCAGATCACCGGCTTGTCCGGGGGTTATGCCCAATATTGCAGCTGACTCGCGTCTGCTAAAAAAGCGACGTCCTTGTTCAACGGCAAGTTTAAGCATTTCTTCAGAAGATAGGACACCAATCTCCAAATCAAGTTCATCACTCACACACACCACCTATTGCATACTTGCCAGATCAAGATTGACCATCAAATATTTGCCTTCACTATCCCGCCTGTAGACCCTGAAATATTGCTTGGACACAACCGTCTGGAGGCTGTCAGAAATGATGTCCATCGCTTTCTTCCATTCCTCATCATCAATGTTCAGCCTCCGGAGATTAACGATGCTGCGAATATCCATATGTCCCGATTGGTTGATGGCGAACGCCTGGTCGATGATTACCTTGAGGTTGGCGTTGGTACCTTCTGCCCAGCGCTCAATGCAGCTGTCGATCACCTGCTTTGCAATGTGGATTTTCTCATCGAAAGATTGGTACTCATTCATTGCAACGACGATCCTTACAGCCCCATCGAAGGAGCTGACCATCAGGTTCTCTTTCTTCCCCCCCAGGGTGATCTGGTATTGATCAGCAAGAACCTGTTGTAGTTCGGCTATCATGGCCATAACCTCTGCCTTCGTCTCTATCATTTGATGCCTAAGGTCCATGACCTTGCTGAATGCCAGATTGACAGTCTGGTCTTTTATCAGGTCGTATGGCTTGATAAGGTCCTCAGGAACGAGGTTCCCCTTGCTGTTCTGATAATAGGTCTTGCCATCAATTTCCTTTTTCATTTGCTGCTCCTTCGCTTTTCTGTTTTTTATCCAATCGGTTGATCCATCCGATTACCTTGCGCAACTCTTTGCCTGTAAGGCGATGTAGTTCGGTTTTTCCTATTGTTGCCTTGCAGAATCCCGAAACACGATTTTCCCATCCTTTTCCCAGAACAGCTTTCGCCCGCCTTTCAATCTGTCGGATGACTGCATATTTCTCTCGGCGCTCCGGTGGTGGATTGTATGGATAAGCCTTGGAGAATCCTGCACGGTCAAACAGTTGATCAACCTTCCGAAGTTGTTCATCCGTCATCGCCGTACACGAGCTTTCTCCTGTAAGTTCCATGAGTAATTCCCTATATTTGCAATCCCTCATGGGATTAGAGAATTTGCTTCCACAAGTACATTCCTTTCCAAAGAAAAATTTTCCACAGTCATGGCAGACACGTGCTTTCTGCTTTGCAAGATGAATTCTGGTAATCAAGGTGCTTCTACTCATTTCTTCTCCTTCGGCCTGGACATGACAGGCCTTACAATCTCATTCGAGATCATGCGATACAGTGATTCCCTGTGGATTGACCCTATACGGTTGATAAATCTGGCAGTGAGCCAGGTATGGCACAAATCGATTGCATATCGAATTGGAACATCGGCTGTAAGAGCCAATTGCTTGGCGGTAAAGGTGTGAAGGATTCTTGCTGCTTTCCAGGCTCTATCAGCTTTGGCAGCTCCTACTTGCACCCTGCCTGTTGAGCGATACACATGCCCATCAAATTCAATCGCTTGTTGCTTGAGCATTTTTGCTATTGCGTAATCGAATGTGTTACGTTTGATATCGGCAAAAACCTCATGCATCTGGGCACGCGTGACTCCTGCTTGCCCGGACGCCTGTATGTATTTCAGCAATTGTCGTGCAAATACAGGCGTACCAAAGGCAAGTGCTCTGTCTTCCTTACTTAACAGCAAGGGTGACCTCCTTTGTCAGTTCTGTGATTCCTGATGCATTCATTGCTGATACGATCCGATGAGCGTCGTTGACCATGATTCTGAAATCTCCACGGCAACGCTTAAGCAGCAATGTCTTCATCTTCTCATCGCCTCCAAGGTCAATTCCGACTGCATCCTTGTAAAACACACCCACATCAAACGGAGAAAGCGGTGAGAAAATTACTGGCTTGCTTCTGACTCGTGACTCCAGGCGGGGGAGCGAAGTCATCTTGGTGGCTAGGGTGTGTTCCCCTACGAGCATGATTGGGACGCCGCAGACCTCATTCAGCCCACGCAGAGATTCAAGATATTTGATGGGAAGCCTGTCAGCCTCATCGATGACAATCAAACGACGGTATACACAAGTAGCAGTCTTGATCGTCTCCATATTTTTGGCGAACGTACGGTTTGGAACTGCATTGAACTCATGCACAATCTGTTGCATCAGCATGTTGAGCGTATATCCCTCAACATAGAGAACATAGATTGCTCGTTCATTGATGCTGCAGAAGTGCTGGATTGCAGTGGTCTTCCCGTATCCAGCGTGACCCATCACCACACCGATCGAGGCATTCAAGGTTGTCGTGGGATCCAGCAAATCCTTAGCAAGGGTGTCGATGGCGATGACGTTCTGTGTAGTAATGAACCGATATGGATCAACCCTAAAGTTTCCAGTTGATGTGTTACCCGATGGCTCCAGGTCAGCATCCTCTTTCCTGAGAAGTCCATGGGAGACCATCGACTCGATTAATTCGATCTCTCGTTGCTGCCATCCTGAGTAATTGTGAGATGCAACGAGGCTCAATTGACTTGCAGATACTCCTAAGCTATCTGCAACCTTGTTCATGCTCAATCCCGATTTCTCAATCCCACGCTTCAATGTAATCATAAGATTTCCTCCTTGATCCTTAGCTCATAATTTGTCCAAAAATCCAAATACTCCTCGTACTCGGATGATTCCCTGTAATTACGTGCCCAGTTCTTATCTTTCTCTGAAAGCGGGCACCCAGCGATGATCATGTCAAGACACCATTGGTATCTCTCCCAGCTCGTGTGATGGAGGGGAAGAAAGGGTAGTGCTTTACGAAATTCTTTCTCTTCGGTTGATTCTTTTTCCGGGGATATCGGGGCTTGGTCCTGTGAAGTTTCATCCTCAGGAGCTGTGTACTTCACAGATCCGATTGACTTGGTTATTGCATTGAAGACTTCAGTGACAGCCCTGATCTGTCGGTTCTTGTCGCACATGGCTTCCACCATGCTGACTTCATCCAACATCTCAATCTTCTTGACCGGCTCGAGCTTCCTTGCCTCACCCTTTACGATTGCATAGCAGAGTCCTGTATACTTTGAGTACCTGACTTCAACATATTCACCGTCATGGCTCCACAGGCCCGTATCAAGCAAATCAGAACCAGAGGCTGAGAGCTCTTCTCCCTGATACCATATTCCGTTGACCAATACCCTTCCTCGTTGGATTTTTGCTTTCTTGCGATCTGCAGTAATCAACTCGATTCGGTACAGTTCCTTTGGTTCATATTTCTTCAGCTTGAACCCTTCAGCCTCATCAATCTCAAGCCGATGCCGTGGGGACATCTTCAAGGTCGAGTGCTTGGTTTCCTCGTACTCAGCCAGGACTTGCACAACCACTGTCATGAACTGTTCAAAGGACAGGAGCTCGCACTTTTCTTTCTGTTTTTCGAGTCTTGCGCGTTCAACCTCGTCGACAGCTGCAGCAGCCCCTGGAGTGGCACATCGTCCAGGCAACATCTTGTCATCAAGCATCGACTCAAGGGTTCTGAAGAAACGTTCAATAGGCTTGGTTTTTGCATTCTTTACATTTGCGTAAATCCTGCGATGCTTGGCTTTCCATTCTTCAGCAGAAGAAGCGAGATCAATGACCTTGTTCTCATCCTCGTCGGCGATCACATAGGTACCATCTGGAGCTCGGTAAAGATCCGTTACATCCTTGGTATTGATTCCATCGCGCAGGAGATCATCAACCATCGATGTAATGGCCTTGCTGCACTCGCTGCTGCCGTTGTCGTTGTAGGTGCAATCCGGACGACCGAACCGATAGAGACCGAACCTGAGCGCATCACGGACGGTGGTGGCGTTGTAATGGTTTTCGGCAAAGGCGATTCCATAGATAAGCCTTGTTTTCATATCCAGCCACAGGTAACACTCCGGCCTCCATATGCGTCCTGTATTGTAGTCTGCAACCCAATAGTCAAAAATGTGCTGATCACCTACCACTACCTGGAATGGAGCAAGCAAGGAAAGGTCTCGGGCGATATAGAAGTAATTGTCCAATGCCCTGCGTCCACCCATAGCCTTTTCAACAAGGAGGTGATGGATATCATCCAGGATTGTATAGGCGCTCGATCTGCTGCCTATCGACCACCCTTTCTTCTCTGCTTCTTTCTGACAGGCCTTCCATGCTGCAGATTTGGAGCAAGTCCCAATTTCTGACATTGCCTGCAGGTAGAACGATTTCAGATATTCGATGGCTGCAGCATCCCACTTGGTGTTCCTTCCAGATTTCCGGATCACCTGTACTGTTCCATGGACTGCTACTTCATTTTCAATCCGCCTGACAGTAGAAATACTCACCCCGTTTATCCTGGCAACCTTCGCAATCCACTGTGTCTTGGTGAGAGTGGGAGGGCAGTCCTTGATCATTGCGGAGATCATCAGGCGCTTGCGCTGTGCATCGGTGAGAGCAGCTCCGATATTGGCAACTGTTGCAGGGGCATCAGATGCATCAAGAGTTTTCGCAGAAGGCACCATAGCCGTTACGGCCGAGCGATTAGCCACAACAACCGGGGATGTTGCCCTGATCTTCATCTGCCAATCAGAAGGAAGGGATCCAATGTAGATTTCAAGACTTCTCCCATCCTTCATGCGTGACTTGATGTTCATGTCTTTCTTGATTTTCAGCTGTACCGTTCTTGTGCTTTTTCCCAAGGCTTTGGCAATGGCTTTTACTGTTATCCATCCGTCACTCATCCGACTGCCTCCTCTCCATAGGTTGGGCGGTTGTATATGACATCGAGCAATGGAGTAATGGTTTTTGCCGATGCCTCAAGCATCTTCCAATCCGGGAAGCCTAGGATCGCTGCGATCTTTGCCTGGACAGGAGCTGATTTTTTCCTTCCTGTCAGTATCAGGTTGACCATGGTCACTGATACTCCGCATTGCTCTGCAAGCTTTGATTGACTCAGTTTCATCTTGCTAAGACGAAGGACAATGAATGTGTGGATGTATCCTTTCATCATCTGGAAACCTCCTGTTGCGTTCTCATAAAAAGTGTTCTACCATGCTGGAATGGGAATACTTGATACATATGATGAATTGGTAAAAACTCTTTTTCGTCCTTTCTCCAAGTGGGAATGGCGCTGGAAACCGATGGATATTGCGACTGCTTTTTATGACCCAATGACGGAATATCGACGAAGCATGATGTTAGTTCAGAATTACAGAAGTAGGTTGCGTCAGTTAGCAATTGAGACTGTGAAAGCCCTTCCCAAAACATTGGTTTCTGAGCTCGAGCAGCTTTCATTGGAAGAGCAGGAAGCCTTGTACTATTACATCTGCGACGTAAGGGGGAGGATAGAATCAAAATATGCAAACCCATCCAAAGGGAAGATTCCTCTGCTAACTGAAGTTGAAGCGGCTGCACTTTGCGTTGCTTATCTAGTTGATTAATCTTCATTCTTTATATCCTTCGGACAATATTTTTCTAGGTGTGACATGATGAGTTTTCTATGTTCCCTGAAATTTCCGCAGACCTTTCTGATCCTGGGAGATTTTGCTTCGTATCTGATCATTCTTAGATAATCAACGAAGCAGTAAAATTCCTTGAACAAACGTCCTCTCTTCTTCTTTATCGCCCATTGACGCCACAGGTAAACTTTGCGATCAAAGTCATATGCTTCATTGAATGAAAAAAACCTAGATTTTTCTTGATAATCTGGGTCATCCTTGATTGATCTCAGGTATCGTATCTTGCGCAATTTGCTTAAATAACTCATTTGCCTTCCTCCATATTTGCGGATAGGTCATTGATGATGCTGGCTACCGAACGGGCTACCAGTGGTCGCTTTTCCGATGGGAACAGGCTGAGGGCTTTCTCCACAACCTGGACTATGGTTATCTGGTCCTCGATCTTCACTACATCAGTCACACGACCTTCATAGGCCTCGCATAGGTCGTTGAAGCGCAGGACTTCCTCAGCAGAAGGTGCGTCCTGCATTTGTCGTGCAAGGAGATTGAAGTATTCACGGCTGAAAAGTTCGGCTTGTGAGTAGCCCTTCTCCTCTATGGACTCCTGAGTGTTCTGAAGTTGGAGCCACTTGGTATATTTGCGCTCCAGGGCGGGAGTCCAGCCTTCGGGGGTCCATCCAAATTCCTTCTCACGTTTCTTACGGATTTTTTGGAAAAGCTCCTCAAGCTTCTGGTCCATTTCCTCCGGGGTGTAAAGCTTGTCTTCCTGGGGGGAGTAGAGTGCGAGCCAGCGATAGGCCGTTGGTTTACTTAGACCAATTTCATCAAGATAGGTTTGGAATGTTTGGAACCTCGTCTCATTTGAGACGAGGTTAATTCCTTTTGTTTCAAGATTATCTTCATTTTTAGACAGATTTTCACACGGTTTTTCCGCATCGGAACCTTGAGCAGAATTGCCCGAGGTTCGGTCTGTCCTGAATCCGCTATTCGACAATGCTTCCCTTGCTGCATACAGTTCACGAACCAAATCAAGCGATACCTTTTTGTACATAGCAACAAGAGGCTTGGCGGTCTCTACACTTTCTTCGTACTTCCATGGTTTGTTTGCAGGGATAATTTCCTTGTTCTTCGGCATCTCTATTCCTCTCCTTCTTGTGTTCATCTAAAACCGGTGGTATTATCTGGTTAGGTAAATTATTTTACCTAGATTCTAGTTTAAACTATGATGTAGTTAGAGTCAACTAAATAATACGTTAAATATGTAATAAATAGTTGGTAGAGGTAAAATATGGTTAATGAGAGAATAAAGATTGTGCGGGACCATTTCGGGCTGTCTCAAAAAGCATTTGGAGATAAGCTTGGGATTACTCAGACAACATATGCTAACTATGAATCAGGTAAGGCAAATATTCCTGATTCAATAAAAACAAGTCTTGCTGAACTAGGAATAGATTTGAATTGGTTAATAACAGGGACTGGGTCTATGTTTATAAATCCCGTTTCGATACAAGAATCAGATTCAGTTTATAAAACCTCGAAATATAAGAGTGTCATTGGTTCGCTTATGACTGAGGAAATTCCCGATGGTGGTCTCTCTATTCCTATCATTACCCAGAAGCTTTCCGCAGGACCTGGGCAACCATGGACCCAGGATGACATCATAGATGGAGAAAGGCTTCCCATCATCAGTAGATTCATCAAGCCCTGGAACAAGGACAGGGTATTTGCCGCTGAGGTCCGAGGGGACAGTATGAGTGGGATTCAGATGTTCGATGGTGATATGGTCATTTTTGTTCGAGGTGAAGTGGAGGGTGACGGCATCTATGTGATCACGGTTGACGACGAGGTGTATGTGAAGCGGGTTGCTTTCAATCCCTTTGACAGGAAGGTCACCATAAAGAGCGAGAATGATCGGTATGACCCTATCACTGTGGATGCAGACAGGATAACATTGGTTGGTAAAGTGATCGGATGGCTGCATCATCATCCTTATTAAATACTCCCTGGAGGAAAATCAAAGTGAAGAGATTTGTTGTCTGTTTTGTAATGCTGGTGATAAGCATAGGTTTCATTGCAAGTAAGCCCTCGAGCTCGATTCTTGAGCTGGCCGGGTCATACGGTACATACTCTGTTTCTGACAGTAGTTCCACTACAGAACATACTGCTGGGTTCTCGTTCAAGAGTTATGGCAAAGCTAACGAATCGGATACTTTTGGTTTCGTCGGAGGCGGTGTGATACAAATGCCTCTGAGCCTTACACTCAACGGAGTCACATCCAACCCAAGTTATCGGTATGCCGTCAATGTGATACTTAATGCCGGTATGTGGAAGGGGTTCAATCTATCAGATTCAGCAGATATGGTGGTTTCTGGTGGTTTTGCCCTGAAAGAAATCGCTCGGGTTACTTACTATACAAAGGTATTGGCCTTTGATGTTGGGGCTTTTGCCAATGCCTCCATCAGATATTGGACAATTGATAATGTAGCGATATCTGCAGGTATCAATGCCTTGGCGTATCTTGCAGAATATGCGTATTTTGAAACTACATCATCAAGTACGACTGGATTCACAGAAGATTTCTTTGCATACGAGCTCATTCCATATATTGCCGGTACAATCTATATACCTATGAAATAGACTGGCTGTTGCTGTACGGAAGCTAAAAAAATGCAGAGGATCGACAATTATTACGCTAATCCGGATTAAAGTTGTAGACTGTAAGAGGTAAAAGCTATAACCTATGGGTACGTAGTGATACGCAGATATACAAGATGAAACGCAAATCACTGGTTTACATTTATAATCCAATTATTTGTGTTACATGATATATCATATAAAGGATTTCGGAATGAGTAGAAACATAGAAAAAGTTCCACTTGCGGAATTGCAACCTGACGGAAAAATCAAGAATGTCTTAAAAGATGCGGTCCTCATGGATATTAAAGAAAGTAACGATCCTTGGGCGAGTGTTACTCTTGATGATGGCTCTGTAATCAGATATAAGCATCCTGTTTTGAAAGTTTTCAAACTAGTCGATGCCTATGATGAAGCTGGGAATCCGGTCTATTTAATGCAGCATTCACCTATGATTTCTGCTAATGTTCCGGATTCTCAGAAAAAGAGATAGATAAGGGTGGTTAATATGGGCGTACAACTTATTTCCTCTTCGATGCCATTTGATTTGAATATTCGTTTAACATTTGAAAGTGGTTTGCAGGTTCGTAATAAAATTTCTATCAGCAGCAATGATAGCTCCATTAATGCTGACATGCAGACTGTTTCAGAATTTTTGGCAGATAGTTTCTATACTCAGACTAATATTAATGAATTGATTTGGCATGGTATGCAACTTGTTTCAGAAACCATTGAGGTCCCAACATCGTTTGATCTGGACTTGACGCCTCCAAAGCTTCTGAACTCAGCAGAAGATATTAGAACGATAGGAGGAGATGAATTATTCGATAAAATAAAGGCAATCGTCGATGACCAGGTTCTAAACAGAGATAAATACTTTGCGCGTCTAAAAAACAGATCGTGAAATTAAGAAATATTGAATAATGACAATTACGTTAAGCACTGAGACAGAATATACCCATATTCCTAATCATAATCAGATTCTTTTAACCTGTGAAAAGAATATACTTTCTAGGTTGTCAACCCAAACAAGCGTGGACAGCCCTTCAATTTGTGATACTAGAAACATTCACAATGAGATGTTTAATCAGCTGATTCCGACTTTTGCTGGTAAGTACCGAGGTGAGTCCGGTGTAAATTATGCGGTGAAATTTGGAGGAAGATATGGATGTCCTTATCATTTAGTTCTTCAAACCATGACAGCTATTGCACCAACAATTCAAGCATTGCTTGAGGAATTTGATAGGAATGTAGCCAATTATGATGAAATGACTAAGTTTTCCAATCTATCAATCATTGCATATTGGATTGTTAATAAATTCATAAAAGTACATCCATACGTGAATGGAAACGGACATATTTCGCGGTATCTGATTGCTGCGTTATTTATTCCTAACAATTACTGTTCAAAGAATTGGTCCATTCACCACCATCCAATAAGCGATCAAGAATATTTAAACAGTATGATTGCTGTAGGGAATGACGATTATTCATTATTGATTAAGTTATTGGATCATTGTTTTTGTATTTCACAATAATCGTGTGTACTCGGATTTTACATCCCCCGTATTTGCTACGCTGTTAGCAACGGGGGATTTTTTATGGACTTAAAATTACTCTTGATAACGATTGTGGGAGCTGGATTGGTCGTCGTATTTCTCATGGAAGTTCTGAAGCGTCAGCTCAAGAAGGCGCATGAGCGGCCTTTAGAAGAACTCACAGAAGAGAACAAGAATGAAGTAAAGGAGTATGTGCCTTGGCATATACCCTCCTGGATTGGCTTACTGACAGGTCTTGCATTCTCATGTGTTGTCTCATTTCTTTTTTTCAAGGCCTGGATACAACCATCAACAATCTGGGTATACCTCATACACACCATCGCAGTGTTTCTTTTTCAGTACTTCGTAAGTATGGAGTTTGCCAAGAGGATCATGGCATTCATATCAAAGAGACAAGGGATAGACATTGCCCCCTTGATGAAGAATGGAGGTGACTGATGTGTTTACCAAGATTAAGGATTGGCTCCAGGACCATCATCTTGGCTGGGTTGTTATTATCTTTGCTGCTCTTGCCGGTTTTCTTGTGGGCAGACGATCCAATGGTGCAGCTGCAGCAGATTTTGCAAAACTACGAGAAGATTACGCTGGACTTACAGAACGACTTCGACAGCGTGAAGCAGAGCTCGATCAGCTTAGGGAACTCCATCACATTGATGCAGAGCGATATAGCGTTCTTACAGCAGAACTCAGTGAAGCAAGGACAGCGCTTGACGGCATTGGAAAGTCTGTCGAGTCAGGACAAGGCAACGTTGGAAAGCTCGCCGAAAACAATCGACGCCTTGCAGAGTGGATACGCAACTATGGAACACAAATTGAAGTGGACGAAAGTGAAGGCTGATATTGCAGTTGTCGCCCTGGTTGTCCTTTCAATATCAGCATGCTCCTACATCCTGTTCAATCCTCCTTAGCGTTTTTTGAAATCGTTGGCTCCTGGATACCATCGGAATCCGGGAGCATCTTTTTTATTACAATCAATACAAGGAGTCATCAGTATGAAAAAGCCAAATTTCCAGATTTACATCGAAAACCTTGCGGAATCGAATGGGAATACTCTTGATCAGCAAGCATGTGACCTTCTGTCTTGTGAAGGCTGTTTGCATGATAAATCCAATCATTACCCTTATGCATGTTGCTATGGTTTGTTCAATGATCTGTTTGGAACTGACCAGCACGACGCAGACAACCTGGGCTGCAGTAACAACGGGATGGCGTGATGGAATTCCTGGGGATAGCGAGTCAGCTGGGTCCTGTAGCCCTGATCATACTACTGCTCATCGTCATCATCATGCTGCTCAAGCAGTACCGTGAGGATGCCAAGGAATTGAAGGCCATGGTCTCCAGCATGAAGGATGAGCAGAAAGCTGTTGATACAGCACAGAATGAGAAAATAGCCTATCTGCAACAGCATTCTGTATCAAAGGAAGATATGTTTCAGCAGTTTGGGGGCTGGAGAACCGAGCTGAACAATGTGAACCAGAATATATTGCATCTTACTGAACTGATAGCCAAGAGGGGGAATTGAGATGGAGTTGGCAGTCGTGAAGAAGAAAGAGCTTAGGGGAAACATCCTTCTGTTTCTGGCCGGGATATACCCCGAGCAGATCAGCAAGGAGAGTATGTTTGAGACCTTCTATGAATATTGGAGAACAGAGGATATCGAGAAGGAGATGTCCTATCTCGTTGACAAGGGGTATGCCAGCCAGAAGGACTTTGCAAATCCCTTTGGAAGTCAGTTCGACAAGATCCGTAGCTTCAGGATCACCCCGATCGGTAAGGACCTGGTTGACGGCACTGTCTGTGACGCCGGTGTCTTTGTACGGAGGTAGGCCATGGGACGCAGAAGCAAGGCCGACCAACTGGGACTCATTGATGAGATTGTCCGCCTCCATGATGAGGAACACATGACCAATGAGCAGATTGCCGATTATCTGCAGAAGGCGGGTCACGATATCAGCCGTGAGGCAGTCAGGCGTTGCTATGCCGGTGCTGAGCGCAAGGCGGAGAAGTACAAGCTTGCTGCAGAGTCGGCACGTTCGATTGTCACCGCGGTCAAAGGTACGAACGTAGAGCTAGCCGAAGCTGCAAACTCGATGGTGGCAAACATGTTCTACGACAGGATTCTTTCCATGCAGGACCTTGAGTTCGAGGATGACTCCGATTTCTTCAAGGCCATGGCTCCTGTGATGAACAACCAGGTGAAGCTGGCCCAATTCAGGCTGTCCTTTGAGCGAGGGGTGGAGAACACCAAGGCAGCCGTCTATGACGCACTTGCAAAGGAACTGGGACAGAGCAATCCCGACTTGCTCGATGGTCTTAAGAAAGCGATTGCTGGATTGAAGGTAAAGGACAAATGAAAACAGCACTTGAGGAGTTGATGGATAGGAACCCGGTCCTTGCACATGCTGCGGAGGACCAGAGGCTTGCAGCGGAACGGGAAGACAGGAAGAACAGGGCGGAGAATGACTTCACTTTCTTCTGCGAGTATTATCTTCCCCAATACTTTTTCTGCAAGGCTGCCGAGTACCAGAAAATCCTCTATGATGTCATCCAGAATCGCGAGCTCACCGAGGCCCAGGCTTCAAGGCTGCGCGAGATTGTGCCGGAGGACTTCCAGTCCACTTTCCGTGCCGCCAAGAACCTGCGTGGAATCATTGATGTAGAACCGCGTGGCCATGGTAAATCAACACGCATGACATTTGCATTCCCGCTGTGGCAACTTCTTTTCAAGAAGTCCAAGTTCATTATCATTGTAGGTGCCAGCAGTGATGATGCCCAATTGCAGATGGAGAACATCCGTCTTGCAATCGAGGAGAATGACCGAATAATCGATGATTTCGGCAACCTTCAGGGAACAACCTGGAACAAGAAGCTGCTCTCACTTTCAAACGGTACAGCGGTTACAGCCAGGGGCAAGGGTGGCTCGCTCAGGGGCCTGCGTAAGAAGGAGAACAGGCCTGACCTGGTAATCGTCGATGACACCTTCAAGGACAACGAGGCAGACAGCAGCATCATACGCGACAAGGTCTCTCGCTGGTTCAACCGTACCATCCAGCCTCTTGGAACCGAGGCATTGATCATCGTGGTCAACACGATCACCAATGAGGATGACCTTCCCTCAAGGTTGCTCACAGATATTAAGGAAGGGCGAAAGGAAAAATGGATAGGACTGAGATTCTCTGCAGAGATCCCGGGCAAGGATGCTGGGCAAGGCACACCGCTTTGGCCCGAGCGCTACAGCTGGGAAGATCTCAAGACATTGCAGTCAGATCTTGGTTCCCTGGCATATGCCCAGGAATATCTGTCCAGGCCTCTCTCGGATGAGGAGCGTATATTCAAGGCAGCATGGATCGTAAGGGTAAAGGCTTCTGATATCCCGGATAGCCTTTCCATGTATGAAGGAATCGACCCGGCAACCGGTGCTCATGATATGAGCGCCGTGGTGGATCTTGGACGCAACAAGATGGACAAGACATACTACGTTGTCTCGAGTCATGGCAAGAAGGAATCCACTGAGACCTTCACTGCAAGGCTCATCGACCGCTACAAACTGTTCCGCTATCGCAGGGCCTATATGGAGAGCGTTGCCTTCCAGGCAATCTACAAGAAGAACGTCATCGAGAAAGCAGAGGAACAAAACATACACCTACCGCTACGGGGACGCAACCCGGGGCGTGGAAGCAAGGCGCAACGTTTGATGTACATCAGCCCGATGGTCGAGAACGGCGTCATCGTATTCGGCCCTGGGAACGAGGATCTGATTGACCAACTGGTGGGATTCCCCGCGGCCGGATACGACGACCTCTGTGATGCGCTCTATTATGCCGTGCTTGCTGCCGAGGGTCGGGGTGGTGGTGGCACCAGCGCCCTCTCCCTGAAGAAGAACCGGAATCGAAATATCAAGAAGGAGCTCAACCTATGATACCAATCTACACGCTGCAGTTCAAAGACCGGCTTACAGAGTCACAAATCCTGAGGGCTATTGCTGCCAAGGAAATGTGGAATACCGAGCTGAAGATGCTTGAGGATTATTACAATGCCAGGAATCGTACGATCCTGCAGCAGGACCGCAACCACAAGGTAGCAGTCCCGTTCGGTAGGAAGTTGATCAAGAATGTATTGGGATTCATGTTCAAGGAAGGCTGCATAACCTATAAGTACCCGGATGGTGACCCGAGGCTTGCAGAGAAGATGAAACCCATCTTCGATGACAATGACGAGCAGACCGAGAACATCCGCTTGGCCCGTGAGCAGGCCCTGTATGGATCGGCCTTCGAATGTCTTTTCGTGGATAATCCCAATGCAGAACCCCAGTTCTACCGGGTACCGGCGAGCCAGATGATTCCCGTCTACCTTCCTTCCATCAAACCAAGAATGGCAGCATGCATCAACTTCTATACAATCAATGATACACATCGTCATGTCGATGTGTATTACAAGGACCGTATCGAGAAGTTCACCAGGACAACCGGTGGCCTTGGGATCCCTACGGTCACCACCCACTTTTTCGGTGAAGTACCTGTCCTGGAATACCGAAACAACGAGGAAGGACTTGGGGATATCGAGATAGTCCTGGGCCTCATCGATGCCCATGACGAGATCCTTTCAAACGGCCTTGACGAGGATGGGAAGTTCAGCGACGCCTTGCTGCTCTTGAAGAACGCAGTCCTGGATGACGAGCAGCTAGACAAGATCAGGGAGAAGCGCATTTTGGATGATCTGCCTGAGGATGCAGATGCAAGCTACCTGACAAAACCTAACGTATATGATGGGCGGGAAAAATTGAGGGCGAAGGTCGAGGACCTGATCTACAGTATGAGTGGGATTCCGAATCTTTCAGATAGGGATGCCTTGGCCCAACAGTCCGGAGAAGCCCTCAAGTATCTGTATGCAACCTTCGAGGTCATGGTGGCTGGGGATAAGCAGAGCGGTTTTACAGACGGACTGCAGAAGCGCCTTCGACTGATCTGCAACTATCTGAATTGGCTGGAGGGCAAGAGTCTGGCGGTGAATCAACTTTCAAGCGATACACTGCCTTACAAGGCTGATCAGATCTCGGTCAAGTGGAAGCGCAACCTCCCGGCTGAATCAACCACAACCATCAACAATGCTGTCAACGCTTCGCCGTTCATAAGCCAGAGGACGATCCTTGAACAGATGCAGCAAGCGGGAATCGTCGATGATATTGCAGAGGAAGAGAAGCGGTTGATCGCCGACCAGGACAACAACATGAAGAATAATCTTGACTTGGCAATGAGCGGGTATGGCTCGTAACCTGTTCCGCAGCCTGTATGGCACCACGCAAATCGAATTGGCAAAGCTGTTGGATGAGGGTGAGCTGGAGATTGTCACCAGGTATGGTGAGGTCCTTCAGGAATGCAGGGAGAAGCTCAAGCGCATTTATGCCAGGTACGCGAAAGACGGGAAGCTTGACAACGCCACCATGAGCAAGGCCAACCGTCTGACCAGCCTACAGGATGACATCGAGCGCATCCTCAGGACCAAGGTGCCGACGGTGAGCGAATATGTCGGAATACTGACAGGTGAAATGTATGAGGCATCCTTCTACCGTCATGCCTATGCCATTGACCAGGCCGGGGGAATGTCCATCAATTGGGGGTTGGTTCCCGAGGCTGCAGTGGAACAGGCTGTGAAAGGAAGCTATGACATGTTTGCCAAGAGCAAGCTTCTCTCCATTCCACAGAAGCAGGCGATCGCTGCCATCAGGAAGGACATCAGTACAGCTGTAACCAGAGGGGACAGCTATACGTTGCTTGCCAAAAGAATCGCCAATCATATCGGGGTGGACATGAAAAGGGTGAAGGCTGTCTATGGAAACCGTGGGATGGCTGCATGGTCGATGACGGTTGCCAGGACGGAAGGCCAGCGGGTGATCGTGGAAGGGCAGGATGCTGCATACCGGAAGGCAGCCGAGCTGGGATGTGACTTGGAGATGATCTGGGACGCAACGCTGGATGGAAGGACCAGACCTGAGCATGGGGCTCTGGACGGCCAAGCCAGGGATGAGGAGAAGGGCGGATGGGAAGTTCCGGGAATCGGACTTGTCACAGCTCCGCTGCATTCAGGAGTCGCCTCCTTCGATATCAACTGTAGGTGTCGTATGCGGGCTCAGGTCAAGGGCTATCCACCCAAGGAACGCAGAACCAGGGGCGATGGTATCAGCCCATGGATCAGTTATTCCGATTGGCTGGAAGAGCAGAAATTCAAGAGGCGCTAAAATCGCGCTGTGAGAGCTTCGTCCAGTTCAAACGTCCGATTACCCCACTTTTTTGGGAGAGGCCATTTATAAACGTTTATAAATACCTCTCTGTGGAAATCCAGTCCAATCACCCCGTATGCCATGTCATGGGTGACCTAGGTTGATGCTGAAACCCCTCGGATTCTGGGGGATTGCAAAATGATACGCTTACTATCGTCAAGATTCAATTTAGTTCCAGGAGGGAACCATGAAAAGATTTTATCGTTTGATGTTGGCAGCTGATGACGGTGGGGCCGGAGGCGGTTCTGCTGATCCCGCTAAAGAGAAGAATCCGAAGGTCGACCCGAAGGAAGACCCAAAGGAAGATCCCAAAAAAGAGCCTGATGCAGTGAGTCCTGAAAAGGCTGAACTTGAGAAGGCCAAGAAAGAACTTGCCGAGCTCAAGGCAAAGGAAGCTGAAGCCGAGAAAGCCCGAAAGGAAGCTGAGCGGCAAAAGATGACCGAGGATGAGCGCAAGGCGGCAGAACTGAAGGATATGCAGGACAGTCTTGTCAGGCAGAACCGAACCATCCAACTGCAGAAAGCAGGCCTTGATGAAGAGTATCTCGATCTTGTATCGGGTGGCACCGCTGAAGAGGTGGAGAAGAACGGGGCCTTGCTCGCCAAGCTCGTTGCACAGGTCAAGGCTGAGGCCGAAGCCGAAGTGAAGAAGGGGGTCGCTCAGACAGGAGCACCTGGTTCCGGTGGCTCTGCGAATGGGAAGGTCGATTCAAAGACCTTTTTCAAATCAATCTTGGGGAGGAAGTAATTAGATGGCTACTTTGAAAGAGATTTCTGCGCAATATGCAAGCGCACAGCCACAACAGGTGGAAGACATCACCGTCAACTGCCCGGTTTTGGACATTGCCCAGTTCTATCCGACGAACAAGGGGTTGCATCATGCCTATGAGAAAATCGAAGAGATCGGAGAGGCAGGCTTCGTAGCCATGGATGCACCTCTCCCTTCTGCTGACATCTCCAAGAAGCTGGAGACTGAGGACCTTGGTATCCTGGGCTTCAACGTGGAAGCGCCGGTTGATAAGCTCACCGACCTCTATGGACGCAACGATCCTTTTGCAAGTTACCTTGCCGAGAAGTCTCCGCTGATCATCCGCAAGAGCGCAATGAGCGTTGAGAAGCAACTCATCGCCCTGTTCCTGGCTTATGCAAACCAGATCGGCAACATTGAGAGTGCCGGTGGCAGTGGCCAAGGACATGCAATCATGGCTGTCAGGTTCACCGAGGACAACTTCTGTGGGCTTTATGATCCCAATGGGTTCGGCCAGGGGGCGATGTTCGATGTGCTTCCGCTTTCCGGAGGTGGTGCATACAAGAACAGCAGCGGGGTGACCTGCTATGGGGCAGACTTCAAGAGTTATCTTGACTTCCTCCTGGACAACACCAAGTGTGTGGGAGCAATCTGCAACATCGATGCGACCCATAAGCCTACCGCCGACATGATCGACGATATGCTTGCCAAGGCGCATGCAGGTGAGGATGGGGTCACAAGGATCATCACCCACCCGATGACCATGAAGTACATCCGTGCAATCAAGGGGAATGCCTTGAGCATGAATGTGAAGGACATGGACTTCAGCCGGGCTATTGGATCCTGGGACCAGGTACCGATCACGACTTCGTACAACCAAGGCACTGAAGGGTTGTTCTCGAACATTGTAGTGGCGTAAGGAGGAACTTACATGGCAAAGATGAGTCTGGCTGGGGACCTCAAGGTCTATAGCGAACAGTACCAGAAGGCGGTGGCTCTTGCAGGAGCAGGGGCAGGGGTGCCCGGTTCTGTGATCGACACAGGGACCGGAGGACAGAGTGGTGGCATCTGCATCAAGGCGGTTGCCCATGGGGCTGTCTCCATCGCTGCTGACAAGGTATTGACAATTGCCATCAAGGATGGTGAGGCAAGCGACTCGGTTGCAGCCAAATATACCTTTACGGTTACGGGTGCCAAGGAGTATGCCGACAAGGAACTGATTGTCGACTATGTGCTTCCTCCGAGCATCAAGAGATGGACCGGTGTCACGGTGACCTGTGACGATGCTGCAGCAGTGGGAGCAATTGATGTATATCCGGTTTACCTGCCTCGCTAGGTAAGCGGATTCGAATGCAAGCGGCCCGGGGGATACCCTGGGTCGTTTTTAAATGACTATTCAATAGGTATTGAATGTCCGTTTAGGTGTCGGATTTCATATCCACCCAAAATCGTACAATCAAGGCATGAGTATTATCACACTTGAACAATACAAGGATTTGGCTGGAATCAGCACTGACAAGAACGATGGACAGATTCGTGCCCTGATCATCGCTGTCGAGTCCGATTATCTCTCCATTCGGAACAAGCCGTTCGATACCGATGCATCAGGAAATACCGTTTACCCAGTCGGTTCAATGATGACTGCTGCAGAGATGATCAGCTACAAGATCATCACACTGGGAGGGAATGTGGGTATGTCCTATGAGATGATCGGTGGGTACTCTGCTTCCTTTTCTACTGATCTGCAATTTGGATATCCCCGATCAACGGTTAAGAAGATCAAGCGATACGGGAGGTTGCGATGAGTTTTAAAAGCAGGCTGAACAAGACAGCTTCCATCCTGCGTACGTCTGAACCAACGGGGGATTGGGGCGACACAGGGGATGACATCACAGTGGGGGAGGTTCCCTGCAGGATACAGGCATCAAGCGGACGTGAGTACATAGATGGAAAGATACGATCCGATGTAACCCATCTGGTTTTCATGGAGTCGTTCGTCCTGTTGCTTGGCGACAAACTCATGATAGAAGGGGTGACCTACGAGATTGTACCTCCGATCATCGACGCAGGAGGAGCAGGTCATCATCTTCAGGTTTGGGTGAAGGAATACGCATGAGCACAGTGAAATTCATCGATAATTCAAAAAAGGTTAAGGCTGATGTGCTCAAGCAACGTGACATCGCACTGGTAGAGGCTGCCGTTGTTGTCCAGGGTGAATGTATTGCCAGATGCCCGGTTGATACTGGACGCCTTCGCGGATCCATTGGATACATTACAGGCTCCGGACTCAGGGCAGGGGGAGACGGAACCTTGCAAGGATCTCCTGCTGCTGGTGAGGCGGTAGTCGGGACCAATGTCGAGTATGCAGCCCATGTTGAATACGGGACCAGGTTCACCGAGGCACAAGCATTCATGCGCACCGGTTTCGATGCATCCAGGAAAGAAGTGGATGGCATATTCAAGCGACGCTTGAGAGCGGAGGCCGACTGATGTTGCATGAGAAAGATTTCCTGGGATGGCTCAGGAACAACCAACAGATGAAGGCCTTGTTCGGTAGCCGGATTTTCTGGAAGCTGGCACCCAAGAAAACTGCTATACCGTTCATGGTGTTGCAAGACATCAGTGCCAGGGGATTCCGGGAGATTGATGCAGCCTGCCCGAGGATGCAGTTGGACTGCTACTCGGACAACGAGTTTGCTGTGGTAGAGCTTGCTGAGGCGGTAGAGAAGGAACTCTTTGGCAAGGCATTTGTATATGGCACTACTTCGTTCAGCTCAATGTTGGCTGAACGGGCAATGGTCTTAAGAATGGAAGACGGGAGCTTCAAGGTTCCGGTCGATATCAAACTATCCTGTAGGAGGGACGCATGAATTATGCAGGCATACATCTGCCAGCCGGATGTACAATGAGCGTAGGGAGCAGCGTGGAAGCGCTTGAGGATGTCGGTGTTATCCCGATGGATACCGACTCGAATTTGGAAATCAGCTACGACAAGCTCCTGGTCCAGGGATCGAAGCGTGAAAAAGTGGTGAACTATGTGAAGAACATGGCAGCCAAGGCTTCCACAGAGCTGTATCAGATCAGGATGGACGTAATCAACAAGCTCACTGGAGGGGTGATGACCGTTACCCCTGTTGCCGGGGATCCTGTAGCCGGTGCGGTCCATACAATTGCCTCGGGATGGGCTCTTGGCAAGCTGTATCTTCTTTCCGGGCAGAACTCAAACGGGGCAAAGCAGAGCATCACCAGCGTCAAGTATGGAGAGACCGTACTTGTCGAGGGTGCTGATTATGTCCAGGGCATGGATGCCTCAGGAAAGTGGGGGATCCTCATGATCTCCTCGGCTACAGCTCCGACGCTTGGACAGATTGACATCACGTATGGATACACCCCTGCAGCTTCGATGAAGGTTGAGATGGGTGCCCCGGTGGTGGAGATTACTCCCAAGATTGTCAGATTCAGCAAGACACAGAACGGGAAGCTTTTCCAGGTCACACTGTTCAGTGCCTTGATGGATAGTGGACTTAAGCTTTCCTTCCCGGGATCCGATGCAGACAAACCTGTTTCAATCCCGGTGACCATCAGTGGCGAGCTTGACACCAGCCGGGCAAGTGGTTCACAGCTGCTCGACATCATCGATGAGATTGGCGTCGAATAGGGGGGAGTATGAAGGAACGGCTGTATGATTTGAATGGCCGCGAGAACTGCATGACTGCAGCGATCAAGGTATCTGACAAGACTTTCCGAATCTCCCGTGTTGTCACGGGAGTGCGGCTGATGTATGCAAATCATCTCAAGCAGATGGGGGAGATGTTGAGAACGATTTCCACCATCGATGTATCAAACCCTGAAGGGATTGCCAGTGCTGCTGAGCAGGAAGCTGCAGTAGACCAATTCATGCTCGATAAGAAACAGGCTTATGAGGACATCCTCACTCTGTTGCTTACCAAGAACGGGTACGAGTATGACAAGGCATGGTGGGAGTCAAATACCGATGAATTCGATATCCGGTCATTCATCGAAGCTTGCCTCTCAAAGGATGCAGGGGAGCAAAAAAAAAAGTAGACGGCCATTTGGACTATGACCGACTTTGTGCATTATTTGGGCGGACGTGGTCATACATCACGCCCGCCTACTTTTACAATGAACTTGATTTATATGACATCGCAAAACTTGCCCCTCTGGTACCGCCTGTGGATTATGCAGCATGTTGGGAAGGACGCAAGAAAAAAAATACAGGTCTTGAAGATGCCATCAAGGATGGTGTTGTGACCAGGAGTAACTGACATGGACAATCTTTTGGGTACGTTGATCTATAAGATTACTGGTGATAGTACGGCCTTGGACAAGAATCTTGAATCATCAAGATCGAAGATTGAAAAGACCGGCATATCGATTGAGAAAATGGGAGACCGGATCAAGCGTGTCTCCACTACCATCATTTCCGGTTACCTGATCAAGAGCCTGCTTAATGCATCAAGTCGTGTCGAGGAGCTTCAGAACAAGTTCGATACGGTGTTTGCCGGGATCGAGAATGATACGAATGCATGGGTACGCCAGTATGCCGATGCAACAAATCGGGGTATTACGGCAACCAAGGAATTCCTTGCAACCCAGCAGGACCTGAGAACCGGGTATGGCGATACCATAGAATCTGCAGCAAGGTATTCCCAGGCTGTAGTTGGTATCACTAATGACTTGGCGAGTTTCTCCAATGTGCCGGTTGCAGAAGCGATGGCTGCGATGCAGTCAGGATTGTCCTTCCAGTTCGAAGCTCTCCGACGGCTCGGTGTATCGCTCTCGGTTGCAACCATCAACCAGGGTGAATATGCCAAGGCTATTGGGAAGACTTGGGAGCAGATGTCCAATCTGGAAAAGCAGGAAGCCGTATTATCCGGGGTGGTCAGCCAATCAAAGAACGCGTTGCACCAGGATGTCCAGCTTTGGAAGGAGTACAACTATACGGTAGGGGATGCAGCAAGGACATCGGACAGCTTTGCCAACTCATCCCAGGGGGCACAGCAGCGCCTTGATGACCTGAAGGCTGAGCTCGGGGATGCTTTGATCCCGACGGCAACAGCCTTTCTCAATCTTGGCCTTGACATCATGCAGATGTTCAACGATTGGCCGGATGCTGCACAGTCAGCAACAGCTGCAGCCCTTGCCTTCGGGGTGGCGATGACCACAATAACAGGGCCTGTCGGTATTGCCATTGGTTCCATTGCTGCTTTGACAGTCCTGATTAGCTCAGCGAAGGGTCCTAGCGAACAGCTTGCTGAGGCAACCGATAAATTGGCTGAAGCCTCCTATGATTACAGTCAGATAACAAAGCAACTCACCAGCGATACAGAAAACATGAGCCAGGCTGAACGGACTCTGCTTGAAATCAGACAACAGGCTGTGGCTGCAGAAGCATATACAGCTCTTGCTGAAGTTGCAAAAAAATATAAATCAACCTCAGATGAGATTGAGATAGCACTGGAAGAGATGTTGTTTGCCCAAGCTCAGATGGATGCCTATAAAATTGGAAAGAAAGGGAAGTCATTCGTCGATGAAATGCTGGAGAACCTTGGTGACAAGGACCAGCTGAGCAACTATGAGCAAACCCTGAGAAAGACTCTTTCTGTCCTTGCATCGGACTGGGAAGAAATCTCAGGAAGGCTCGATAAGAATTTGGAAAACGCTGCAAATACATTCAAAGACAGGCAAGAGGTATACGAAACTGGAAATGCTGAACTTTCGGAAGCACTAGCTGCAACGGCCCAACTCTATAGGGATGGTCTGATTGATATTGAATCCTATAAATATTCTGACAAAGAATTGTATGATCTCATTGTCAATCTTGCCTCTGCGATGACAGCAAAGACCGATGCAACCGAAGCTGATACAGAGGCTACAAAACAGGCCATCTTCGTAGCTAATGATTGGCAAACCAAGCTCAAGGAATTGAAGGCCGACCAAGCCGAAGAGGCTGGTAATTTCAAAGATGCCGCTTCCATCCGAATCAGTCTGTTGAAAGCGGAGAGGGAAGAGGCAATCCGCAAGCTTGCCTCTGATGCAAATCTCATTAATTCCGAGGAGGACGTTACTGCTCTTTCCATCGATGAATTGACCAAACGCATCATGGCAAATGCCGGGGCATGGGACGAACTGAAGGCACTCAATGCAGCCTTCATTTTGGAAACACAGCAAATTAACAAGGAAGCAGATGAACAGCTATTGGAAGCTGATCAAGAGAAGGCAGATGCCCTTGCTGAAAATGCGAGAGAAGTTGCAGACATGTTGTCGGAACAGGCTGCAGCATCCAAAAAAGCCGCAGCATCGGAGTGGGAACAGAAAGGTGAGTATGAGAAGGCTTATGCGCTCCGCCTTGGACTGCTGAACAAGGAACGGGATACTGCGCTTGCAGCCATGCAGGAGAAGGTGGATAAGGGAGAAGCCACAGAACAGGAGCTTCGCGACCTCAGAATCTACTATAGGAACGAAGCAATAGACATCGAGCTGGAGAAAAACAAGGCGATTGAGGAAGCGGACAAGAAGAAAGCAGAAACCCTTGCTGAGAATGCCAAGAAGATCTTGGAGGCTGACAAAAAGAAGGCAGACATCCTTGCCAAGAACGCGAAAAAAGTTACCGACATGCTGTCAGAACAGGCCGCCACTTCCAAGAAAACCGCAGCGTCCGAGTGGGAACAGAAAGGTGAGTATGAGAAGGCTTATGCGCTCCGCCTTGGACTGCTGAACAAGGAACGGGATACTGCGCTTGCAGCCATGCAGGAGAAGGTGGATAAGGGTGAAGCCACAGAACAGGAGCTTCGCGACCTCAGGATATATTATAGGAATGAGGCGATTGATATTGAGCTTGAAAAAAACAAGGCAATTGAAGAAGCGGACAAGAAGAAGACGGACACCCTTGCTGAGAATGCCAAGAAGATTTCAGATATGTTGCTTAGTCAATCCACTTCATCCAAGGAGTCTACAGCAACTGAATTGGAACAAATCGGGAAGTTCAGGGATGCAGGTGCAATTCGGTTGGCTCTTATAGAGCAGGAACGAGACGCTGCCATCGCTGCCATGCAGGAGAAGGTGGATAAGGGTGAAGCAACCCAAAAGGAACTGGACGACCTTGGCATCTACTATGCAAACAAGCAGGTGCAACTACAGAAGGACCAAGCAGAGAAGACAAAGGATTTCTGGCTCGATGTGGTATCAACCGTATCAGGTACGATTAGCAATCTGAGCAGCGAGTTTTCAGCATTTCTGTCTTCACAGACTGATGCCAGGATTGACGCAATTGACAAACAAACAGAAACCCAGCTTGCTGCCTTGGGTCTACAGGAAAAGAGTGCCATCGAGAAGCTGCAGGATGAGTATGATGCTGCAGTTGAGGCTGGTGACATGGAGCTTGCCCAGGAGAAGTCCAGGGCGATCGAGAAACAGCGTATAGAGGACGAGGCGGACAAGAAGAAGCAACAGCTCCAGATCGAGCAGGCAAAGCGCGAGAAGGAGCTCAATATCTTCACTGCGACAATCTCCATGCTGTCTGCCATCGTCAAAGCCTTGGCTGATCCAGGAGGTTGGGCAGGTGTTGGACTGTCTGTTGCTGCAGGGGTGACAGGTGCTCTCCAGATAGCAGCTATCCAGTCCCAACCATTGCCCTCATTTGCAGTGGGGGCTGAGAACATCCCGGAGGATATGCTTGCAGTTGTTCACCAGGGCGAAACAATTCTCCCCGCTCCAATGGCAGAGAGTGTCCGCAAGGGGGATGCTACATACGGACAAGGTTCGAATGTGAAAATAACCATCAACAACTATTCAGGTGCAGCGGTAACCCAAGAAGAGCGGGAAACCGATCAAGGACGGGAATACCTTATCTCCATAGGTAAGGCTGTTGACAAGCAGATATCCGAGGGTCGGTATGACAGGTCCTTGGGCAATAGGTACGGAGTGAAGAAGGTAGGAATCCATGGATAACAAATACTGGCCACAGACAATTCTTGGTCCCAACATCGGATGGGCAATGAACATGAAAGACAACCTGCTCAAGTTCGAACCTGAGCGCGGTCCTGCAAAGACACGGCGTTTGCGATCTGCCAGGATCATGGAGCTTTCCACTACCCTGATGCTTGATGATTCACAGCTCACGGCTTTCATGAATTGGCATCATGATGACTTGGCTGATGGTTCGCTAGCATTTATATATGATGATTTCGTGACCGACGAGCAGGTGACTGCCAAGATCATCAGTTGGTCATCGAAGCAGGTAAAGCCAGGAGAGCATGAAGCATCACTGAAATTGGAGGTGTACCTATGATTACTCTTTCAACCAAGCAAGAGATCTTGGCACCCTCTTCTGAGAAGATTTTCTGCAATGTGCTGAAAATTATTGGCACTGGTTTCGTTTTCAGATTCATCGACAACAATGAGCAGGCTGTCATCAGTGGTGAGGAGTTTCTTCCCAAAGGCTTCGACTATACTCCAGCAGATCCCCAGGCTGATGATGCAACCAGCAACATAAAGATTGAGGATATCGATAGGCAGATTATACAGGCACTGCAGGAAACACTGGATCCTGTAACTGTTTCTGTCGGGCTGATCCAGTTTGATGTTCCTGATACGTATCTGGAAAATCCTGTTGAGTTCATGCTTGATTCTGTATCAGCACCTGGGGATGGAAGCGTTATACTGGAACTGGCAAAGAAAGGACTGCTTGGATACACAGCCTCAGGAACCGCCTATGATGCAACCAATTTCCCCGGACTTTTCGGATGAATATCCAGGAGTACCTTGCCATTCCATACTCTGAAAATGGCAGGACAGAGCAAGGCTCCGACTGCTACGGACTTGTGAGGGTGATACTTCAAAATGAGTTAAAGATTGAGCTTCCTGCTTTCTCCTATGTGAGGGACCAAGCATCCTTGGATGATGCGATCGAAGGATTCCGGGAAGTGGATTCTCCCCAGGACTACGACATTGTGTACATGAAAGGTTTCAACTACCTGCTGCATGTAGGGGTCTGGTTCAAGGGTGGAATCATCCACATGACTGCTTCCGGGGCTTCTTATCAGAAAGCCTCGGTGCTGAAGAAAAGGATCTTGGCTTACTACAGGCCTCGGAAGTAACAATCGCTCAAAATGCTACCCTGTATGCATGAAGATACGCATCCAGAAGAACCTGTTTACTGGCGAGTATGCAGACCATTTATTCAAGGGCAGTGCCTCCATTGGTGAGCTGCTTGATCAATATCAGTGCTCTCCTGAGAGCCAAGTGTTCCTGAACGGTGAGATTGTTGCAGACTTGCACACTATTGCTGGTGACGGGGATTTTATTGTTGTAAGGCAAGTGCCCAAAGATCCAGTGACTATTGCTATGACTGTTTCAATCGTGCTAGGGGTTGGCGGATTGGTGCTTGGTGGAGTCATGCTCTACAAAGCCCTTACAGCTAATCCCGGTCTTCCAAAGATCCAGACATCTCCCTCCCTAAGGGGTTCAACGAATTCAGCCAGAAAGGGGGAGCGGTTGCCGATTCTGCTTGGGCATTGGCGTATCTATCCTGATCATGCATCGTTGCCCTATTCCAGGTATGCGGATAATAACCAGTTCTTTGTCCAGCAATTCTGCTTCGGCTACTCAGACGTGACCTTGGACATGGATACCGCCAAGATCGGGGACACCCTGATCAGCAAGTACACCGGGGTGCAGACAAGCCTTACCCCTAGCACCCTTTACGCGGCAAGAGTCATAGAGAGCCAGATAGGGGTTGAGCTTTCCAATGACGGTACAGCTACTCCCATCGAGAGAACCACCTCAAGCGGTACTACCAAGATCAACGTAGGGGTAATTGCTCCCAGTGGCATCTACAAATACAACGGATCTGACAAGGAGTCCACTGTCATCGGGGTGAAGATTGAATGGCGTATCCCAGATGGAACCTGGAATGTGTTTGCTGATGAGTCACTTACCCTGAATGTGAGTAGGTGGAGAAAGATGTACGAGATTACTCCATCCGGTTCTGCCGATGGATCCTATGATATTAGGGTTTCTAGAACGAACAAGGCAGGATCCACTACATCTTACAATGACACTATCTACTTCGATGTTCTCCAGAGCTATACAAAGAACCAGAATGATGACAGTACAATACCTGTTTTGAACCCATCGAATCTCCGTTTACTGGCTGTTGATATCAAGGCAACCGACCAGCTGAATGGGACCATCGACAGCATCAATGTTGAAGGTACTCTTAATACCAGAGTATGGGATGGTGTCGATACCGGTTCTGCACACTGGACAACTGCTGCTACCAGGAACCCTGCTGCAGCCATCCTGTACCTGCTGACAAACTCCAAGGTCAATCCGAGACCGGTTGCCGATACCCAGATTGTCTGGGATGAGTTTGAGGAATTCTATCAGTACTGCGAGGATCAGGGATTCCATTGTGATGCCTGGATTACTGGGGACTACACCATAGGGCAACTCATCGACTTGATTGCACAGAGCAACATGGCTGAGATTCGTCGGTCTGCTGATTCAGTCGGCATTATAATTGACAAGATCAATCCATACATTGCCCAGATGTTCACCCCATTAAATGCTGCAGGATTCTCCATGAAGAAAGATTTTTCATCACCTACCGAGGTGCTCAACCTGAAATTTGTTGATGCGTCGATAGGGTATGAAGAATCAGAGAGAAACGTCAGTATCGTCAATGATTCTATTGTCTTCGACCGCGTACTGACAGACGAAGATGAGAGTACGGAGATTACTCTCTTCGGCGTTACGGATCCTGCTCATGTCGCCAAGGTAGGCCGGTATAGGCTTCTCGAAATTACCAGGAGAAAGCGGACGTTCAGCTGGTCTTGTGATATCGAAGGTATACTCTGCACCCGGGGTGACGTTGTTCTCCTGAGCAATGACAAGTTTCTGCTAGGGACTGGGGAAGGAAGGGTCTCGGGGGTCATAAGGAATGCAGAGGGGTTGATTACCGCAATCGAACTTGATAGCGAAATCGACATGGTGGCTGGTAACTACTATGGCATCAGGATTCGTACTATTGACCATATCCTTGGATCATATGAGATCGTCAATGCTGAGAGCTCGAAACGCTTGCTCCAGCTTAAAACTCCTATCGATGAAACCATCGTGATCGGTGATCTGGTAGCCGTGGGTGTACTCCAGAGAGAGAACCTAAAGGTACTCATAACCGAGATTACCCAGGATACAAACCGAGTCTGTAAGATCAGTGGGATAGAATATGCTGAGGAAATTTATACGGATGGGACGGTAATTCCTGCGTATCAATCAGGGCTGTCAGTCATCAGAGAGCGAGCATTATCAATCAAAGTTCCAACTTACCCCCCGGGGACCAATCCTTCCATCAATGTAAACGCAAAGACCGCCTTGCTGAAGCCAGGAACGATTGATGAACGTGAGGACTTTGCGGTGAAGATTACCACCGGACAGGTGGATGAGGAGGGGGCCTGGGATATTGCCCCCGAGTTCTACATCAAGACTGGTGAGGATTACCTCCTCGCAATAGACAACAACTTCATAGACTCAGCTGACGATTCAATCAAGAAGCGTGCACTGATCATGGGTAACGGGGATTTGGCAGTAACCAACAAGCACATCTATATGAGGAACGCGATTGCTGATGGTATGTCTGCCACCCGATGCAACCTACGGGGTAATTTCGAAACTGAAATCCTTATCAATCCCGCCTTGGTTGCCCAGCCTTCCTCAAGGGCTATTACCTCCCTGCAGACACTGAAGGTCCAACAGAAAAGCCTTGCCTATGACTTGTGCATCTGGGCGCAGGCGAATGGGATAGGGTTCAACAATCTGTACCGGTGTGAGGTCAGCGAGGAGCCGGATGTTGGTTGGGTGATGTTTGCTGCCAATACAGCATTGGGGACATGGGGAAGCAGTGAGATTGAGTGTTTTGTCTATTTCTATGGGGATACGGGGGATTCTCTGTATCGGTGTTCGTCTAAGTGCACGTATGAGGCTTATACAGTCCAGAACGAATGGATTTTCGGATGGCCCTGGTTTGGGACACATACCGAGTACCATTGGGTAACGTATGGCTCCCTCAGTGGTCTGATTGATACGGATTATGAAGAGGATGATGGGACAGTCAGTAGGGGAATCGGATTCTCCGTTGCCCCTGTACAAGCGATTGATCCGTCCTCCATCAACATTGACATACCCGGATATGGGGTGGACCTGAGAAACAACACAGATGTAACTGTTGACGGGGTCACCTGTGATGGCTTCTCTGAGGATGGTGGACAATCCATGGCCTTTCGTTGTTACTTTGGTTCTGACTATGACCTGTATATGAAGAAGCTTCCTGGCAATGATACTGCCACTGTCGAGTCTCTTGCCTCCGGGGCTCTATACCGGGGTGCCGGTGGCGCGTTGTATGTAAAATAAACACTGTTTAACAGGTGTTTACTAGGTGGTAAAAGGGGTTTAAACGATGTTTATTAAGATGAACAAGAGTGGACTGTATGTGGTCAGTGACTATCTTCCGGATGATGCGGTAGAGGTGTCTGTCGAGGAGTACGGCAGGGCAATGAAACCGACTGCAGCACAGAGAAGGCGGGATTTTCTGCTTCGCTCTGTATACCTCAAGGACAAGAAACGATTTCTATTTGAGACCTTGAGGGCTCAGCTCAAGGAAGATGGATCATATGAGGAAGATCCTGATAATCCTTTTTATCAAGGCATGACTGTAGATGAAATGCAACTGGAATATGCCAAGTATGTAGGGGATGACGATGAGAGGGCTGCAGCAATCCTGGAAGCCAAGCGAGCTGCCAAGGAGTACATCAGGGACCTGGTGGATAGACTGGCTTTCTATAATGAATGGGAAGAAGAATAAGGGCAAAGAAATTAAGGATGGTCTTCGCCTCCATTGTGCTGTACCATTAGCATGATTTGGAGGTGACTATGTGGCCCAATTTTACAGTTAGGATATTTCAGGATACAGATACTCAGCAATTAATTGCACAATATGCATCTTCTTTTTCGATAGTAATTGCTTCCTTCATTGCTGCTAGTCTAGCTGGGAAAAAAGATAGAACAGAAATCAAGCATAAGAAACAATATATCTTGGCTTTATTGGAAACATTTAAGAATTCAGGAATCACCCTTTCCCAAATGACTTTACAAAGTGATGCATTTGAATTGGATATATACAGAACGTTCTTTATAAAATCTGGTGCGACAGTAATGAAAATGATTGGTGAAGAATTCAAATATTTTATCACTTCTTTCCACCAATATTCACTATCAGACATTCAGTCTCTTGAGGTTGTCTATCGTTCAGCTTTTGAAAAGACTGATGAATTTAGGATCAAGAATCTTACAAGCGAATCCAGAAAGGCTTTCATTGAGTCAATTGATTCAATAATTGAGATAATATCGGATATAATTCTAGTTCAGAGAAAATTTTCTAAGCCAATCCCTATCAGAAATATCTTGATATTTTTCTATGGTCTGGAACTGAGACTCAAGAAGATAAGAGTATTGAAAACAAAGTAGAATACTAATTGGTTTAGATTTGAGAATCTTCTATGAATCCAAGGAGGCAACTATGAGTGTTTGGATGAATAATAACCAAGGTCTAATAATGGCACTTCTCACTCTTGTGTATGTCCTCGCGACAATCGTGATAATGTTATACAACCATAAAGCAATTAAGGAAGCTCGTATTTCGAGGGAGTCGGAAACTAGGCCATACATTTTCGGTCAGTTCCTTATTGTATCGGATTATAACCGTCATATCGATTTCCAGTTCAGGAATGCAGGAAGGTCTGGTGCTGTAATCAAGAAATTTTCGATTGATCCCCCGTTAGAGGTGAATAAAACATCGGAAGGAATAGATAGTATCAATAATTTGTTTATCGGTCCAAACCAGGTTTTTACTATTATGCTTAATAGTGTTGTTGAAGATGTACTCGACAAGAATTATTCAATTCATCTTGAATATCAACCAGTTGGCTCAAGAAAGATATATTCTGAGACATATAATTTACCTATGAACACTTTTAAACTTCGTGGGTTTTCAAAACTGACAAATACTGGTAATACAACTTTAGAAAATGAGTTAATGAATATTTCAAGCATATTGTCTTCAATGAATAAGAGGATCTAGATTCTTTATTTAAATAGTAGGCTCTCAATTGCAGATCGGATCTCCACGGGATATAGAGCAAAAACAATTGTCAAGAAAACCCCAGCCAACCAGTACAATCCTTGAGAGATATTTATTACTGCTTTCGGTTTAGTTATACCGATTGATGCTAAAAATCGTTGTGGTAGGTAGACAATTAGAATGATCCACTCAATCGGATTTACTGAATCTATAGCTCTTTTTTTGTAAACTCCGATTGCTTCAAGAAAAGCTTTTTGTGTAGTAGTAGCCATGTCTTCAAGATTTGAAGGAAAAGAATGAAAAAGTGGTTGCTTATAACTTGCTACTTGTCCAAGTCCAAGGGCGTCAACTCTTGGTATATATGAGTCGGATATTCCTGCATGTTTCCATAAATCGATTACTTCGGATTTATTTTTAACGATAGTCGCTTTTCTTTCCTTAATTAGCCAAGCAATATACCGGTTAAAAAGGATTCTTATCCTAATCAATCTATATACATTGATAGTCAGTTTTATAACCACTATTCCTAAAAATATTTTTCCTAACGTAAACATAGCAGCAAGCTCCAATCGTGTTATAGTCTATTATTCATTCATAAAATTTGCAAATGCAAGAATAAACCCTAAGATTATAGATTTGTTTCATTTGCTATCCTATCCATGTATATATAGGAGGGTAGCAGATGGTTGATGCACATCTCAGACTGAAGACGATTAATACTGAGGATATAAAGAACCTTATCATTGGGGGTCAGACGGGGATTGATGGTATCCGGTTTGTTCTGGCTTCCTCGGTGAATGGTGAGGATCTCACCAATGCTTCTTTCACTTGGTATCTGCAGTATAAGAATAAATACGGACAGGGTGAGTCAGTGGTCCTTACTCCTACTGTTGAGGACAACCTGGTCAAGCTTACATGGGTTCCTGATTCCCTTGCTACCCAGGTTCCAGGGCGCTTGCAGATCCAGCTGTATGCAACCATTGTTGATGGAGTGGGGGAAGCTGCTGTTGTTACCACAAGATGGGTTTCTGAACCGGCTTTGATCTATGTCCAGGAGAACCTTTCTCCAGATCCAATTATCCAGACCGAGCTGTCCGTCTTTGATTATTACCTCACCATGTATTCATCGTTCAAGGAAGCGGCAGAGGCGGCGGCTGCATCTGCCCTGGCAAGCAAAAACGCAGCAGCTACCAGTGAGGGCAATGCGGCAAACTCTGCAGCGGCAGCCCTGGCAAGTAAAAACGCAGCGGCAACCAGCGAAGGCAATGCAGCGGATTCCGCAGCAGCTGTACTGGCCATATATGGCTCTACCGAAGATGTACAAGCTGCCGTTGAAGCAGCAGCCACCAGTGAGGGAAATGCAGCAGACTCTGCAGCGGCTGCACTAGTAAGCAAAAACGCAGCAGCTACCAGTGAGGGCAATGCGGCAAACTCTGCAGCGGCAGCCCTGGCAAGTAAAAACGCAGCGGCAACCAGCGAAGGCAATGCATCCAGCTCTGAGGCGGCAGCACTAGCAAGCAAGAATGCAGCAGCCACCAGCGAGATCAATGCAGCTGGATCTGCTGCATCTGCCCTGGCAAGTGCTCAGGCTGCTGAAGCCAGCAAGGACAATGCTGCACAATCAGAGATAAATGCTGCCCTGAGTGCCGCTGCATCTGGGGATGCTGCAATAGTATCCCAGGAGGCCGAGGCCCTGATCAATGCCAAGTTGCTGGGTGCCTTTGCTGCTGATCCCGCTACTGCCTCGGCTGGGGCTGTTTATTACAATACTGTCCAGAAAGTGATCAAGGTCTACGATGCTGATTCCTCTACATGGAAGGTTGCATATGCTGATGCCTCACAAGTGGGTTATGACCATGCATCATCGGGGTTGGAATCAACAGATCTACAGGAAGCAGTTGATGAACTCAACACAAAGAAAATCACCCGCCCCACCTCCACCGACAAAGCCATCCCCCGCTTCTCAGGAACCTCTGGCGACATACAGAACTCCGGGGTGACTATTGATGACAGTGGGAACATCACTCCTGCAGGTATCTTCTTGGGAGGGGCAAGCGTTGCAAATCTGCTTGATGATTATGAAGAAGGGACTTGGACACCAACATTAGAAGCATCAACAACTAATCCAACCGTAAGCGAGTATTTAAATAGAACAGGTGTATATACAAAAATTGGAAATACCGTGACGGTTCAATGCTTCATTCGTGCTACTGTTATAGATGCAGGTAGCGGATATGTAAAAGTAAGTGGGTTGCCCTTCAATGCACCTACTAGTTTCCCTGGCGTGGCTGGTGGAATTCTTTCTTTGGTAAACGGATATGACCATCGTAACTCCTACCCATTAAACAACACAGTTCTTTTCGTTGGGTCAACATATGAGACAACATTATCCAATCGATACCTTACATTCACAGCAACATATGAAGTTAGCTAAGGAGATAATAAAATGGCATTAACAGAAACAACAGTAATCGACAAAATCGAGATTGTCGGAGAGTTCAAGCAGGTACAAGTAAGGCAGGCAACTGTAATCGAACGGGACGGGGTGGAAATCTCAAGGGCATATCACCGTTATGTGATTGCCCCTACTGATGACATCACCACTCAACCCGATGAGGTGAAGGCAGTATGTAATGCAGTACACACCCAGGAAATCAAGGATGCATACTCTGCGTTTATTGCTGAACAACAGGGTGCCTAGAGCTGTTTAATAAGGCAGGGAGAACAACTATCAAAAGCGGCCATACCTGGTCGCTCTTGAACCAGTCCATCCATCACAAGGAATTTCGCAATTCCCTCTTCACTATTTCGCGAAAGGTGTTTACTGGCCGTTTATTATTTTCTGCCTGTTTTCATAGAAAAGCCCAATTCTCCTGTTTATTCAGGGGTTGATTGTTTATTAAACAAAAAGAGGGAATATCTGGTAAACAACCATTAAACACCAGCTATCCCCTCTGATTTCGCAATCTTCCCTGGTTTATTCCAAGTTCTTCTGGATTATTCCTTCCATATAGAACTGGATTCAACAAAAATCATGCCGTTCCAGAGATTGTTTTATGGTGGTACATTTACAGAAATCAGTTTTAAAGTCTGTATCTGTTTTACTTGAGAGCAACTCTTTGATTCTTGAAATATTACAGCTGCGTATTAGTTCATCTTCAAGGTTGTTGACTTGGGGGAGGCAATATACATGATTTATCATTGATTGGTTGGATAGAAATTTGATGTTCTTTCTCAGAATAGATGCATTCAGTGTATCTGTGTCGAATAGAAGAACAACATTTGTTTTATGTTTCAGTGTTATTAGTCGGGCACGAGTAAATTCTTCTTCAACAGCATTGAATACCTTGATTTTCCCTGGAACTATGCATTGCATTTCTGTTTTTAGTGCTCTCAATAATGCAGCATCTGTTTCACCTTCAACGTAGTATTGGAATAATTGTGGCATCGTTTTATATGCTCCTTACAACCGGTCAATACCGTCTACATTTGGAGCAACCGAGAAGATGTCATTTTCAACTGCTCGGCGTAGAGAATCTGTGTTGCGTTTCAGATAGTGATCTGCATAAACACATAAGATTCTATTTTCATTTACGAAAACATCCTTTTTTAGAAATACATACGAGTGGATGGGAAGGGACATGTCTAATATATCCGCATTATGTGTAGTAAAAAATAACTGCTCATTTGAGCCCAGTTTTTCAATCATTTTTGAGAGGATAGCCTTCTCCATATCGCTGTGAATATAGGAAAACTTCTCATCACAGTAATAAAACCCATATAAGCTAGAAATAATTGAGGAGAGCATAACAGCAATATCTACACCAGAGCGGGTGCCACTTGAGAGAATTTCACTATTAAGAATTTCATTGTTCTTCATAATAAGGTCATGGTTATTCAATCTAATAATATATGAGTTCTCGATATCCTGTGATTCACGAACACCCTGCACGGATGGATCTAGCGCTCTTAGTACAGTCTCTAGCACGATACGGAAACTTTCTTTCCCTACGGAAGTAAGATTCTTAAAAGAATCTTTTGAAAATGGGTATGAAAAGTACCAACCAAAAGTATCAATTAGATCGAGGGCTTCAATATACGTTGAATTTGGAGTATTTATGGTTCTTAGTTTTGCCACACAACGTTCATAGCTGTCAGTCTTTAAAATAGTAGTAGAGCGTATCGTTAAGGAAATATCTTCTTCTCTATATCCAGTAGCAGTCGGTGGTGAGATTTGGGCTTCAATACGGTGCATTGTCTTTATCGATGAATGAGTTATAAAGTCCATTGAAAACGAAGACGGTTTAGAAGTGTCATTGATACAGTTAGCAATTGGGTCAATGCTTTTTTTTGTGATAAAATTGAATATTGCCATGAGCGCCTTTCCTAACGTTGTCTTTCCTGTTGCGTTTGCTCCCATAAGCACAATCAGCTTCTTGTATCGAAAATTAGGTCTGCCTTCTAGATATTCATCAGTAATAGTTGAGTTAGAGATTTTTTTTGGATATGTCAATGACATATGGAAGTTATTAAATGAAAAGAAGTTATCAAGCTTTAATTCTAATAGTATCATGTATTCTTAACTCCTTTAAATTCGGATAATACGAATTTATAATAACTCAAGAGTTTGTGATAAACAAGGGTGTATCATCTTTTTAAGACGAATTAGCTATCTCTATAAGTGAAGAGAGGAATTCCCGACCACTTGCCAGCAGCGCTCAGATGCTCAGCCGGTTAACCCCTCTCTTCACTTACAAGTATGCTCATAATGTTGTAGAGAGACAACCAGTATTACAAAGAGAAAATAGTGTAAGTAATTACAATACAATATTATAATAAGTGCATATCATGATAGGAAAACACATTTCTTCACAGAGTATACCAGAAGATACAAATGAACCAGCATTGCTAATCCTTCTGTTGTCTGGTATAAATGTATAGAAACTGCAAACCATGGAGCGTCTTAGAGGAATGAAGAACTAATCGAATCACACAAGTAGAACACTCACCATACAAATGAGGGGTTCGGTGTATTCGATTGGTATAGTTATGTTAGCTCCACCGGAAATATGCCCGTACCCCGATAAGGGAGACCAAAATTATGGGCAAGACAACGATTCATGTATCATCATTGCGATTTCAATATCCACAAGCAACACGGCCTCTTTTTGAGTACGTCGATCTGACCTTTTCTGTCGGCTGGACCGCGATTCTTGGAGCAAATGGGGCCGGTAAAAGTACCCTGCTGCAACTTGCAAGCGGAATTCTGAAACCAGAGAAAGGAACAGTTATCCGTCCAGACCATACTACCTATGTAGCACAGAGGACCGATGATCCTCCTCCAAACTTCGAGACCTTTGCTGGAGCCTATGACAGGGAAGCCTGCAGGCTCCATGGTCTGTTGCAGATTGATCGAGACTGGTTCTATCGCTGGGAAACACTGAGCCATGGAGAGAGGAAACGTGCCCAGATCGGCTGTGCCCTCTACGAGGAGCCGGAAGCCATTACCATTGATGAGCCAACCAACCATCTGGACGAGGATGCGATCAAGATGGTCGGTGATGCTCTGGAAAGCTTCAAGGGCATCGGGATCCTGGTTAGTCATGACCGATCACTTTGCGACAGGCTCTGCACCAATACGGTCATTGTCCATGCCCCCTATGTCAGGGTACTGCACTGTAGACCCTCAGTAGCATTGCAGGAGTCAAGCAGGATTTCCGAGTCCTCGCAACAAACACTCCAAAACGCTCGGAAGCAGGTATCACGAATCACTACAGAGCTGAAGCGAAGAAGCCAGATAGCCAGTGTTCAGGACAGCAAGAAGTCCAAGCGAAACATTGATGCCAAAGACCATGATGCAAAAGCCAAGATTGATGGGGCTCGGCTCTCCGGTGCAGACGGGAAAGCAGGTAGGCTGAAAGCTCAGATGGAAACAAGGGCAGTGCACCTACACTCCTCTCTGCAGGAAATCCAGGGAGGTCTTGCCGAGGCCAACAAGCTGGACCTGCAGGGACCCGTCTCTGGTATTACCATCGGAAGTAATCCCCTGAAGAGAGACCTGGTCGCCCGTATTCCTCCGGGTAGTTTACCCTTGGGCCCTGAGAGAAAGCTCTTCTTTGATTTGCTAGAGATTGGACCTCTGGACCGTGTTGCCATCACGGGAAAGAATGGAAGTGGCAAGTCCACCTTCATGCAGCATCTACGCTCCTTGATTTCAGCACAGGGAATACAGGTAGCCTATGTTCCTCAAGAGCAAGAACTCTCTGCATGCGAACAAGCCTTGCAAGATCTGCATGCCATGGACCCTATAACCAAAGGACGTGTTCTCTCCAGCCTTACAAGACTTGGAAGTGACCCTGCTCTTATCCGTTCCTCGGTTCTGGCAAGCCCTGGAGAGGCGAAGAAACTTCTGCTCAGCCTACTTTTCGAGGAACCTATCTCAGTGCTTTTGCTTGATGAACCCACAAACCACCTGGATCTTCCATCTCGCCTAGCCTTACAGAAGGCTCTCTGTGATTGGGAAGGATCATTGGTATGTATCAGTCATGATGCGGCATTCCTGCACGCAGTATGTAGTGAGCGGTGGCATATAGAAGCAGAGAGTGAATGTATCCTCAGACTACAGGATTCATCGTTGAATGATGTTAATGATGAAGGGTAAATGGGAGAATATCAATATTTGGGCATTAAGTTTCAGAAAAACCATGGAATACCGTTTGGCCTCAAATATTTCATACCCTCGTATTCGTTTTGCTTTTTAGCCCAACCTTCAGTATCATAGGAGTAGGAGGAACAACACATGGATGATTTACAGGCAACCTATGAAAGATTGGGACCGGATGCAAGTGAAGCCCAGATTGAAAAGACCGCACAGGACTTGGAACGTCGGAATTACATGCCCCCCTTGATCTTGGATGTACAGGATTTTTACCACCTGACCAAGAAAAGGATGATCGAGGAGTATCATCGGGTGATGGCCCTCCCTTCCCAGAGTGCAGAACTGAAGGCTGTGGTGGGAATTGAAGATCCCGAAGAAGTCAAAACGAAACACCTAACGGTATTGCTCCATCAATATGAATTGCTGAGGGGACTCCGCGTGGGTGATGGAGATGCCTGGGCGACGGTCAACGAGTTGTACGAGGACGACTAAATCTTGGAAACAACACACCAGTGCAGCTTTTGTGCAAACGGTAGTGAACCGTGTTTACATCATATACCCATTTTCCAGAATCTGGAGAATGAGCAAATCCAGGAGGTGCAACGCTTAATCCGACAGATTGAGCTTGCCCCTGGATCTGTCCTCTTTCGTGAAGGTGATAGGGCAGACAGTCTCTACCTAGTCAGGAAGGGATCCCTTAAATTGGTTCGCTATGGCAGTGATGGTTCAGAGTATATTCTTGATACGCTCTTTCCTGGGGATTTTTATGGAGGTGATCAGCTCTTCCTTTCCAGCGTGGCCAGGGAGACGGGAGTAGCAGCAGAGCTCCTCGGTATCTGTATGATCAAGGCGGAAGAACTTCAGCATCTGATCCTTAAGAAACCTGAGATTGCATTGAAATCCATGACCTACCTGAATGCCAAGCTCGACCAGTATCGCCTGCAAGTTGAGATGCTCTCCACCTCTGATATACAGAAACGTATCTGCATGTATTTGTTTGAACGGTATCGGAAAACCGCTAGTACCACACTCCATCTCACCCAGGATGACATTGGCAGTGCACTCCATCTGACCAAGGAGACCGTGAACCGGAAACTTTCTTCCTTGAAGGATGAAGGGATTCTCCGTGTGGAGGGGAAGGGGAAACTCCAGATTCTTGATATGGCTAAATTGGAAGCAATTTCCTTTGAAAGTTGATTTGAATCATAGTTGAGTGCTCAAAGCTTCTGTACACTGTGACTGAAACCAAGAAACAAGGAGTCACAAAATGCAGAACATCAAACTTTCAGAACTGGTTAAACATAATCCTTCTACTACCATTTTCCTCAATGAACATCATATCGACTACTGTTGTGGAGGTGACCACTTGCTGTACGAATCACTCGAGGAGCAAGGGTATGAAATCAAGTCCACGCTCAAGAAGCTGGAATCCTTTATTGCAGAGCAAGATGAAAAACACAGCAAGGTGATTGCTGGGGATATATATACAATGGGATTGAGTGAACTCATCTCTCATCTATTGGCAACACACCATAAGGATGAGAGAGCATTGCTCTCATCCATCGATGGAAATCTACTTACCTTGCTTTCAGCCCATTATCAGAGACACAAGGATGAACTGCGAGAAGTCTATACCCTCTTCAGTACCCTTCGTACTGAACTCATGCTACACTTTGTGCAAGAGGAAGAGGAAGTGTTCCCCCTGATGCAGAGCGAGGCTACAAAAGAAGCCTATGATAAGGTTGTATCGCTGGAGTCGGAGCATGAGGCAGCTGGTGATTTGATCAAGAGCTTGATCAAGGCAACGAATGATTTCACCGCTCCTTCTGATGGTTGTGCAACCTATCGGGCAACCTACTCGCTGCTTAAGCAGTTGGTGGAGGATATTTTCTTGCACATCTATAAAGAGAACAGCATCCTGTTCCCAAAGTATGCAGAAGGAGTTGATGCATGAAGCGACTGGTAAAGAATAATGTCTCTTGGATTGGGAAGATTGATTGGGAGTTGCAGAAATTCCATGGTGATGATTATTCAGTAAATCATGGATCCAGCCAGAACGCATACCTCATTGAAGAAGAGAAGACCGTTCTCATCGATACCATCTGGAAACCCTATGACAAACAGTTCCGGGAAAATCTTGAGAAGGAGATCAACCTGGAGAAGCTTGACTTCATTGTTGTCAATCATGGGGAAGTCGATCATAGTGGAGCGCTTCCGTATCTCATGGAAAAAGTGCCCAACCTCCCGATTTACTGTACGGCCAATGCAGTCAAGTCCCTTGTCGGGCAGTACCACCACCCTGAGTGGAATTACCAAGTGGTTAAAACTGGTGACAGCCTGGATATCGGTAACGGAAAGCAGTTGGTATTTGTTGAGATGAGGATGTTGCATTGGCCTGACAGCATGGTAACCTATTTGACCGGTGATAATATTCTCTTCTCGAATGACGCCTTCGGGCAGCATTATGCGGTTGAGGAACTCTTCAATGACAAGGCTGACCAGTGTTTGCTCTGGACTGAAGCAATGAAGTATTATGCGAATATCCTCAACCCATTCTCGCCTCTGGTAAAACGAAAGATTGAGGAGATTGTAGCCTTGGACCTCCCTATCGATATCATAGCACCAAGCCATGGCGCCATCTGGCGCGATGACCCGATACAAATTGTCAATGCATATGCTGCTTGGGCTGACTCCTATCAGGAGGATCAGATCACCATAGTCTATGACACCATGTGGGACGGCACGAAACAGCTAGCGCATGCATTGGCTGGAGAGATTCAGGCTCTGGATGGGGATACCGTAGTGAAAGTGTTCAGTATTAGCCAGACAGACAAGAATGATATCATGACTGAGGTGTTTAAATCGAAGGCAATAGCCTTGGGTTCTCCCACTGTCGGTAAGTCGATACTCTCTTCAGTCGGTGGCTGGCTTCACTTCCTCTCTGAGCTGCAGTTCAAGAAAAAGAAGGCTGCGGTGTTCGGTTGTTATGGCTGGAGCGGAGAAGGGGTAGGTATCCTGCGCGAGGAACTTTCAAAGTCAGGCTTCTCTGTTGTGGAACCTGAAATGAAGGTCAATTGGAATCCGACTGAAGAACACCTTTCAGGGATGAGGGATATCGCTGAAGCTCTCTGTAGGTAAAGCCAGTTTTTCGCTCGATTGCCCAAACAGGACAACAGTGGTAGAGTCAAGGCATGGATGCAACAGCAGTCAAGGCCCTGCATTATGAAACACTCGTTAGAGCATGCGGTGGAGCAGAATCAAAAGCAGGGGAAGCCTTTTCATTGGCTTCCTCTCGCATTGATGTGACCGATCCACTCCCTTTGCATATCAAAGAGTATGCTTCCTTCATGGCAACGGAAGAGAGCAAAATCAGTGAAGCCTACTATCATTGTCGACCATTCTTTGAGGAGATGGGTGATAAAGTATTGGTTATTGACGAGAACAGTCCCTTCTGGCCATCTCAGGTGAATACTTTTGCCTATGCTCCGCGTTTTCTCTATGTACAGGGAAATGTATCCCTGTTGAAGGCTCCTTCGGTCTCTGTCATCGGAACTCGATCGCCCTCTCTTGAAGGGAAAAAATTGGCTTTACAGACATCTCATGCACTTGCTAAAGCCGAGTATGTGGTTGCAAGTGGACTTGCCCTTGGTATTGACGGGGTGGCCCACAAGGGAGCACTAACATCTGGTGCTCCTACAATGGCGGTCATCGGTACCCCGCTCTGTCAGTGTTATCCAAAGGAGCACACAGAACTACAAGCTGAAATAGCCAAGAGTGGAGTGGTAGTAAGTCGATTTGCTCCTTCGACCACCACCCAGAAATGGCATTTCCTGCTTCGCAACCGCCTGATGAGTGCATTGAGTCTTGCTTCTGTGGTTGTAGAGGACCGTGATGGGGGAGGGGCTGTACGGCAGGCTTCCTTTGCCTTGGAACAGAAAAAATATCTCTTCATCTACCAAAGCAGCATAGAGAACCGAAGTATTCTTTGGCCCAGAAAGTTTGCAGGCCAAAGCCGTGTCTTTGTGATCAGGAAGAGTGAAGACCTTCCCCGTATTCTGAAGAAGGCGATGGAGACAAAACGAACTGTTGGAAGACCCAAGGATCCTGCAATACAGCTCGATTTGTTTGCTTTGGAAGAGTAAGAACCCTTTCACAGCATCAATATCTTGTTATATTTCTATAATGCACTATAATTAGTGCGTTATGGAAATAAAAGAGCGTGCTTCCTATCTAGAATTCAAGGAGCTTTTCTCTCCGATGGGTTGTTTTACCCTTCAGCAAGTAGCGTCAGGTGCACGGTTCTTGGTGAGCCGGAATACTATTGGACGCTGGGTGAAGGAGCATAAACTTATTCGTTTGAAACAAAATGTATATACATTTCCAGAATATCTTCGCTCTGGCGATGCTCAATTGTATTTTGCAAACAAGATGTATCAACCCTCATACATCAGCATCCATAGTGCGCTTGCCTTTTGGGGTATGATTCCAGAGGCTGTGGTGCAGGTCACGAGTGTTTCTAGCAGAAAAACAGCGTATTTTACCAATGAATTTGGCCAGTTTACCTATCACACGATTCGTAGTTCTTCATTTTTTGGCTATACCATAGAATCTTCAGCATTCCACCCGTCTTGGGGAATGCATGTAGCATATCCGGAAAAAGCAATTTTGGATCTTCTGTATCTTTATCCACAGTACCATACAGTACACGATATGTTGGGACTAAGGTTGGATCTTGACATCCTAAAGATTGATCGTCTTACCAACTATACCGAACAGTATGGCGTTGAGTCACTCAAACGGAGGGTGGCGAAATTACGGGAGGCGTATAGATTATGATCGATAAGAGTGTATTGCTACAGTACTTTCCTGCATATTTACAAGACTTGAATGAACTGCACCCGTATCTGCTTAAAGAATATATTCAATGCCAGATATTGGAATTTTTGTCACAAACAAAGTATATCGAGCATATGGTGTTCATTGGAGGTACCAATCTTCGCCTTATTAAACATATAGATCGTTTTAGTGAAGATCTTGATTTTGACTGTGTAGATTTGACACAAAATGAATTCATGCATATGACTGACAGCATTCTGGTATATTTGCGGCGTCTAGGGTATCAGGTAATACCGAAAGAGAAAGAGCACGAAGGGTTACATGCTTTTAGAAGGAGTCTCTATTTTCCTGAACTACTCTATACACTTCAATTTAGCGGTTATAGGAATGCAAGATTTCTCATAAAAATTGAAGCTCAGGATCAAGGCTACACCTATCCAGTTACGAGAGCTTTTATCCAAAGCTGTGGTTTTTTCTTTCCTGTTCCTGTTCCGCCAGATGCAACGCTATGTTCAATGAAACTCTCAGCTCTTCTGCAAAGAGCAAAAGGTAGAGATTTTTATGATGCACAATTTCTACTTTCCCAAACAGCGCCCGACTATGCATATCTCACTTCAAAACATACTATTGAGAATCTTGTCATGCTGAAAGAAGCTCTCAAAGAACGGATTTCGCGTGTTGATCTAAAAGTGAAACAACGTGATTTCGAACACCTCCTCTTTCAGAAAGAGAAAAGCAATATGATTCTCAATTTTCCTGCTTTCATTGAACACTACACGCATAGTGGGGGCTGAACATCCTTGACATGAAAACGTCGGGGAGACTACTATCAACTATTATGAAAAACCAGCTCACCGCCAACGAATTACGGCAAAAATTCATTGATTTCTTCGTATCCAAGGATCATACCCAGATCAGTGGAGCTTCCTTGATTCCCGAGAACGACCCAACGGTCCTGTTTACCACCGCCGGTATGCACCCCTTGGTACCCTATATCATGGGAAGCGAACACCCAGCAGGCACCCGCCTTACCGATTACCAGAAGTGTATCCGAACCGGAGATATTGAAGCAGTAGGGGACCCGCACCATCTCACTTTCTTTGAGATGCTGGGTAACTGGTCCCTTGGGGATTACTTCAAGAAGGAAGCAATAGCCTTCAGTTATGAGTTCCTTACAGAGATCCTTGGCATTGATCCTTCCCTCTTGTCTGTGACTGTCTTTGCAGGAGATGATGAGGTTCCCCGTGATGAGGATGCTGCATCTGCATGGGAAGGGTATGGAATTCCACGAGAACGTATCTATTATCTCGGAAGAGAGGATAACTGGTGGGGACCAGCAGGCGAAACCGGTCCTTGTGGTCCAGACAGCGAGATGTTCATCGATACCGGAAGACCGACGTGTGGCCCTGATTGCCGCCCCGGGTGTTCCTGTGGGAAATATTTCGAGATCTGGAATGATGTCTTCATGGGGTACAAGAAGAACAGTGACGGTACCTATAGTGAGATGGAGAGAAAGTGCGTCGATACCGGTATGGGAATCGAACGTACCATTGCAATCCTTCAGGGTAAGAAATCTGTCTATGAGACAGAGGTATTCACCCCAATCATTGGAGGAATCGAGAAACTGTCTGGAAAACAATATGGTAATGATGAGGAGACTGACACCTCAGTACGTATTGTAGCGGATCATATTCGCACCAGCGTATTCATCCTTGGAGACCAGAGAGGGGTGGCCCCCTCCAACGTAGGTCAGGGCTACATCCTGCGCCGTCTGATCAGAAGGGCTGTGAGGCATGCACATAAGTTGGGAATTGAAGGATCCTTCCTGGGAGAGCTTGCACTTATCGTTCTTGATCTCTACAAGAAGCCCTACCCTGAGATCCTGGAGAACAAGGAGTTCATCCTTAAGGAGCTGGCTCAGGAAGAGGCAAAGTTCTCCGAGACCCTGGCAAAGGGTGAGCGGGAGTTTGAGAAAATGTTGCCCAACCTGCTCAAGGGAAAGAACCGGGAGATTAGCGGAAGAACCGCCTTCAAGCTCTACGATACCTATGGCTATCCCATCGAGCTTACCAAGGAATTGGCTGCAGAACATGGTTTCACTGTTGATGAGGCTGGCTTCAATGCTGCCTTCGAGAAGCACCAGGAGATCAGTCGAAGTGGTGCAGATAAGCAGTTCAAGGGTGGTCTTGCCGACCATAGCGAGAAAACCACTGCGCTGCATACAGCAACCCACCTGCTTCATAAGGCATTGAGAACGGTGCTTGGCGAGCATGTAGGGCAGAAGGGCTCCAACATTACAACCGAGCGACTCCGCTTTGACTTCACGCACCCTTCTGCCATGAGCAAGGAAGAGATACAACAGGTCGAGGACATGGTCAACGAGCAGATCAAGCGTAATCTACCGGTAACCTGTGAGACCATGACTGTTGAGGAAGCAAAAGCACAAGGTGCCATTGCATTCTTTGACAGCAAGTACGGGGAGCAGGTGAAAGTCTACTCAGTCGGGGATTTTTCCAAGGAGGTCTGTGGAGGCCCCCACGTGGAGAGTACCGGCAGTATGGGTCACTTCAAGATTCTCAAGGAGCAATCTTCCTCGGCAGGGGTGAGAAGGATCAAGGCTGTTCTTCAATAATACCTAGTTTTCTTGGAGAAGATGTACATAAGAGAAGCCCTGCTGGTTTGCAGGGCTTCTTACCGTTTTCAGGGTTTTACTGGTTATTCGTCATCCTCATCATCGATCATCAACTCGTAGTCGAGACCTTTATTGATGGGCACCGCCAGCTGTCCGCATGCCCCATTTATTTCCCTTCCTCGTGATCGTCGCCTGGTATAATTGACACGGTATCGATCAAGTTCACGACAGAAGGTATCGATCTCATCTTCGCTTGGGGTCTCGTACGGGAGTTCCTCAGCGGGGTTCCAGGGGATGAGATTCACCACGACATTCATTCCTGCTACATAGGTAGCCAGTTTCTTGGCACTGAACTCATCAGTATTTACCCTACGCAACATGCAGTACTCGATGGTGAATCGTTTCCCTCCAACATGTTGGTACACCATCAAGGCCTTCTTCAGAGCCATGATATCCCACTTCTCATTTACCGGCATAATCTTCGAGCGGAGGCGATTGTCGGCACTCACCAAGGAGACTGCAAGTCTTACTGGGAGCTTCTGCTCTGCAAGTCGCAAGATCCCAGGGACCACTCCACAGGTGGAGATGGTTATCCTCCTCAGGCTGATGTTGAAGCTCTCTTTTGCGTGTAGGTAGTGGATCGATTGGATTACCGGATTGATATTTGCCAAGGGCTCTCCCATTCCCATATACACGATATGGGTGATGGGCTGGTCAGTTACCGCTAGGAGGTGAATGTATTGTTCGATAATCTCATCGGCACTGAGGTTCCTCAGCAAACCCATGGTACCTGTTCTGCAAAATGTGCATCCCATTGCACAGCCAACCTGGCTGGAAAGACATGCCGTATGCCGGCCACGCTTGTCTATAAGCAAGACACACTCGACGACTCTTCCATCGTGGAGACGGATGCCCATCTTTGTGGCTCCACCTTCATCCGTCTCACTGGTTTCAACTGTTGATGAGACAGCACTCCCTATCACTTCCTTGAGACGTAATCGCTCAGCCTTGGGAAGGTTGGTCATCTCGTCGAAGGAGGTGACACCCTTGACGAGCCACTGATAAATCTGTTTTCCATAGAAGGCCCTGGGAAGGGAAAGCACTTCTGCGATAGCTTCTGCATCCAGCCCATAGAGCGAGCGTGGCATAGTATTTGTTTGTTCCATTCTCGTAGTATACCTACTTCAGCATCGAAAGGATAGCGATGGCTACTCCCGTGATACCTTCACCACCGAGCAAACCGCTGGCGACCAATCCAGTCTTGTCTTGCAGTTTTGCTGCCTCGGTGCGCTTCTTGAGAGCCAGTTTCAAACCACCGGAGATAAGCGCTCCGAGTCCCATCACGGAACTGATGTAAATTGGCAGGTATACACCAAGACCGAGGGTTGCACTGGGAATATTTGCTAGGTAGAGCACCAGACCAATGCCAAGCCCGATAAGGAATGCAGGAATATGACCAAGACCTCCAACCATGGCCGAGACTGCAGCTGCCTGGGGAGCGGGCAACTCAGCAGTTCCAAATCCACCGAACGAAGCCTTCATGATCAAGAGCACGAATACGGAGAGCACTGCACCGATGACTCCCCCGATACCCTCGCCAAGAATTTGTTGCTTTGGATCGGTTTTCAGGAGATAACCACTCTTTAGGTCATTCATGACATCACCGGTCAACCCGCAGGCAACGGCAACTACTGCGGCAATGCTGAAGGAAGCGATGAGGGAGGGGTTGGAAATCAGCTGGATGACAAGCAAGACCAGGATGCCGAATATTTCCATTGGGTTGATGCCTGTCTGGCCTGTCAACATACCCGAGAGGTAGGTTGCAAGATAAATGCCTGCCATCAGGACAAGTGCCTCGATAAGGCCGAGTTCTGTTCCAAGTGAGAGTAAAACTACAGAGAAAAGCAGTACGAATGCTACAACCAGAGTGGTTCTGTTGAATGTCGCCTTGGGTTTTTCTTCAAGTTTCTTCTGGGCAAGCAGCTTGGATCCTGCTGCCTTGAAGAAGACTCCAAGCCCTGTTCCGATCATCAAACCAATTCCCAGGTTGGAGCGGAATACATCAGCCTCTGCCATTGAGGCAAAGAGCCCACCTTGGATTCCCAGCGGGGTAAGGATGTAGTATCCAAAGATCGCCCCACCAAACCAAAGCAAAGCAAACAGTGGCCCGATAATCGCACCAATTCCCATTGCCATAGGACTGACCCAGATGGAGAAGGCAGGAATCATTGCACTTCCCTTGAATAGAGTCAGCAGGGCAGGGATTTTTCCAAACCCGTCCCTCAAGACGGTGAAGATAACTGATCCTCCCATGGATGCAAAGAGCGTCTTTGCCCCTGCTCCACCTTTGCTTCCCGCTTGCAAGGTATTGTAGCTCGCTATACCCATTGGATAGGGAAGAGCCTCATCAACGATGAGCTTCTTTCGATATAGCGCAGAGAACAAGGTTCCCAGAATAGCACCAACCACAGTCAGGATGATAAGGCTGATGGTAGAAAAATTTGCGTTGGGGTTGATCATCCAGAGCCCTGGGAGGGTAAATGCCAAGCCCCCTGCAACCATAGCCCCTGAACTCATGATGGTATGGGTTACATTGATTTCCTGGAGTGTGGAACCTTTTGCCCGTTTCAACGCTGCCAGACTGACCACCGTTACAAAGATGGTTGGCCAGGGGAGTGCTCCCATTCTGAGTGCTACATACATGGAACTGGCAGTGATCACTAGTAACCCGACAAGAGCAATAAGGGCACCACGAAGGGTAAGATGTCTATTCATTTTTTACACTTCCTCTCTGAATGTATGGTAAACAGATTCGGAAAAAAACACCAGTAGTTTAATATCCTTAATTATTGTCCAAATCCCCGTATATGTTTGCCTGTTCAATAAATTTTGCTTATGGTATAGTTTACATAACAAAATTATTGGTAGGAGTTCATCCTACAGAAGGAGAGTGCGTATGAAGAAAGTATTACTTGCTGTACTTTTACTGGCTATGGTACTGCTTCCTGCTACAGCAGCGGAGAGAGCTTCGAAGACCGACCTCGCGGTAGGACTGAACTTGGGAACCAACACTGGTGTTGGTGTACAGTACCGGATGAATGATCTTGATGTTATTGGAAATATTGGTTTTGATTTTTTCAATGGCGTAACATTCGTATTTGATGCAGCTGCAAACTATAAAGTAGCAGAATTCAGTATTGATACACTCGATTTTGATGTCACCGTTGGTGGTGGTGTAGCAATGGGCGTCGGCGATAATTTCGACTTCGGTCTAATTATTCCTGCTGGTGTTGTCTATCATCTGGATAACAACGATCTTCCACTGGACTTCTACCTAAGGACAGGACCTGTAATCCGATTTGTACAGGGAGATAAGAAACCCTTTGGATGGTACGGAGCCTTGGGTGCTCTCTGGAGACTCTAGGTTCAAACAGTCAGTAACATCGAATTGGTGTCATCCATATTTTTCTTGGGTGGCACTTTTTTATGATTTGCGGAACTCACTGAGCGGACCTTGGAAGCGAGGCTGGATTCTCGTTCTTACCAAGATTCCCTCCCCTTGGTAGTCAATGGATTCAACCTGTCCGTGGCGGTGGATATGGGCAACCAGGTCATGGCGGGAGTTGGGGAGGAAATAGGTTGCCGTGGGATAGAGGTCACCAAGGGTCTTGGTAATCTGCTCAAGCAGGGATTCGAGACCGGTTCCCTCTTTGATGGAGGTCTCAATAACTACAGGATAGAGTGACTTGAGCCTACTGACGGCAAAAGAGTCACGTACCATATCCATCTTGTTTGCCAACACAATGGCTGGTTTATCAGTACAGCCAAGATCCTCAAGTACCTCAACGGTGGTCGTGTAGCTTGCGAGCATATTGGGATGGGCAGCATCACAGACAATGATGAGAAAATCTGCGTAACGGGCCTCCTCGAGCGTGCTCTTGAATGCCTGGACAAGATGGTGGGGTAGGTCGCTGACAAATCCGACCGTATCGGAGAGCAGAATCTCTTCTCCTCCTGGGAGCTTTACCTTTCTGGTGGTGGGATCCAAGGTCGCAAAGAGCTTGTTTTCTGCAAGGACCCCTGCACTGGTTAGGGCATTGAGCAGGCTGGACTTGCCGCTGTTGGTGTATCCAACAATGGCACCCGTAGGAATGTTGGTATTCATTCGCTGGCTGCGTTGGGTATTGCGTTGTTGTACTACCTTTTCCAACTGAGCTTTCAAGCTGACAATTTTCTCCTGAATCTGCCGTCTATCGAGTTCAAGCTGTTTTTCACCCTCTCCGCGGGTTCCCTTCACTCCACCATGTTGCCTTCCAAGACTTGTCCATCTTCTCGTTAGTCTGGGCAGCGAATATTCAAGTCGTGCGAGTTCAACTTGCAGTACTGCTTCCTTGGTTGCCGCTCTGTCTGCAAAGATCTGAAGGATGACTTCATCACGGTCTATCACACAGATGGAGAGAATGCTCTCCAGGTTGCGCTGCACACGAGGACTGATCGGGCAGTCGAATACGATCAGGTCAGGCTCTTTTTCTTCTATCAGGGCCTTGATCTGTTCCACCTTACCGCTTCCGATCATGGTTGCACTGTGCACCTTCCTGAGCGGGATATGCTCGGTATGAATGGTAAGTGGGCCCATGGTGTCTACCAAGGCCTCCAGCTCTTGTGCACGGTTTTGTGTGGTTTGCGGTGTGTCTTCACTGTTTACAAGAACCAAGAGCAGTGCTCTCTGTCGTTCATCTTGTATATCGAGGCCGGAAATATTCTTTTCAGTGTCTTCTGTATGTGTACTACCCATTGGTGTTGACTATAGGGCTGGTTAACGAGCAAGTCAATATGTGATACACTTCGTTAGCTGGCTCACATTGAGCCGATAATGAGGTAAATCATGGGTGTTAATTGCGGCATAGTTGGGCTCCCCAACGTAGGAAAATCTACAATATTCTCAGCACTTACGGCAGCTCCTGCCGAAGTAGCGAATTATCCTTTCTGTACCATCGATCCCAATGTGGGAATCGTTTCCGTTCCTGATAAGCGGCTGGACAAGATTGCCACCCTGATTCCGCCTGAGAGGGTTATTCCTGCAACGTTCGAATTTGTCGATATTGCAGGGTTGGTAGCAGGTGCAAGCAAGGGAGAGGGGCTGGGTAACCGGTTTCTCGCTTCAATCAGGGAAGTTGGGGTAATCGCGCACGTGGTTCGCTGCTTTGAAAACAGCGATATCGTTCATGTTAACAATAAGATCGATCCATTGGGGGATATCGAGACCATCAATATTGAGTTGGCTCTCGCTGACCTCGATACGGTGACAAACCGATGGGCAAAACAATCGAAGCTGAATCGGCTGAGCAAAGAAGCACAGAAAGATATGGAGAAATCCCTTCCAGTGCTTGCAAAGCTCAAAGATTGCCTTGAGCAGGGAAAGAGTGCACGCAGCCTGCAACTTGATGAGGATGAACTTGCACTGGTCTCTGACCTTCACTTGATCACTCTCAAACCAGTCATCTATGTCTGCAACGTAGATGAGGAAGGCATTGTTGAAGAAAATGTATTCGTGAAGCAGGTGAGAGCTGTTGCTGAGGGAGAAGGTTCAGAGGTAGTGGTTATCTGTGGAAAGATTGAGTCAGAGATTGCAGTATTGGAAACAGAGGAGGAGAAGCAGGAATTTCTCGAAGCTGTAGGGCTTCAGGAATCCGGTCTCAACCAGCTGATCCGTAGTGCCTACCACATTCTTGGCCTACGTACCTTCTTCACTGCAGGTTCTGATGAGGATAGGGCGTGGACCTTCCGCGCCGGATACAAGGCTCCACAGACTGCTGGAGTTATTCACTCAGATTTTGAACGGGGATTTATCAAGGCCGAGGTATATAACTGTGAAGACCTTTTTACCTATGGAAGTGAACAGAAGGTCAAGGTAGCAGGGAAGCTGAGGATGGAAGGCAAAGAGTACTTGGTGCAGGATGGGGACATCATGCACTTCAAGTTCAATGTCTAGGGGTTACCAACGAACAGTGAATGTAATGGGCTCAGCAAGCAAGAGGAAGTCGATGAGTGGGAAGCTGAATTCATAGACGCTTGCTGACACCTTTCTCCCATTGCTGAACGATGTGATCTCCTTCGGGGTATTCACCCTGAGGGTAATCACTGAGCGTTCAATTGCAGGAGGGCCTTCCTCTCCAAGCATGAAACTGATCATCTCAAGATAATCGGCTTCACTGAGCCCTTGGTTGTACACTGGCCCAAATGCTTCAAAGTTTTCGTCAGCCAGGAAAGGGATGACAGGAACCAGCTGTTCATAGTTGTCCATGGAGAGGAAGAAGGTCATTGAATTCCCATTGATTTCCAAGAGGCTCTGATTTTCTCCAGCTCCCAAGTCAGTTACCAAACGCATCAAGTCGGTGAACTCAAACACTCCCTCATAGGAGTGTTCATCAAGCTTTTTCAATCCAACGTTTTTGGTGGTGGGGCTATAGCGCAAAGCTCTTTCAAAATCCCCAATTGCCTTGTCCATCAGGGAGATGTCCTCATTTTCCGTAGAAAATTCACTGAAATCTTCCAGGACTGCAATGAAAAAATCCTCAACAGAAAAGGCATATGCCGAGGCGTGGTATCCTGTCTGCTTGAAGGATATGTTTTCAGTTATAGTACAACTACTCATCAGTGCCAGAGAGGCAATCACTGCCAGCAATAGCCTGGTTGTTTGTTTTCTGATCTTCACCGGTTATTCATTCCTTTTGATTCACTGTACGGGATTTCTGTACGCTTCTCAAGCGTAAGTTCTATTGAAGGGGTACAAAAAGCAGTCTTCCATCCATATCGATGGTGATTCCAAGACTTTCTTCTTCCCTTTCAGGGTATCTCTTCAGGAATGCATCCGCTGAGAGATGTTCAAATTCAGAGAGAGCATCCAGCGAGTAGGAGAGTTGCAGGACTGGACTTTCTCCGTACTCATGGAAAAAGGCAATCCCTTGATGTAGTTCAATGAATGAGAGCATGACAGCCTCATACTGAACAAGACCAAGCTTTCTGAGGAAGCTGCGGACAAACGTTTCTTGCAGCAAGTAGATGTCTATATCCTCTGCTTGCTCCCCACTTCTCTTTAGATACGCTTCCAGGAACGAGGAGAAAGAGAAGAGAATCGAAGAGGGGCTCAAGGAAACCACCTCGCTGAGCTTCTGCAACCACATGCCTGCCTGTCCTTTTGTAAAAAACAAATCAAGTGATTCCTTCAATACCAGAGCTTTTTGCATGTCTTTCTGAGGAAACGTTGGAGACTCAATAATGGTATAGGGGGCTTTTTGCAAGTGAGTGATTGAAAACTCCTTTGCTTGCTCTGCAACCAGGGTTCCTGGAAGCAGGGAGAGGGGAAATACATCAAGATTGCTCGGCTTCAAGGAGACCGCATAGTCAACACTTTTGACGAATGACCTGAGATTGTCATTGGGAAGTCCAATGATGAGGTCTAGGCCGAAGGGAATTCCGCGTGCATTGAGAAAAGAGATTTTCTTTGCGAAGAGCTTGCTGTCAAATCTCCTGTTGGCGGTTTTCAGAACTGCTTGGTCACTGCTTTGCAGCCCTATCTGCAAGGCACAGTTGATTCTTGCAAAGGCATCTGCAAGTTCATTGTCCAAAAGTTCTGCCCTGATCTCGAATACGAAATGGATGTCACTCTGCTTTTCTGTAAGCATGGACAGAATCGTGAGGGTACGCTCTTTGTCCATATTGAAGGTTGGATCGAGAATGTACACCTCTCCAACCTGCTTGGCAACAAGCAGATCAAGTTCTGCTTCAAGTTGCGCAAGTGGAAAATGCCGGACAGAGCGTTGTCCCCTGGATTCAAAACAGAAAGAACAGTGAAACGGACAACCTCGTGTCATCTCCCACAGAACGCTTGAACCCTCTTTCAGAAAATGATCCGCATGATGGTTGAGGAGTGGGGAAGGAAGCACGGAAAGATCAGGAGATGGAGCCCAGGAGAGCTCGTTGAGATTGGTCACAATCCCTCCCCCTTTGATTTCCTTTCCTTCCTTGATGGCAGAAATTGCCTTTACAACCGCTTCTTCTCCCTCCCCAAGTATGAGAAAGTCGAGAATTGATAGGTCAAAGCTTGAAGGATTGGCGGTAGCCTCTGGGCCTCCTGCAAAAATAACCAGGTCAGAGCTCTGTGCTCTCAGTGCCTCAGTGAAGCTATCCATCCAGGTTCTGTTCCAGAGATAGACAGAAAGACCAACAACCTGTGGCTGCATTCTTGCAACATCGAGAGCCGCCTGTGAGGGGTCATCAGCCAACGTAAAGGGCAGGTGTTTTGCTCTCATATCTGCTGCTTCGAGCGCGCTTTGGATGCAGAGTACGCCGAGAGGATAACTGAGGTTGCCTTCTTCAAGACAACAGGAAACCAAAGAGATATTCATGTGATGATAGTAGCGATTGCCATCTCCTCTTGCAAGCTGGTGTAGTAGATGTATAGTGTAGATATGAAACGGCTGTACGTGATATTCCTTATATCTACGTTCCTACCATGTGTATTTGCAGCAGTCCTGGATGTTCAGGTTGATGCACTCCACCCCAACCAAATACACCTGAGTTGGCAGGAAGTGGAAGGTGCTGAGTACTATGACCTTTATCTCAATAAGGAACCAATGGTTCACACACAAGAGAACAAGGCCGTCTTGGGTTCCAATGAGCGCCCGCTTACCAGCCATACTCAGTATGAGATACTGATTGCTGCAAGGAAAAAGGGGGTGGGAGAGATAGCAGTGGAGCGGCTACGGGTAGAAACACCTGGGTGGGAAGGCCGCTATAGATGGGTAAACCTGACAAAGGAAGATAATAAAGGCAAATGCAGGCAGTTGGACTACCTTGTCAGCTTTGAAGAAGGCTCCTATGTTATCCATGGACTTTTTGAGAAACCCTGCCAGCTCTATCCATTGGTTCCAGAAGATCGCCTTGGAGAGCAGATCCCCTATGATGGTGAGCGTTCATATCAGATAGCCTATCGATTGAATGCAGAAATCTTTAACACCACAAACTTCAAGCCGAAAAGCTGGAGTGTGAAGCGTGTAGAGTACACCGATGATCACGTCCTGGTTGAGGTGGAGACCAAGGTGGGTATGATGCGGTTTTCCACCATTTCGCAGTACCGGTTTCTCTTGGCGAGCAATGGGAAACAGCAACTCCATTTTGAGACAGAAGGATCGGGAATTGCTTCCTGGGGACTGTTCAAAAACCCTAATCCCGGGGATGCTGGAGTCTTTAAAAGCACGCTCCTGGAATAGTAAGTTTTTTCACTAAGCGTTGACAAAAGCTGAAGCCGGCAGTATATGTGTTAACTTAAGACCACCGGTCTTTAGGAGTATATTGCATGGATAATGCCAACACACTGATAATCGTCGAGTCGCCAACCAAGGCCAGAACCATCTCGAAATTTCTTCCCTCGAACTGCAAAGTCGTTGCCAGTAAAGGGCATATACGTGACCTTCCCGAGGACAAGATGGCAATTGATGTCGAGAAAGGTTTCGCCTGTGAGTATCAGGTGGTAGCAGGTAAGAATGCTTTGATCAAGGAGATCAAGAGCTCCTTGAAGTCCGTTGATAAACTTTTATTGGCAACTGATGAGGACCGGGAGGGAGAAAGCATCTCATGGCATTTGCTGGAAGTGCTCAAGCCAAAGGTGCCACATCAGAGGATGGTATTCCACGAGATAACAAAGAAAGCAATTACCGATGCACTTGAGCACGGCAGGGACTTGGATGAAAACCTGGTTCAGGCACAGGAAAGTAGACGTGTTGTTGACCGTCTCTATGGTTATACCCTTAGCCCGACGCTCTGGAAAAAACTTTCCAACAAGCGGCTATCAGCAGGACGGGTACAGTCGGTAGGGTTGCGCCTGACCGTTGACAGGGAAAGGCTCAGGATCGCATTTTCCCAGAGTACCTACTTTGATGCGAAGGCAAAACTGCTGAGTCTTTCCAAACAGGCTTTCGAAGCAAAACTGACAGCATATGCTGGTCAGACAATCGCAAATGGTAAGGACTTTGATTCCACTACCGGTGAATACAAGGGAAAGCAAAACACCTTGTTGCTCGCTGAAGAGCAAGCAAAGGCTATTGTGAAGGAACTTTCATCGGCTGCCTTTGTTGTTGAAGATGTCCAGAAGAAGCCGTTTGTGACTCGTCCCTCCATCCCTTTCACGACCAGTACCTTGCAGCAGGATGCAATCAAGAAGCTGCACATCAGTGCATCGGAAACAATGCGCATCGCTCAGCGGCTGTATGAAAATGGATATATAACGTATATGCGTACCGATAGTCCTTCCCTGAGCCAGGAAGGGACGAATGCAGCACGCTCCTTGGTGGATCAACTCTACGGGAAAGAGTATCTCTCACCGTCCCCACGGTATTTCGCTGCAAAGAGCGCTGGGGCCCAGGAAGCCCATGAGGCGATCAGGCCAGCAGGGGAGCGGTTTGCAGTTCCCAGTGAAACCTCACTCAGTGGGAAGGACCTGGCCCTCTATGAGCTTATCTGGAAGCGAACCCTTGCAAGTCAGATGGCTGATGCAAAGAAGGCTACCACAACGGTAACCATCAAGGCAGGCAATGGAACGTTTGTAGCCTCAGGTACGCAGATTGTTTTTCCCGGTTTCATCCGGGCCTATGTTGAAGGGTCAGATGATCCTGATGCAGCACTGGATGATAAGGAGACATTCCTGCCTGCAATGAAGGCTGGAGAGGAGTGTTCCCTGCAGCAACTTGAAGAGGTAGCACACCAGACCAAGAGTCCAGCCCGTTATACTGAAGCATCCTTGGTACAGGAGTTGGAGAAGCGGGGTATTGGAAGGCCGTCCACCTATGCCTCCATCATCAAGACACTGATGGATAGGAAGTATGTCATGAAAGAGGGAAATGCCCTGGTGCCCACGTTCATGGGATTTGCTGTGTGTCAGTTTCTGGAAACCAATTTTTCCCAGTTTATCGACTATGATTTTACCTCGAAGATGGAAGACAATCTTGACAAGATTGCTGCTGGGGAACTGGATAAGAACAAGTTCCTGAATGCGTTCTACCTTGGAGATACGGGGTTGGAGAACCAGAACAAGCTCCAGCTCGCCTTGGACAACAAGGTAGTCTCGAAAACACTCCGTCTCTCTCAGATCAGCGATGACAATCCTGTTATGATCGGCCCCTACGGTCCCTACGTGGTGGATAAGGACGGACAGTTTATCTCTCTTCCCAATACGTGGTTGCCAGGCACTACCACCGATGAGGATGTGAAAACCCTTATAGCTGAGGGTAAGAAGGTGCATGTACCGGTTGAACTCGGCAAGGGTCCGGTACATGGCGAGCCGGTGAAGTTGATGAACGGTAGATTTGGACCATACTGGCAGGAAGGGGATGGTAAGAGTGCGGTACGTGCATCCATTCCCAAGTGGGTTCATGATGCAGACAAGAGTGAAGATCTAAAGATAGCAAGCAGATACCTTGCTCTTCCCCGCGTACTGGGTAAAGATGAGAATGGAAATGACGTTCTTGCCCAGAAAGGAAAGTATGGTCCGTACATCTCCTGCGACAAGAAGACAAGAAAACTCAATCGGTTGGATAAAGACCAACAGCTCTTTTCCATAACCCTTGAAGAGGCCCTTGAATTACTCAGCAAGGAACCTGAGAAGGGTAGTGGGGGAAAAGCAGGAAGAGGGAGTGCCAGGGCATCCGTGATCAAGGAACTTGGCCAATTCGAACAAGAGCCAGTGGCACTTGCTACTGGACGCTACGGCTTCTACCTTCGCTTCGGCAAACAAAATATTGCCCTACCCAATGAGTACAAGAAGGATGAAGAGAAGGCCGGTGCTTTGACGATGGATGAGGCTGTAGCGATTATCCGCGCTAAACGTGCGAAGGACTAATGACAGGAAACAATGGCAAATTTTTTACGGAGGACTCCTCCTAAAAAGCAAAATGTGGAGACCATCACCAGTGAAAATACGGTGGATATCCTCTCCTCTGAATTCAAACTGAACAAGGAGAAGGTGTCGAGTATTCTCAGGAGTGTCGGCATCAACCTGGAGGCACAGAACCCTGCAGGGGAACTGGACCTGTACAGAGAGGTGATAGCCAGCAAGATTGGCGACAGGAGCCGATTTCTCAATCCTGATGAGACATACATAGCAGAGCTCGATGAGCAGTTGCGCTCATTTGACGAGATATATGTTGATACCGCTCCCATCATTCAGAAGGACTGGTTCTTGCATTTCGTTACGAATGCTGAAAGCATTCTTAAGCGACGCAAGAAGAAGCTGATTATCCTTGAGAAGACGCTAGAAGAACTGCATGGACTTAAGGACAATCCAGAGAAGGACAAGGAGGTGAGAATACGCTCCACCATACGTCCTGATCTGATTCGGTTCCTTGCAAAACGAGGCTTGGTTCGTATCGGGGATACTGGCAGTCAAGGTATTGCCGATGACCATCTGGTACAGTTGTTTACTCAGATTGGCAGCAAACGAAACCTTCTGCTTATTACCCAGGACCGCGGTCTGAGTGAGCGAATTGTCCGCCTCTCCACGGAATTGGAGGAGAAGGAAGCTGAACAAGAGAAACTTCCCTGGTATCGTCGTATCCTCTCAAGAAAGAACAAGGAGGCGGATGCCACCCATCGCATGGTGGTTTGCAAACTTATTGAGGAAGGCAAACTCAAACGCTGCTACATCTGTCCTGAATGTAATGAAAGCTACTACGATGACATGCATGATTGCGAGGGGATGGTCCTCTGTGGACGTTGTTACCTGGACCTCAAGGAACAGGAAGCAAAACAGGATGCAGTAAACAAACAACAACGGGAAGCTGAGCTGAAGGCCGAGGAAGAACGGCAGAAGAGACTGGAAGCGGAAGAAGCACGGCTTGAATATGAACGCTCCCGCGATACCGTGGAAAACCGACTAAGAATGAAGCGGAGCAAGGTTCTCCGCATTTCCCTGATCGTATTACTGGCTCTGTTGTTAATACTATCGATTCTCGTACTAGTTCTATAAAGATGAGAAAAGGCTGTTGGGATTCCCAACAGCCTTTCTTGCCCCCGGCGCGATTCGAACGCACGACCCCTTCCTTAGGAGGGAAGTGCTCTATCCAGCTGAGCTACGAGGGCAGCACACAGCGATACTACCCCAAATCCGGTAGAGGATGCAAGGGGCGAGTGAAATTTATTACTTCTTCAACAGGTCTCTGATTTCAGTAAGCAAAACGATATCAACAGGGGTTGGGGCAGGAGGTGCTGCCTCTGCTTCCGCTGCAGCTTCAGCTTTTTTCCTTGCTTCAATTCGTTCACGGATTCTATTGATTGTCCTGACCATCATAAATACTACGAATGCGATAATAAGGAAGTCGATGATCCTCTGGATGAAGTTCCCGTACATGATGGCAACCTCAGTGGTCTGTTCCGTGGCCTCAGCAATGACTATTTTCAGGTCAACGAAACTTACCCCACCCAGGAAGAGCCCGATCAAGGGCATGATAATTTCTTTTACGAGTGAATTGATGATTTCCTTGAATGCAGTACCAATAATGATACCGACGGCCATATCAATTACATTTCCTCTGGTGATGAATTTCTTGAACTCAGCAATCATACCCACTTTCTCTGCCATATGAACCTCCTGGAGCTCTTCTGTTTTCTCCAGTATAAATCCTAATCAGGGAATTCCCTACTGAAATCTCTGCGGCTTGCGATAATAGTGAGCTTTCAGTGAGGAAATACAGTAATTGGGGGAAAATTTACAAATTGTCGTGGTTGAATGTTGCATAAATATACTAGTTAATGTATAAACTTAACCAATGTTTCGAAACGAAAATGTTTCAGCTTGTTCGATCAGTATATGGAGGTACTAATATGAAGAAAAGCCTGTTTGTCTGTTTTATTCTGGTGGCTTTGCTGGCTTCCCCCTTGTTTGCACAGGGTGGCGGAGAAGTATCCAGCCCAAAAATCGGTTTCATGGGGCCAATGAGTGGTGACTATGCCAACTATGGCGTGCTTAGCAACAACTCTACCATGCTTGCAGTTGAACAGTTCAATGCAAAGGGTGGATTTGGTGGCAAGGTACCTGTGGTGCTCGTTACTGAAGATTCCGAGGGCAACGTTGAGAAGGGCCTTTCCGCAATTGAGAAACTCTCCTCTGTTGATAATATCGCCGGCCTTGTTGGTCCTGTATTCACCGGTGTAAGTTTTGCAGTTGGTGAACGTGTACAGAGTGAAGGCATCGTTATGATCAGCCCCTCTGCAACACACGCTGACATCACCAGCATTGGTGACTATGTATTCCGCACCGTTGTATCTGACGGTTTGCAGGGTGAGGTTGCCGGTAACTATTTCTATGGTGAGCTTGGCTACCGCAATATTGCTGTCCTGTATGCGAAGAATGACTACAGCCAGGGTTTGTACGAAGGTATGACTGCTGCATTCGAGGCAGCTGGTGGAAAGGTAACCATCGCTGAATCCTTCCAGGTTGGCGACAAGGACTTCAAGACCCAGCTTACCAAGATTCGCAGTGCCAATCCTGAAGCAATCTATATCCCCAACTATACCGCTGAGATGGCTCAGATTCTCGAGCAGGCAAGCCAGTTGGGAATGGGTACTCCTTTCCTCTCCTGTGATGGATTCTCCAACCCTGAGATCTACGACCTTGCTGGTGAGTTCACCGATGGCGTAATCTATGTTGGTCCTGCAAAGGTCAAGGAAAGTCCTGCATACAGTGATTTCGTTGCACAGTACGAAGCCAAGTTTGGTGTCGGTCCTGACAGTTTTGCAACCAACGCCTACGATGGTGCAAATATCCTGCTCAAGGCAATGGACAAAGTGTACAAGGAAACCGGTAAGTTTGACCGTGCTGCCATCCGTGATGCGGTTGCAGCTACCAAGGACTATGCTGGTGTCTCCGGTACCATCAACTTTGCAGAGAATGGTGACTTGGTTGCATACCAGGGACTCTACAAGGTCAACGGGACTACTCCTGAATACCTCGGTTCCTATACCGTCGTTGATGGAGTCCTTACCCAGGTGGACTAAGGTCTCTGTTGCTTCCCGGTCTACTCGGGAAATGGGAGGACCGGTGTTGTTTACACCGGTCTTTTCATGTTATCGTACCTACTAGTTTTCGTATGAAGGAGAGAGCATCGTGGGAATTGCCGAATTCTTTCAACATTTGATGAATGGCCTGACCTTGGGGGGCATCTACGCCCTGATAGCCTTGGGGTACACCATGGTGTACGGCATTCTGAAATTTATCAACTTCGCCCATGGTGACATATTGATGGCTGGGGCTTATATTGGTCTGTTTGTGTTTGATGGACTGAGAGGGGATGCCCCGCTTGGAACATGGACACTGATAGCCTTCTTCCTAGCTATGCTTATCAGTATGGGGTTCAGCGCCGTACTTGGTATGTCCATTGAGCGTATTGCGTATAAACCGCTACGGGGAGCAACCAGACTTGCCCCGCTTCTCAGTGCTATTGGTGTTTCATTCATACTCTCCAATAGTGCTGCATGGGCCTTTGGCACACACTCCAGGAAATTCAACTATCCTTTTGACAATACACCGGTTCATATTGGGGAGGTCGTTATCACGCCTCACCAGATTCTCATCTTGAGTGTCTCCTTGATTATGATGATCATTCTGAAGCTCTTCGTTGATAAGACCAGGATGGGGAAGGCCATGCGCGCAACCAGCTTGGATCAAGGAACAGCTATGTTGATGGGGATCAATGTTAACAAGGTCATCAGCATGACGTTTGCCATCGGGAGCGCATTGGCCGCAGTCGGTGGTATCCTGATAGCTCTGGACTTCAAGGTCTACGCTACGATGGGAACCATGACAGGCCTTAAAGCCTTTGTGGCTGCTGTTGTTGGCGGAATCGGGAATATCAGCGGAGCGATGTTCGGAGGAATCTTGCTCGGTGTATTGGAAACCTTTGGTGTTGCCATCTTTGGTATTCCTACCGGTCTGAAGGATACCATTGCCTTCGGTGTATTGATTCTCATTCTCTTGATCAAGCCGGAAGGGCTGTTCGGCAAGGTCGAAAAGGAGAAGGTGTAATATGCTTAACTTTTTTCTACTGATATTGATTTACTCAGGCATCTATGCCCTTATGGCAATCGGACAGAATGTCATCACCGGCTACGGTGGTATGCTCAGTCTAACCCAGGCAGGGTTCTTTGCGATAGGTTCCTATGCAACGGCAATTCTTACCACACAATTAGGCTGGTCTTTCTGGGCCACGCTTCCTGTAGCATTCGTGGTAAGTGCACTCTTTGGTCTGTTGATCGGACTACCGACTCTCAGGCTCAAGGGTGACTATCTGGCTATCGCCACCCTGGGATTTGGTGAAATTGTACGCAACGTATTGAACAACTGGGATTCACTGACAAACGGTCCGATGGGTATCCAGAGAATCCCCATGCCTGCCATCTTGGGATTCACCATTAATCCGTACAAAAAGTATGCCTTCCTGGTGATGGTAATTGTATTCGTAATTATTGCCTACATTCTCTTCCAGCGTTTGGCTCGCTCAAGAATGGGCCGTGCTCTGGCTGCAGTCAGGGAGGATGAGATTGCCGCCCAATCCATGGGTATCAACATTACGAAGTACAAGGTCTATGCATTTATCCTTGGTGCTTCAGTAGCTGGTATTGCTGGTTCCTTGCAGGCAGCGTTTACTCTCTCTGTCACCCCTGGAACCTATACCTTCATGGTCTCGGTCATGGTGCTTTGTATGGTGGTTCTTGGTGGTATGGGCAACTTCAAGGCTTCAATCCTGGGTGCTTTCATCATCCAGTTCATTAGCTATTTTCCTCAGCTCACCGGACTGTCGAGTGTCATCCCTCCCCAGTTCAAGCAGATCCTGTTTGGTTTGATCTTGGTTGTCATGATGATCTGGAGACCACAGGGGATTCTTGGAAGAGAGTCAACCCAGTATCGCAAACGTGCTGCATCCACCACAGGAGGTGAACAATGATTCTGTTGGAAACAGAGGCTCTTACCAGAGCTTACGGAGGCGTTGTTGCCGTCAATAAAGTTGATTTTGAGGTGGAAAGTGGTTTGATCACCGGTCTCATCGGACCCAATGGAGCTGGAAAAACCACCCTGTTCAACAATATGACCGGTCTTGATATTCCTTCCTCAGGAAAGGTTTGGTTCAATAATAAGGAGATTACCGGGTATCCGGCTCATAAGATCTGCAGGATGGGTATTGCACGTACCTTCCAGAATATCCGCCTCTTCAAGGAACTTACCGTTGTTGAGAATGTCATGATCGGTAGACACTTTAAAACCGGGAAAAGTGAGACCAAGGGACGTTTTCTCAACGCAGTAAAGAGCTATGTGAAGTTGCGAGATGAGGAAGAAGAGATCTATGAGAAAGCATTGGACTGGCTCGATTTTTTCGATATGGGCGCTTCCAAGAATGAGCTTGCCAAGAATCTTCCCTATGGAAAGCAACGCGAGCTTGAGATTGCTCGTGCGCTTGCTACCGACCCAAAGCTACTGTTCTTGGATGAGCCGGCAGCAGGCATGAACCCCCAGGAAACCGACCATCTGATGTCCACCATCAGAAAGATCAGGGACTTGGGAATTACGGTTGTTCTGATTGAGCATGACATGAAACTGGTGATGAATATCTGCGATACCATCACTGTCCTCAACTATGGGCAGAAACTTGCCCAGGGGACTCCCCATGAGATCAAGAAAAACCCGAGTGTCATCGAGGCCTATCTCGGTAAGGATGAAGAATGAAAGAGCTACTTACGATAGATGACATTTCTGTTTCCTACGGGAACATCAAGGCACTGAAACAGGTCAGTATGCATGTCAATGAGGGTGATATCGTCTGCCTCATCGGAGCGAATGGAAGTGGTAAGAGTACCTTGCTTAAGTCCATTGTAGGGCAGGAGCCTTTGGATTCCGGCTCCATCACCTTTGACGGCGAGGAGATCTGTAGGGCTAAGAATGCTGGAGCAAAACAAGGCAAGCGCTCGAAGATACTCACCACAGACTTGATTGCAGCCAAGGGAATCAGCTTGGTTCCTGAAGGCAGACGTGTATTTGCCGATATGACCGTGGAAGAGAACCTCGATATGGGGGCCTTTCTGGTACGGGATGATGCCCTGATCGCCGAACGCAAGGAGTCCATGTATGACTTCTTTCCCATTCTTGGAGCAAGAAGAAGACAGAAGACCCGATCCCTGAGTGGAGGAGAACAGCAGATGATGGCCATTGCCAGGGCTCTGATGAGCGGGCCGCGCCTGATCCTTCTGGACGAACCTGGACTCGGTCTCGCCCCATTGGTAATTGCAGACATCTTCGAGAAGATCGCCTTGATCAACCAACAGGACAAGGTTACGGTCTTTCTGGTGGAACAGAACGCCCGCATGGCATTGAAGGCTTCCTCTGAAGGGTATGTCATGGAGAATGGTAGGATTGTACTGAGTGATGCCTCCTCTGCACTTTTGGAGAATGAGAAGGTACGGGCAGCCTATCTGGGCGAATAATTACTGGAAATTCACGATGGCATGAATTATAGTGTGCTTAGATGGTAGGAGATCCATATGATTATCGAACGAAGAATGACGCGCAATCCTGTTACAGCTACTCCCGATATGTCCATCGCGGAGGCATCTACCTTGATGAAACAGGAGAAAGTTCACCGACTTCCTGTGCTCGATAAGGAGAAGCGGCTGGTTGGTATCATAACTGAAAAAGATATCTTGTATGCCACGCCTTCTCCTGCGACAAGTCTCTCCATCCATGAGATGGCATACCTGTTGAGCAAGCTTACGGTCAAGAAGCTCATGAGCAAGAACGTGGTTTCGATCACCAAGGATACCACAGTTGAGGAAGCCGCACGAATGATGGTCGACCAGGACTTGAGCAGCCTTCCTGTACTTGAAGGAGAGCAGTTGATCGGAATTGTGACAAAGAGTGATATGTTCAAGATTCTGCTTGAGCTCTTTGGTGCACGCCACTTCGGGGTACGCCTTACCTTTGTGGTTGAAGACAAGCCTGGAACCATTGCAAAGATCAGTCAGGTGCTGAGTGAGGCAGGAATTGACATCATTACCTTTGGTACCTTCATGGGAACCGATCCCACCAATGCCATTTGTACCATCAAGGTGCAAGGAGCATCCATAAGCAAGGTGGTGGAGCTCGTAAAGCCCTATGTATCACAGTTGCTGGATGTGAGGGAGGTCTGAGTGCCCAAGAAGAGAAAAAAGAAAACTTCTAATACAAGCGAGACGGCTGGAAACAGCCGTCTTGTAGTTGATTCTGATGCCTACAAGCCGTTTGAACATATCAAGGAAGTAAAGAAACAGCCTGTGAAACAGAAGCAACCTGCGCCAAAGAAACAACCCACCAGTCAACGCAAAGAGCCCTTGGTGCTTGGTTATGATCCAAAGGCAAACTTCGGTGATATCCTTGCCACTTGGGAACAGACAGGTGAGCTGGGCGGAGTGACCAAGCGGATGAAGAGCCACAGCAAGGTAGCAGTGGAGAAGTCCTTTGGTGAGATTCTTGCTGAATGGGAAGGGGAAAAGCAAGCTGCCAAAAACAAGAAGGAAGAACCGGTTTCCATCAAGAAGAGCGAAGCCTATGTGCCCAAAAAAGATTTTGCATCACTCCTTGAGGAATTTGAGGGGAGTGAAAAGCCCAAGAAGAAACGAGGGAAGCTTGTCTCTGATCAGAGAAGGAGTGAACGTGAAGACCTACCTTTGCAACCTACCCATGACATACAGGAAGCTCTTGATGAGAAGGAAGAGCTTGACCAGGAACGTGATAGCTCAGTGAGCTGGTCCTTTGCAGATACCTACAAACAATGGACAACATTGAGTGATGAGGAGGCAGCCATCAAGAGGGCACAGAAGGAAAAGCGTGAAGCAAAGGCAGACCACCATACCCTTTCTGCCCTTCGAGCCATGGAGCCTCAGTCAACGTTGGACCTCCATGGAATGAAGGTGTTGGAAGCTGAACAGGCAACTGCAGATTTCCTACGCTCAGCGAAGGAGCAGCGACTTCTCAAGGTGGCAATCATCACGGGAAAAGGATTGCATAATGACAAGGGATATTCCCTGTTGAAAGAAGCTGCACTTTCCCAGATTCGGATTAGCAAGGTAGTGCGTGAAGCATACACCCCGAAAGCCCAATATGGGGGAAGTGGTGTTATTTGGATCATCATGAAACGATGATTCCATGCACTTGGACACACGAAAAAGCCGGGTTCTCAAGGGAATCCGGCTTTCTCTCATGAAGTGGTGTTAGCGCTCGCGGTAAATGATACGACCTTTGGTCAAATCATAGGGAGAAAGTGCTACACGCACAGTATCACCAGGTACGATTCTGATGTAGTGTTTGCGCATCTTACCCGATAGATGGGCAAGAATGACATGTTCATTCTGTAGTTCCACACGGAACATGGTGTTGGGAAGAGCTTCGCGTACGATGCCTTCCACTTCGATTGCTTCTTCTTTGGCCACAAAACCTCCAAATATTTGCTTAAAAGCAAGAAAATTATATGCACTAGGTTAAAATGTGTCAACAGTGCCTCTATGCAATAAAAATATCCCAATATCCTTTCAGGAAAATTCCTAAAATGATTGCCGGTAATACATACTGGAAGTATGGACGAAGGATCCTGGGGAATTGCAGCCCATTGGACCCACTGTCTGCCTCGGCTATAAATTTATTCCAACCCCAACCGTACTTCCAGGTACAGTAGATGGTGAAGAAGAGAGATCCAAGGGGAAGCAGGGTAGAACTGACAATAAAGTCCTCAAGGTCCAACACTCCAGTTCCTGGTCCAAGAGGCTGGAAACCAGAGAGTACATTGAAACCGAGGATGCAAGGGAGGGAGAGCAGTGCAATGGCAATGCCATTGAACAGGGTTGCTTTCTTTCGGTCGACACCCTTGGCATCGATCCAGAAACTGATGATATTCTCAAATACCGCAATAAGAGTACTCAATGCTGCAAAGCTCATGAAGAGGAAAAACAGGGAACCCCAAAGTCTTCCACCGGCCATCTGGTTGAAGATATTGGGGAGTGTGATGAAGATCAGGGATGGACCTGCATCAGGTTGAACACCGAAAGCAAATGCAGCTGGGAATATAATGAGTCCGCTGGCGAGCGCTACAAAGGTATCCAGGCCAATGATGCGTACAGCTTCGCCGGTAAGACGGTGTTCCTTCCCGATATAGGAGCCAAAAATTGAGATGGAACCAATACCGAGGCTTAAGGTGAAGAAGGCCTGTCCCATTGCTGCATATATTGTTTCTGAGAGGCCGCTTTCCACCATCTTGGAAAAGTCTGGTACCAAGTAGAACTTCAACCCTTCTCCAGCCCCGTCAAGGAGCATGCTGTTGAATGCGAGTACCAACATCAGCAGGAGTAGGCCGATCATCATCTTCTTGGTGATTTTTTCGACCCCGCTCTGTAGTCCCTTGGCTACAGGAAGGAGACCCAGGATAACTGCAAGGATCATCCAGAATATCATGCTCCCTGGTTTTCCCAGCATGCTGGAGAAGAACCCACCCACTTGGTCTGCATTCAATCCAGTGAAGTCGCCTTTGATGGTATGTACAAAATAGGAGAGGAGCCAACCGGTTATGGTGGTATAGAACATCATAAGCACATAGTTTCCGATGATGGCAAGCTTGCCATATACATGCCAAGGTTTTTTCTTGGGGGTCAATGTTTCGAAGGTGCGTCCAATATTGGTTTGACTCGCTCTTCCGATTGAAAGCTCCATAACCATGACAGGCAGGCCCAGAATGAACAGGAACAAGACGTAGATCAGCACAAATGCTGCTCCGCCATACCGACCTGCTATATAGGGGAAACGCCATACATTCCCAAGTCCAATGGCACATCCTGCTGATAGAAGAATGAAGCCCAGTCTGCTAGCCAATGCTTCACGTGTTTTTGTAGCGCCTACACTCATATAATTTCTCTCTTTTTCTAATGTATCGAGTTGTTCATTACAGAAGACAACCGTCACATTCTGAAGTATGCTAAGGGAAAATGCAACCCAAAATTGCCTAGCACGTTGACAGAGTCGCCCCACAAGGGCAAGATACGAAGTAACATAGCACGCAAAGAGGTATAACACATGTCCAGTGGAACAGCATTGCAAGCGTATTTGGCAGAAGCCAAAGAGATGAATGGCCCTATGGTGGCCTATACTGCAGCCCTTGACCAGATTGCACAGGTCGACCAGGGTATTGCAGGTCGCATCGTCAATGAGCTGAAAGATCAGCGGACCCACTTGAAGCTGATTGCAAGTGAGAATTTCTCTTCAATCGCTTCCCAGCTTGCAATGGGCAATTTGCTCACCGACAAGTACAGTGAGGGGTTTGCCTACCACCGCTTCTATGCTGGTTGTGACAACGTGGACGCCATAGAAGCAGCAGCAAGCGAGTATGCTTGTAAGCTTTTTGGGGCAGAGCATGCCTATGTTCAACCTCATAGTGGAGCCGATGCAAACTTGGTTGCATATTGGGCAATTCTCAATACCCGTATCCAGGTTCCTGCTTTGGAGGAGCTTGGCATTCCCAATCCCAGCAATCTTAGTCGAGAGCAATGGGATGAAGTTCGTGAGAAACTGGGTAACCAACGACTGTTGGGTCTTGATTATTACTCTGGAGGACACCTCACCCATGGGTACCGCCAGAATATTTCAGCTCAGATGTTTGATGCCTATACCTATACAGTTGATGAGAAGAGTGGGCTGCTTGACTATGATGCAATCGAGAAGATGGCACAGGAGATTAAGCCGTTGATTCTGCTGGCAGGATATAGTGCCTACCCCAGAAAGATCGACTTTAAGCGGATGAGTGAAATAGCCCATGGCGTTGGTGCCGTATTCATGGTGGATATGGCTCACTTTGCCGGCTTGGTTGCAGGAAAAGTCTTCACCGGTAACTATGACCCGGTACTTTGGGCAGATGTGGTAACCACCACGACCCATAAGACGCTACGTGGACCACGAGGTGGAATGGTGCTTTGCAAGAAGGAGTTCTCTGAGAGTGTCGACAAGGGTTGCCCTTTGGTGCTCGGTGGACCCCTTCCTCATGTCATGGCCGCAAAAGCCATCGCATTCAAGGAAGCACTCGATCCTTCCTTCCAGACCTATGCACAGAGTATCGTGAAGAACTCCGAGGTCTTGGCAAAAGCATGTCTTGATGAAGGTATTCCTGTTGCAACAGGGGGTACGGACAACCACCTGATGCTCCTTGATGTCAGGCCCTTTGACCTTAATGGAAGGCAAGCTGAGACAGCCCTCAGGGAGTGTGGCGTTACCTTGAACAGGAATGCTCTTCCCTTCGACCCCAACGGTCCTTGGTACACGAGTGGGTTGCGTATTGGAACCCCCGCTGTAACGACTCTCAAGATGGGCGAGCCAGAAATGAAAGAGATTGCTTCCATCATTGCATTGGTGCTTAACCACACCAAACCGCTGATCCTTACCAAGGGTGCAAATGCCGGTCAGCCAAGCAAGGCAAAAGCAGTGACCGAGGAAGGGGCGATGAGAGAAGCCCAGGGTCGTGTTCTGGCCTTGCTGGAGAAGTTCAAGCTCTATCCTGAGTTGGATCTTCCCTTTTTGGAGAAATATTTTCCACTCGACAATAACGAGCGGTGATGGTAGCATTGACGATGGTGGAGGCAAGCAATGAGTAAGATTGTAGAGAATCTGCGCTACAGCAAGGATCATGAATGGGTTCGTATCGAGGGTGACTTGGCTTATGTAGGTATTACAGACCATGCACAACATGAACTGGGTGAGATTGTCTTTGTTGAGCTTCCTCCCCATGGTGAGCGATATCGCAAGGGAGAAGAGATTTCCACCGTCGAGAGTGTAAAGGCAGCTTCGGCTATCATCAACCCAATTGATGGTGTGGTGAAAGAGGCGAATGAGGACCTTGATGGTTCTCCTGAATTGATCAATGAGGATTGTTATGCTCATCATCTCTATATTCTTACCTCATTCTCAGAAGATGATTATGGTGAATTGTTGGATGCAGAGGCATACCAAGCATATCTAGAGACTCTATAGAGAGAACACAATAATGAGCCGCCAGATTCTGGCGGCCTTTATTTGCCCATGTGCTGGAGGCATAGATGATTTATCCCTATATACCCCATACTGATGAAGACCGAAAGATCATGCTTGAAGCTATCGGCCTTTCTTCAATGGAGGAGCTTTTTTCTGGTTTGTCAGAGGATATCCTACTCTCTGATTCAGTCCCGATCAGCCAGGGAAGGACTGAGGACGAGGTGCAGCGAATGATTGATTCCATTGCGCAGCGCAATGTACGTGGCATACCGTTCTTGGGGTGTGGTTGTTATGACCATATTGTTCCCTCCACGGTTGAGGCGCTTTCCAGTTTGCCCTCATTCGTGACCGCATACACGCCATACCAGGCAGAGATGAGTCAGGGCTTGCTCCAGGCAATCTATGAGTTCCAGAGCATGGTTTGTGAGATTACTTCAATGGATGTGGCAAATGCCTCACTCTATGATGGAGCAAATGCCGCCACTGAGGCGGCTTCATTGATGGTGAGTGCAAAGCGGCACGCATCGATGGTGTTGGTCTCCTCTACCATCCATCCATTTACCTTGCAGGTTTTGCAGACCTGGGCAAAGGGAACGGGAAGAACGCTGAGGATGGTTGCTGAGAAGGATGGGGTGGTTGATCTCTCTATGCTTCCTTCTCTCTTGGATGCTGACTGTGCTGGTTTGATTGTCCAGAGTCCAAACCGGTATGGCCTATTGGAATCGTATGAGGGTGTTGCAGAAATACTTCATGAGCAAAAAGCTCTTCTGGCTATCTCCAACGATCCGCTGTCTCTTGCCATGCAGAAGTCTCCTGGTGGCTGGGGTGCTGATATTGCCATCGGTGACACGCAGTCCTTGGGGCTTCCCCTTGCCTATGGTGGCCCAAGTTGTGGGTATATGGCAGTAAAGGAAGCGTTATTGAGAAAACTTCCCGGTCGCTTGGTTGGTATGAGTGAAGATGCAAAAGGAAGGAAAGGATTCACCCTGACGTTCCAGGCAAGAGAGCAACATATCAAGCGGGAACGGGCGACAAGCAATATATGCTCCAATCATGCACTTGCAGCGTTCATGACAACCATCCATCTTTCCAGTCTTGGATGGGACGGTATGGTCGAAGCTGCAAACCAGAGCTATGCAAAGGCACATTACCTGGCATACCATCTGGCCCAGCTTCCAGGGATGGCCGTGGTTTGGGACAAGCCCTTCTGGTGTGAATTCCCCTTGGTCTTTTCTGATCCCAAGCGCCTAAGAAAGTTCATGCAGGAGCTTCGCAATGAAGGAATTTTCGCAGGGGTGAGACTCTCAACGTTGACCCGACAGGTCAAGGATGAGTTGGTTCTCCTTGTAGCAGTAACAGAAAAGCGTAGTCGTGAGGAGTTGGAGCTCTATCTGGCCGCAGCAAGGAGGGTGATGAAATGAGAGAGCCGCTACTGATTGATCAATCAAGACAAGGAAGAAAAGCATACTGTTATCCTCCACTGGATCTGCCCAAGGGTTTTTCCCAGGCGCTACCTCCTCTTCCTGAATCAATCCAGCGAGAACAACCTGCCCGTCTGCCTGAAGTATCTGAACTGGATGTGGTGAGGCATTTTACCCGGCTCTCCACCATGGCACATGGGGTGGACAACGGAATGTATCCACTTGGTTCCTGTACGATGAAATATAATCCCAAGCTCAGCGAGCATATTGCAAAAATGGATGCATTTACCAAAATCCATCCCCTGCAGGATGTCTCGACAACGCAAGGCAGCCTTTCGATCATGTTCAACCTTCTGGAGGACCTTTCCTCCATTACCGGGATGAAATGGGGGACGCTGCAACCCTTGGCTGGGGCTCATGGTGAATATACTGGCTTGAAAATGGTCAAGGCCTACTTTGAGAAGCGCGGTGAGACCGGCCGTACCAAGATACTCATCCCTTCAAGCGCCCATGGCACCAATCCTGCCAGTGCAATGGTGAATGGATTTGAAGTGCTATCCATTGAAGCCAATGAGAAAGGCCAAGTGGATCTGGATGATCTTGAGGCAAAGCTTGATGATTCTGTTGCTGCCGTGATGATGACCAACCCCAATACCCTGGGTATTTTTGAGCAGGATATTCTCGTCATCAGCAAGAGGGTTCATGCTCATGGGGCAATGATGTACTACGACGGGGCCAATATGAATGCCATATTGGGTATGGCTACCCCGGGTGAGATGGGATTTGATGTAGTGCATCTTAATCTGCATAAGACCTTCGCCACCCCTCACGGGGGAGGAGGTCCAGGTAGTGGGCCGGTGATGGTGAATGATGCGCTCAGGCCATTCCTTCCAAAGCCAGATATCCAGCTAACCGACAGTGGGTATGTCCTTGATTGGGAGAGTGAAGACTCCATTGGGAAAGTCAGTATGTTCTGGGGGAACTTTCTGGTACTGCTCAGGGCATATGTCTATATCCTGAGAATGGGAAGTGAGGGCTTGCGCTCAGCAAGTGCCCATGCCGTGCTGAATGCAAACTATGTGGCAAAGCGGTTGGCCGATGTGTGTGAGATACCCTATGGCACCCAATGCATGCATGAGTTCGTTATCAGTCTCGAGGAGTACAGGCAGAAGTACGGGATCAGGGCCCAGGATGTTGCCAAGGCTCTCATCGACAAGGGATACCATCCGCCGACCATGTACTTTCCTTCCTTGGTGAGTGAAGCGCTCATGATTGAACCTACCGAGAGCGAGAGCCTTGAGACGCTGGAAGCTTTCATCCTTGTCTTCCGTTCCATCCTTGCACAGGCAAAGGAGGATCCTGAGTATGTGAAAGGTGCTCCCTATTCCACCCCTGTAGGCCGATTGGATGAGGTGAAGGCGATCAAGGAACCAAATCTCCGTTACTGAGCATGACTCATGCTTTTTGCTTTGCAGTCTTTCCAATCCTGAGGTATCCTTAAGGTATGAATAGAATATTAATACAAGACGGATTGCTCGTTGATACGGAATGGACCAGGCATGCTGACATCTTGATCGAGGATTCGAAGATTGTGCATATCGCAGCAAAAATCGATCCAGACACCTTGCCTGAGGGAACAGAGATTGTGCAGGCTGAGGATATGTGTATATTGCCGGGTATCATTGATGCCCATACACACTATCACTTGGTAAGCAGGGGAACGGTGACTGCTGACTCCTTTGAGGAAGGCAGCCGTTGCGCAGCCTTTGGCGGGGTCACCACGGTGATTGATTTTGCCGATGATGACAAGAAGGGAAATCTTGCCGCCTGTACCAAAGCGAGAAGTACAGCCATGGGTAAGGAGATGGCAGTAGATTTCTCTTTGCATCAAGGCCTGTACGCGTACAGAGAGAGCTTGGAAGAGGAGCTGGTGGAGCTCAAGAAAGCCGGGGTGAAGGTTATCAAGATGTTCACCACCTACAAGGACGTAGGTTATCTGGTCGACAATCAAGAAGAGCTGCGCAAGATCTTCGCTTTATGCAAGAAGCATGACCTCCTGGTCAGTGTCCACTGTGAGGATGATGCAACCATCCAGAAGGTCAATAGCAGCTATACCGGTCCTTATACACCTCCTTCGCACGCAGTGCTCCGCCCAAGTGAAGCAGAGGCGAGAGGTATTGAGACAGTAGGTAAGATAGCCTTGGAGCTCGATATGCCACTATACGTAGTCCATCTTTCGAGCAAGGCTGGACTGCAGAAGGTGAGGGAGCTACGGGCAAAGGGCCTCAGGGTAATTCTTGAGACAACACCCCACTACCTGTTCCTGGATAAGCAAAAGCTTGAAGGGGAGGATGGTCCACTGTATGTAATGACACCTCCCTTGAGGAGCAAGGAAGATAACGAGGCTTTACAGGAAGCAGTGCTTAATGGGGAAGTGCAGATCATTGCAACTGATCACTGTTCCTTTACCCGTGAACAGAAACTCTCCAGCGATGATGTGAGAACCATTCTTCCAGGCATCCCCGGTACTGAAGAACTTTTAAGCCTTGTGTACTCCTTTGCAGCAAACAGTGGGAGGATTGGCCTTCAACAGGTGGTGAACCTGCTCAGCACGGCCCCTGCGAAGGCGTTTGGCATCTATCCCCAGAAAGGTTCCATCCGTGTAGGAAGTGATGCAGACCTTGTCATCTTCGACCCTGATATGGCGTGGACGATCAGCAAGGAGAATACCCATTCTGCCAGTGGCTATACCCCGTATGAGGGAGTGCAGGTAATTGGGAAGCCAATCATGACGTATCTACGTGGGCGTTTGATCATGGGAGACAATATCTATCTTGGACGTGCAGGTCATGGTGAGTTTGTACTCCAGGACGATGTTGGCCGAGGTAAGACGATCATGCACTGAGTTTGAGCGATTGGTTTTAGTGACGGCATCCTGGAAGGGATGCCGTCTTTCGCAAGTACACTTATTGTCACAAATGGCTATTTTCACTAGACTATCAGCAAGGAGTTTCCATGATTGAAGGCATACTGTTTGACATGGATGGGGTTCTCATCGATTCCGAACCTGTCATCCTCCACGCTGCAATGACCTATTTTGAACGCATAGGAGTAACCGTCCAGCCTGAGGACTTCACTCCATTCATTGGTGCAGGAGATAAGCGTTTTCTCTGTGGTGTAGCTGAGAAATATGGTGTTTCGATAGACTTTGAGGAAGCCAGAGAGACCTTGTTTTCTCTTTATGCAACATATGCTATAGACCGTGGACCGCTTGAGGGGGTTCATCGTTTCATTTCCAATGCCCGCAAGGCAGGGCTGAAGTTGGCCCTTGCCACGAGCGCTGCACGGACAAAGGCAGAGATCAATCTTCGTGCAATCGGGCTTACAGAATCAGATTTTGATTGCATGGTAACCGGTGAAAGCATCAAGAGAAACAAACCAAATCCTGATATTTATCAGTTGGCGTCTCTTTCCATGGGACTCCCTCCGCAGGAATGCTTGGTGATTGAGGATGCCTTGAATGGTGTTGTTGCAGGTAAGCAGGCCGGATGTTCTGTCTGTGCAGTTGCTACCACGTTCTCCGTCCCCGAACTTGTTGATGCTGGGGCAGATTATGTACTTTCAAGCTTGGATGCATTTGAGGACTTCAATAGTAGTGAAGAACTACAAACCATTCTCTCTTCCAGCAAGGGAAAGGACGACCGTGTGGTGTATGGGGCAAACAAGATCCTGGAAGCATCTTCTCCCTTGAGGAGAGGAAAAGCACTCTTGGATTTGGCAATTGAGCAAGCATATGAAGCCAGGAAGAATGCTTACACCCCTTATTCAAAATATAAGGTCGGAGCGGCAGTGGTCAGTAGTGCCACCGGTCGGGTATATAGTGGGTGCAACGTGGAAAATTCCAGTTATGGAGCAACCATCTGTGCGGAACGTAATGCAATCCTCAATGCCATAACAAATGAAGGAACCATCGGGATCTCTCTTTTGGTGGTGGTGAGTGAGGATGCTCCTCCAGCCCCCCCATGTGCCCAATGCCTCCAGGTGCTTGCAGAGTTCAGCAAAAAGGATACCGATGTTCACTTGGTGGATGTAGCATACGCTGAAGGCAGAAAAGGTAGTCATGTAGCATACCGATTCGAGGATTTGCTGCCACATCCCTTCATATTTCCTACGATGAGGTCATGATGCGACAGGTTCGTTTGGTATGTATAATCATCAGTCTGATACTTCTCGGAACAGGTTGCTCAAGCACCCAGCATATGATATCTGAAGAGGTGCTCTCTGATTCGGTAGCGTTCGAGGAAAAACTCTCTTCGTTTCAGATACCTTCCGTGCAGATTTCCTATCCTGACGTGTACTATGATGGCAGGGCATGGAGAGACCGGCTTATTGAGTTGGTAGAGGGTGCGGAGGATTATCTTATCACCAGTGCTTTTCTTGCCTCAAGTTCCGAGGAGCTGGAAGAGTTGTACAGTGCACTTGCCAGGAAAGCAGAGAGTGGCGTCCGCGTATACTTTGTGGTCGACGGGACTGGTCCTTTTGACATGACAGAGACACGCTTTCACTTGATACCGCTCAAATTCCTCCGTGAAAGCGGGGTGCACCTCCTGGAGTTCAATTCCATCAGTGGCGCACGGTTGGTCAGTGGCCTGAATCTCCTCTATCGTGACCATAGGAAATTCCTCATCGTTGACGGGAAGCATATTGCACTTGGGGGTATGAACCTCAACTATATCTCCATCGGCGCTGAAGATGAGCAACTGCAACGGGATAGCATGTATGAATTCACCTCTCCTGAACTCAGCAGCCTTATTCTTGACTATTTCGTTCCCTGGTGGAATGAGCAGACCTGGGATGAGATAGATAGGGCGGATTTCTCCGTTGATGAAACCTTACTTGAAGGAAAGGAGACCTACCAGGGTTGGTATGTGAACCAGGAACCGGGGAGTGCACAGATCAGCAAGCTTATCGGCTCTCTGCTCAGCGAGGCTGACCACTCAGTGCAAGTACTTCCGTTCCTTCCCTTCATGGATGAAGAGATGATCACGGCCTTCCGGATGGCACAAGAACGCGGGGTTGAGATTCAGATGATTATACCCTTTGACCGGCGGGTTACCAACCGTAAGGGCATCGAGTATATGACAATGGATCTGCTTGATATGGGGATTGATCTTCGTATCGAGGAAGAGAGTGTGGAAACCCAACGGTTGCTGCATGAGAAGTTGCTCATTGTAGATGAGCGCTACGTCTTGATTGGATCAACGAATATAAATTATAGATCAATGAACCTTGCATATGAGAATTCCCTGCTGATTGACAGCCCGGAATTGGCCCAACAGTTGAAACTTCATTTTGAAGAACTGTATGAGGGAACTGTTCCCATTACCGAAGAGATGGCCGAGGATTGGCATACCCTCAGGAACTGGCCCCGCTTTATAACTGCATTCTTTGGAGGTTGATGATGAAGAAGCCAACAATGCTACTCATACTGCTGATACTTCTTTTATCAACTCCTGTTATGGCTCGATCAATCGGGTACGGGTTCGGCTACTATGGTGAAGAGATCTCAGATGGGCATGAGCGATTGTCCAGTGGGATGGAAATCTCACTGGCTTACCGACCTTGGTTGCTGGAGTACGGGAATCCTTCCTTGGTGGGTAAAGTAGCCTTAGGAACCGATCAGGATAAGGAGTGGGTCATTCCATACCTGCAGGTAGGTTTGCATGTAGATCTTGTCAGGACCACGAATCATCCATTCAATTTTATTGCCCACAATGTGGTCGCCTATACTCCTGCACTTGGTGTTTTCTACCAGTTTGATCCTACAAGGGAGATCTCTACCTTCACTGTGGAAGCGAGTTTGTTGAAGTTGAGCCAAAAGGACTTCTGGTATGAAGTGCTTTCCCCCTTTATCGCCTTCAATATGGATAAGGGAGTTGTGGACAGTTGGGGGATCAACCTTGTCCGTTACACGTATTTTATCAAGTAGGGTATCATGCATAAGAAATTGTTATTGACCAGTATCATCGTCTTGCTCGTTGTTTCTCCTCTCTTTGCTGGGTATTTTGACCTGGGAATCACCTTGGGAACCAATGCCCACTTATATGAGAAAGACCTGGATCCAAGTCGGATGAAGCTTGCGTGGGGACTTTCTACCGGTTTAACGGATGTATGGGAATTCGATGTTCAGGTAGATACTCGAATTATTCCCGACCCATTCAGCAGTTCATCGGTTTCACTGCTCGTGCAACGCACTTTGCTGGGGCAACGTTCAACCGCATCTGCAGTGGCAGGGGTCGGGATCAATACGCTCGTGGGAGCAGGGGTTATGGTAAGTTCCTACCGGGAGCAAGGAACCTTGGGGATAAGCCATGTGTTGCTCTCCTTGACACCTGTTACGATAGGAAACCCCGTAAATGGTAAGAGAGAGCGTCTGCTCTCTCTTACCCTGGCATACAATCTATCAAATGGACAGATTGGTTTGCTCTTTGATTTGATCAAGTATGATTTCTATGTGGTAGGTACCTATAAGGACTACCGCTAGCAGGTCCCTTCCAGGGCCATCATCTTGTCAACTCGTCTCTGGTGTCGTTCACCTTCAAAAGAGACCTCCATGAAGGCATCAAGCATATCCACGGGGTCTTCCGGATAGTCGATTCTTCCGCCAAATGCAATAAAGTTCGCATTGTTGTGACGTCTCGCCATCGCTGCTGCATAGCAGTTCTGTGGGAGAGCACAACGGATACCTTCAACCTTATTTGCACTGATGGAGATTCCAATACCGGTTCCACAGAGGACAATACCGAATTCATACCCGCCTTTCTTATATTCCAGGCAAGCTTCTTTCGCGATATCAGGGTAATCTACCGAATCGTTGGAAGTTACACCCAGATGGTTTACCGTATATCCCATCTTTTCCAGATATCCAATAAATCTCTTGGCCAGTTCTACCGCACCATGGTCATTTGCAAGCACTACACTAGGCATATTACATCTCCTTGGTTCCTTCGATGGTACCCTATTTGCACTACTCTGACTAGCCGTTATCAGTTGTCAGAGGAGCACAACTCGGATAGAATGACGGACAACAGAGGAGCTAGTCGTGGCCGAAATATATGTGTGTGGACATCGTAATCCGGATATGGACAGCATCTGTGCTGCCTATAGCTATGCATTTCTGAAGAATAAGGTCGACCCCAACAATACGTACAACGCAGTGAGATGTGGGAATCTCAATGATACAACAAAAGCACAGTTTGACCGATTGGGGGTAACCCCTCCTCCTTTCATTAAGGATGTGAGAACCAAGGTGCTGAGTGTTACCCGAAATACCAACTCGGTTGTACAGGTGGGAGATCCCGTATACAATCTGGTTTCCTTCTATGGGTCCTCAAACAAGACCTCAGTTGTCCCAGTTATGGAAGGAGAGCAATACCGTGGTCTGTTGAGTGTCGATGAAGTCAGCAGCTTCGTCCTGAAAGAGAACAGCGGAGAACGACCCATCTATCACTTTGTCGTGGATAACTTTCCAAAGGTACTCAAAGGATCCTTCCTGAAGCGTGGTAAGCAAACAGCATTCGATGCTCCGATTATGGTTGGGGCGATGCGTTATATAGTCTTCTGCAAGCATCTTGAGGCCTTGGAAGGAAGACCTCCAATTCTGGTGGTAGGAGACAGGGAAGACCATATAAGAAAAGCTATCGAACTCCAGATTCCGGCTATTGTTCTCACAGGAATTGAGGATCATGTGACCAGCAGTGTCGATTGGGATTCCTATCAGGGTTCAGTATATCTGAGCGCACTTGATACCGCAGAGACACTCCGCCTCCTACGACTCAGTGTTCCGGTCAAGGAGCTCATGGTGCAGGATCCCATCAAGCTTGAGGATGATTGTCTCTTCGATGTGGCAAGGGATATCCTTGCTGATAGTGAATACCGAGGGCTTCCCGTCTTTGGGGGTGGTAAATACAAGGGTTTTGTGACCCGCCGTTGTTTCCTTGATAGGCCTAAGACAAAAGTGATCATGGTTGACCACAATGAGACCGAGCAAGGGGTAAGCGGTATTGATGAGGCTGAGGTGTTGGAGATCATCGATCACCATCGTCTGGGCGCTGCAAAGACGCGCAACCCGATCTTTATCTACTGTGAACCCCTCGGTTCTACCTGCACAATCATCTATAAATTGTTTCTCCGTCATAATATTGAGATTACCCAGCAGATGGCTCGCGTTCTGCTTTCAGGGATTGTCAGTGACACCATAATGCTCAAGAGTCCCACAACCACATTCGAGGATTATACTGCAGTACAGGATCTCTTGATTCTTGGGGATGTGGAGGATATGCGAAAGTTTGGGGAGACGATGTTCAGCAGTGGTGCTTCCTTGGCAAAGGAGGATCCTCGCAAGATGCTCGAGGCCGATTTCAAGGTCTACCGTGAACTCGGCGTGGCATTCGGGATTGGGCAGTGTGAAGTCACCACGCTCAGTGACGTGGATGAGTACAAGGATACGTATCTCTCGGAACTGGAACTCCTGAAAATGGCACAAGGCTTGGACTGGGCTATGTTCCTTATCACTGATGTTGTGAGAGAGAACAGTGTACTGCTTATGACGAGTTTGCCGATTACTGAACGGAAACTTGCCTACGAGAAGGCAGGGGAAGGGAAGTTCTTCCTCCCTGGAGTTCTCTCCAGAAAGAAACAATTGCTTCCTGAGATCCTCAGGGTACTTGAAGAGTAGAACCTATTTAATCTCAGCGATGGTGATGACACTGGGGATGGTCTTCAGATTCTTGATGATCTTCTTGAAGTCGTCCTCCCTCTCCACTTCCATGGTGAATGTGCCTCTGAGTTTACCTTCCTCATCGTCGTGCAACCTGCCTTCGATGAGGTGGCCCTTATACTTACGCAGCGCTCCCTCAATCTCTCCGAAAAGGTCATAGGTTCGCTTGCTGGTTACACTGAATCGCTTAGTAAGTTTCGGGAACTCTGTTTCCCATTCCACCTCGATGGCCCGGTCATCAATTTCTGCCATGTTCTTCAGGTTTGGACAGCTACGTTTGTGAACGATGATTCCCCGCCCTCTACTGATATATCCAACAATATCATCACCCCGTACTGGATTGCAGCACTGGGCGATATGGATCATCAAATTCTTCTCTTCGCCTACGCGGAACTTGACCCGTTTTGCATCAAAGACTTCCCTGACGATATGTTCATCATCCAACGGCGGCTGAGGTGGTTGCGGTTGCTCCTCTTTCTGCTGATGATCGGGAGCTTTTCGCTTGGCAATGATATCCTTGTCGATGAGAATGTTCTCATCATACTTGTTCAGCCATGCCTTGATCTTCTTGCGTGCACTACTTGTCTGGGCATAGCGCAGCCACTGCAGGTGCGGCCGAGCATTGGGACTGGTCAGTATCTCGATGACCTGAGTATTCTTCAGTGGGGCATTGAGCGGGATAATGGATCCATCAGCCTTGGCTCCGGTGGTATGATTACCTACCTCGGTGTGGATCTGATAGGCAAAGTCAAGGGCGGTGGAGTTGGTGGGGAGTTCTACAATGTGCCCCTGTGGAGTGAATACATAGATGGTATCCTTGAGCAATTCCCCCTTGATATCCTCCATGTATGACTCACTGCTCTCGATCTCGTTCGACCAGATCTTGAGCTTGCTGATAATGCGGGAGAACTGTTCATTGTCCATCTTGTTCCAGGAACCACTGTCGCTGCCTGTGTCTGCTTTGTAGCTCCAGTGGGCGGCAACACCGTACTCAGCGGTAAAGTGCATCTCCTTGGTCCTGATCTGTATTTCCAGCAACTTGCCATCGAGTGCCATGACGGTTGTATGCAGGCTCTGGTAGTTGTTTGCCTTAGGCATGGCAATGTAGTCCTTGAACCGCCCTTCAATAGGTGGCCATAGGCGGTGTACCACCCCCAGGATGGTGTAGCATTCGGTCATCGTATTGCAGAGGATGCGCACCCCAAGGATATCGAAGATCTCATCAATCTCCTTTTTGCGCTTCTTCATTTTCATGTAGACCGAATAGGTATGCTTGGCTCTGCTGGTGACAATGATGTCACTCAGCTCAGCATCCCCACAGGCACGGTAGATTGACTTTTCCACCCGGTTCAGGTATGCCTTCTGTTCGCTCTTCTTGCTTAAGAGGTAATCCTGGATATAGTTGAAGGTATCAGGTTTGAGTACCTTCAGACTCAAATCTTCCAGTTCATCCTTCAGCCACGAGATACCCAGACGGTCGGCAAGGGGAGCAAAAATATCGAGGGTATCTCCTGCAATCTCCTTCGCCCGCTGTGGGTTCAGGTGCTGGATGGTACGCATGTTGTGCAGTTTGTCTGCAAGTTTGATGATGATGACGCGGATGTCCTTGCTCATGGCAAAGAACATCTTGCGGATGGTTTCAGCCTCCTGGACGCTCTTGTTCATCGTCTTGAGGTTGGCTATCTTGGTCTCTCCCTCGACCATATCAGCCACAGCCTGTCCAAAGGTCTGAGAGAGCTCTTCGTAGGTGGTATTGGTATCTTCGAGCGTGTCATGGAGAAGCCCTGCGCAGATAGTATCTGCATCCATCTTCAACTGGATGAGAATCTCGCCTACTGCAAGGGGGTGGATGAGATATGGTTCGCCACTCGCTCGTTTCTGGTTTTCGTGCTTGCTGTCTGCAAAGGTAGCCGCGGCCAGGATTTTCTCCTGATCGGCCTTGGGATACTTATACGCCTTTTGGATGAAGCGTTCAATTAGTTGTTCGTACATGCAAGTACCCCCCACACTACGCGTTCATGACCAGATAGATCCTTGGCAATGGTAATATGATTGAAGTGGTGCTCCTTGAATAGGCTGGCAACCTCATGTGTCTGCCTGTAATCACATTCGATAAACAGAGCTCCTCCTTCCTTGAGATGCAGGGTGCTCTGTTCCAGCAACCTTCTGATCAAGGAGAGTCCGTCCTGGCCTTGCCCATCAAGCGCACCCCTTGGTTCCCATGCTACCTCCGCTGAGACCTCATCACACCAAGTGGCGGTGAGGTAGGGAGGATTGCTCACGATCATACCATATTTTTGTGAAACCGTGGAGAGAAGATCCGCTTCATGAAGTAAAAGCTCATGTCCAGTCAGTGCAAGAGCATTTTTCCTGGCAATGGCCAAGGCTCCCTTTGAGATATCAGACAGCTCCACATCCACATCCAGTTCAAGGGAAAGGGTGATGCCGATTGCACCACTGCCGGTACATACATCAATGATGGGAAGTATTGTTTCCTTGCTCTTTCCCTCGGAGAAGTGAAGTACTTCATTGACAAGGGTCTCAGTGTCCGGACGGGGAATGAGTGTATGTTCATCGACCAGAAAAGTCCTGCCGTAGAACTCCTTATGCCCCAATATATACGCCATTGGTTTGTAAGTAAGTCTCTGGCCCCTGAGTTCCTCAAGGATTTCAAGCTCCTCAGATGTCAGGATTCGCTCACTCTCCATGATCTGGTGAACCTGGTCAAGACCGGTTGCCTTCTCAAGGAGAAGACGTGCATCCAGGTTTGCACTGTCGCTTACCTGCCCCGCTTGCAGCAACCTGGCAGTCTCATGCTTCCAACCGGCAATGGTCACGAACACGTTCCTTACGCTTCCTTGAGTGCCGCTTCACCTGCGGCTATCTTCAGGGCCTCAACCACCTCGTCAAGATCTCCCGCCATGATCAATTCGAGCTTATACAACGTCAAGTTGATCCGATGGTCGGTGAGCCTGTTCTGTGGATAGTTGTAGGTACGGATGCGTTCACTGCGGTCCCCTGAGCCAACCTGGCTCTTCCTGGCCTCTGCCCGTTCCCGGTTCTTCTTTTCCTCTTCCAGGTCGAATAGACGGGAGCGGAGTACACGAAGTGCTTTTGCCTTGTTCTTGATCTGGCTTTTTTCATCCTGGCAGATTACTACCAGACCTGTGGGAAGGTGGGTAAGCCGTACGGCACTGTCTGTAGTGTTGACGCTCTGTCCACCTGGGCCTCCAGCGCGCATGACATCAATCTTCAATTCTTCCTGACGAATTTCAATATCGGTTTCTTCTGCCTCGGGTAGTACGGCCACTGTTACTGCACTGGTGTGGATTCTTCCACCACTCTCGGTTTCAGGGACCCGCTGTACCCGGTGTACTCCGCTCTCAAAACGGAGCGATCCATAGACATCCTTTCCACTGATGGAGAGCACCAATTCCTTGTATCCTCCAATGCCTGTTTCATTGGAAGAGAGCATTTCCATCTTCCATCCCTTGGCATCAGCATAGTGGGAGTACATGCGGAAAAGGTTTGCTGCAAAGAGTGCAGCTTCCTCGCCACCGGTTCCCGCACGGATTTCCATGATGATGTCTTTTCCTTCCATTGGGTCAGGTGGGATAAGGAGCATCTTTGTCTTCTGTTCGCTCTTTGCCAGTTGCCCTGTCAATTCGTCAAGCTCTTGCTCGGTGAGTTCGAGCATCTCAGGATCTTTCTCTTCCTTGAGCAATTGCTTGGCATCTGCAATTTGCTCTTTCAAGCTCGCCATTTCCTTAAGCTCATCAATAATGGGAGCAAGGTGGGCTCTCTCCTGATTAAGACTCCTGAAGAGTTTCATATCCTGCATGGTTTCAGGATTGCTGAGTTTCTCATCTATATCTGCAAGCTGCTTTTCGTAATCGGGCAGTTTTTCTAGCATCGTTTTCTCCTACAGGGCAAGTATACAAAAGTGATGGGTCTTTGCATAGCATTGCTAGATATCCAACGCTGAGAGCAACTGGTGATTTCTTGCAACCTCAGTCGGTCCAAGTGTATTCATACGCAGGAAAAGTAATCCACCTGCAAGGAAGAAGAGGGCAGGGATTACCCCCATGTGGAGTCGTATGCCCCATATTGCTTGTTCTGTGATCGCAAGGGGGTCGAATGCCGTTGCTTTGTGTACTATGAAAAAGACCAAGGCTTGGCTTGCATAACTAAATCGCATGAAAAATGCCCTGATACCAAGGACTACGCCATCATCACGACGCTTTTGTACCACAATTAGGCTATCAATAACGTCGGCCATGGCTGGACTCATGAATGTCCAGAAACCTCCAAAACCCAATCCCCAGAGCGCCATTGCAATAACATATGATGTGGCCGATGTGAGAAAGGAGAGGGGGAGAGCAAAGAGAGCCAAAACAAATGAGCAGAGGATGAGCATCAGCTGATTGTTCTTCAGGCGCTTGGCGACCTGCATCCAGATCAGAATGGAGAGTAGCGTCCCTACCAGCATCCCTGCGAAAATTGGGGTGGCTTGGCTGCTTTTGGCTGCAAGTACATACTTGACCACATAGTTGACGCTGGCAGTCATGAGCATACACCCGCTCTGGTAGAAGAAGAGCAACAGCACAAAGGCAAGCAGGTTACGATTCTTCAGTGCTCGTTTCATCTGGTCGAAGAAATGAGGGGATGCTTCCTTTACTTTCTGCTGGGTGAATCGTGCGATCATGTCCTTGGTCTCAAAGACCCCGAAGCTTACCCCAAAGGTTGCCAATAGGCTGAATCCTGCAATGACCAAGGCGCATATGAGGTAGCTCGACCTTACTCCATAGGAGAAAAATAAGGGAGGAATGATGAAGCCGGAGGCTATTCCCAGGACCCCGATACCGGTGCCGACTGCTGCTGTCTTGGTTCTTTCACTCTGGGTGCGAAATTTATCAGGGTAGATGCTTTGGTAGTTTACTTCCCAAAGGGAGTAGAACCCATCATAGAGACAGATGGTGAGGACCATCCAAAGGAAAACAGGAAGCGGGTTCTCCCTTGCATCCCAAGAGCTTGGTACACTGAAGATAAGAATGAAAAATACACTACAAAGTATAAGTCCCAGGATAATCCAGGGGAATCTTCTTCCAAATTTCGCGGAAAAAGGAGCTCCTTTGTTGGTTACGTATCCGATGATTGGGTCGTTTATGGCATTCCAGAGAGAGTAGAGGATGGTTGCAAGTGCTGCATAGCCGGCAGACAACCCAACCTCTGTCTCGTAAAACATGAAGACAATGCTGCCGAATGCTCCGGTAAGGAACTCTGCAATGAACTTTCCCATTCCATAGGAGACCATGATGCTTCTTTTTGCCATGATATACCTGCCTTGCTCCTTTATACTGCAGGCAGTCCTTCACGTCAAATAAAAGCAGTATCCTAGCGTTTCTCCTCCGTAAAGCGTACCACCATGTGCACTACAGCTACCTGGTTGCTCTCATTGGAAATGGAGTGCTCAACATCGCAATGGTACACGAGAAAGTCGCCCTTTCGTATCTCCGCAATGTTGTCCCCAGCCTGAACCTTTACCGCACCTTTTACAACGGTAAGATACTCTTGCGTTCCTGCATAGTGTGGTTCACTGCTGAGAATACTGTGTGGTTCAAGGGTAACGAGATACATCTCAAGATCTTCCACCATGCTCAAGGGGCTGAGAATCCTTATGGATACACCATTCTCATGTGTTTCGAGTTTTGGAGAATCCTCACCGGCCGGGTTGAGGGTAAAAATCCTTTTTGGTTGATTGTCCGAATCGAGCAGATCGTTGAGCTCAACGTTCAAACCCCTGGCAATTTTCCATACCGTTGCCACCGTTGGGTTTACCTTGTCTGATTCAATCTGGCTGAGCATTGCCTTCGACACACCTGAACGTTCAGAGAGTACATTGAGTGTGAGTTTCCTGCTGGTACGTATCCGTTGTATGTTTTTGCCGATCATGGGAGGGGTTTCCATTGCATCGCTCCTTGTGGTAATAAGTTTGACATAGTGAACACTGTTTATTATAATGAACATAGATATTGTATGCTCCCCAAAAGGGAATTGTCAAGGAATGTGCTCTTGGAGGGTCTGATGAAAAACATCCTAATCATAGGTTCATTGGGACAGCTTGGTTCAGAGATAGCCATGGAATGCCGCCGTCGCTATGGTTCTGATCACGTGGTATTGACTGATATCCGCGATGATGTGAACAAGGAGCTCATTGATGGAGGCCCCTTTTACAAGGTAGATGCACGTGATGGGAAAACCATCAATGAAATCGTCAAGAAACATAAGATTGACACCATTTATCATTTGGCGGCGCTCCTCTCTGCGAGGGCTGAACAGAATCCCCTGGTAGCATGGGACCTCAATATGAATGGGTTGATCGCAACCTTGGAGGTGGCGAAAGAGCATCGCTGTGCAGTATTCACTCCTTCCTCGATTGGTGCTTTTGGCCCTACTACACCTAAACAGTTTACCCCACAGGATACCATCCAGCGTCCGACTTCCATCTACGGGGTAACCAAGGTTGCCGGTGAATTGCTGTGTGACTATTACCACCATGCTTATGATGTTGATACCCGGGGTGTTCGATACCCGGGTATTATCAGCAATATGACTCCTCCTGGTGGTGGTACGACAGACTATGCAGTGGAAATCTACTATGAAGCAGTGAAGAGGGAGCATTATACCTGCTTCCTCAGAGGCGATACCTACCTTGATATGATCTACATGCCGGATGCCGTGGAAGCGGCGATCCAGATAATGGAGGCGGATCCAGGCCGTCTCAGGCATCGTAATGCATTCAATATTGCCAGTATGAGTTTCTCCCCTGAAGAGCAAGCTGCCTATATACGTACCATCATTCCAGGGTTTACCATTTCCTATGAGGTGGACCCCGTGAAGCAAGCCATTGCAGATTCCTGGCCAAACTGCCTGGAGGACTATGCCGCACGAGTGGAGTGGGATTGGAATCCTACCTACAACCTGGAGACGATGACCCTTGATATGATTGAAACCATTAGAAGGAGGAATCCATGACAGAAGCATTGGAAAAGGATCTGAAGGCATTCTTTGCAGAACAAGAACAATCTGGATTGATGAAGAAGGAACGTGTATTGCAAGGCAAGCAACAACGCTCAATCACGGTCGCCGACGGTGAGGTGCTCAATTTTTGTGCAAACAATTATTTGGGATTGGCCGACAATGCAGAGGTTATCAAGGCCGCAAAGGATGCCCTGGACAGATGGGGGTACGGACTTTCCTCGGTCCGTTTTATTTGTGGCACCCAGCAGATTCACAAGGAGTTGGAGAGGCGCGTCAGTGCCTTCTTGCACACAGATGATACCATTCTCTTCTCTTCTTGCTTTGATGCAAACGGGGCTCTGTTCGAACCATTGTTGGGAGAAGAGGATGCGGTCATCAGTGATGAACTCAACCATGCATCCATCATTGATGGGATTAGGCTGTGCAAGGCAAAACGGTATCGTTACAAGCATAGTGATATGGCAAGCTTGGAGGCAGTGCTACAGGAGAGCAAGGATCAGAGAAGGCGTCTGATCGCTACAGACGGCGTATTCTCCATGGATGGGGACATCGCCAAGCTTGCAGAGATCTGTGCACTAGCCGAGCAGTATGACGCCTTGGTTATGGTTGATGACTCACATGCAACCGGTTATCTTGGGCCTAAGGGACGAGGAACCGTTGAACTGTGTGGTGTTGAAGGGAAGGTGGACTTGATAACCACCACCTTTGGGAAAGCCTGTGGTGGGGCAAGTGGAGGGTGCATATCCGGTCGTCAACTCCTGATCGATCTGTACCGCCAGAGGGCTCGCCCATACCTGTTTTCCAATACCTTGGCACCGGCTATCTGCGGGGGTGCGATCAAGGTACTGGACCTGCTGGAAGCAGGAAACCCGTATAAAGAAATAACCATGCGCAATGCAGTGTATTTCCGACGGAAAATGGAAGAGGCAGGTTTCGACCTGGTAAAAGGGGAGACAGCTATCGTCCCGGTGATGATCTACGATGAGGCAAAAGCAGTCCAGATGGCTGACATGCTTCTCTCTAAGGGTATCTATGTCATTGGATTCTGCTATCCCGTGGTACCCAAGGGAAAAGCCCGTATCAGGGTACAGCTTTCTGCCACCCATACCTTGGAAGATCTGGACAAGGCTGTTGATGCGTTCAAGGAAACAGCAAAGGAAATGAAGCTGCTCTAGAAGAAGATTCGTTTCTCGAGTTCTTCCCCATACTGCTTAAGATCGGCAAGTACCAGCTTCTCCTGGGCAGGAGTCTCGGTGCTTGCCAGCCTTTCCTCAATCTTGCGTTTGAAGAAATTCCAGTTCATCTTGACGGCTCCTGGTGGGTTGAGTGTGCGCTCAGCACAGAAACTACGCCATCTCAGGAGTTGTTCTTCTGTAAGCACCTCTTCCCAATTCCGTGCAACATGGCGGAAGAGCATGGTAGGAATCCTGGTATCCTCAAAGTCCAGGTGCAGGGAGAGCTTTTCCTTCGGCTCAGCTTCCCGGATCAGGGAAAAACGCTTCTGGTCGGCATCAGCAAAGAAGCGGTCGTAGAGTTGGAAATCCACATCATCAACCCCTTCAAAGGTGTCCTCGACATTCCGTGCGATAAGCAACAGCTTGGGGTGGCTTGCAATTTGTTGGTGGCGGAACATGGCTAGATCCTTGTCTATCCCAAGTTTTACGGCTAGCTGGTCGGTAAGCACACTCAGCGGGGAGACAAACGGGCACTTGTTGATTGCAAGGGTGAAAACACCCTCTGTCTTGAGCAGTGTTTCCTCATTTGCCCTCAGAAGTGGAGCAGTGTCCTTGCTCAGGTCAAAACAGATAATGGCATTGGCATTGCTCTTCATGTGGGTGATCGGGGTGATAAGGCGTGAGCATCCTTCGTTCTTGCTGAACATGGCAGAGGTAAAGAGAACCGGTTGCCCGAAGGGAGTCGGAACCACCCTCTTGACCTGGCTTTTTGCCCTGAGGGAGAAGTAGTAATCATACAGCTTTGGCTGTTTATTCTTGATCAGGCGGGCAATTTCAATGGTAGCCCTGACATCTACCAATGCATCATGCGCCCCTTCCTGGCTGATATTGTTTGCCTCGGTAAGGCTGGTGAGCCGGAACGTTGGGTTTCCAGTGGTCTCCTTTCTGGGTGGCCAGGTGATGCCTTCAGGGCGAAGATCATATGCTGCTCGTACCAGGTCGATGATATCCCAGCGACTGCAGTTGTTCTTCCACTCTCTCTGGTAAGGGTCGAAGAAATTTCGATAGAGAGCATTACGAATGAACTCATCATCAAAACGGATATTGTTGAACCCTGCAACCACAGTCGAGGGTTTTGAGAACTCTGCATTGATTCGGGCAATGAATTCGCTTTCGCACATTCCCTTCTTGTTCACTTCCTGCGGGGTAATGCCGGTAATGGTGCAGGAAAGCGGATCGGGCAGGTAGTCGTCGCTGAGTTTGCAGTACAGGACAATAGGCTCGCCAATCGGATTGAGGTTCAGATCAGTGCGTTGCCCTGCAAACTGGGCTATCCTATCGTATCGGCTGTCAAGACCAAATGTTTCAAGGTCATACCAAAATATTGTCTGTTTGGAAGTGTGCGTATTCATGGCATCAGTGTACCATATAAGTGAAGTTGTGTCTTTTTCCCATGAATAGGTTGTTCTCTTTTGTGTGGTGAATTATCATATCACAAAGGATGCACATGAAATACCTGATACCATTTCTGTTGATGTTTTGTCTGCTCTTCCCCCTCGGGGCAAAAGAGCCAACCCCGAATGATGTCACTGTGGCTATTGCTGCCATTACTGACACGACAATCTGTGCGGTTGCAGCCTTTCTGAATACTCCGAAGCTTGACCTTCCTGGAAGCAATCTCTATTTCAGGGATGGTGAGACACTTCCACACATCCTGACATTCCAGGAGGCTGACCTGGGGGAATATCTCCCGGTGTTCATGGCGACAAAGGAAGGTGGCACTTCTTTCTTTGCATCGTTGATGCAAGCTGCGAGAGGTCCCCTGAACGATGTGGCGATCCAATATCTCACGGTCCATGCTTGGGAAGAGGGTCATGCAGTACTGAAAGGTGCTGCAGTTACAGACTGGGGGGAAGGGGTAACGCTCCCATCCCTGATGGGTACGGTGATACAGAGCGGAAAGATTCCAAATATCATTGTCACTGCTGACGTGGTGGTTGATGGAAGGCGGGTCAGTACATCGGTCCGGGTAGAGGGCAAATTTCTGTTGCACAGCGATGATGAAGGATTTTTTGCGGTACGCCCGCTTACTTTGAAAATAAATGGAAGGGATTTGGAGGTATAGTTGAGCCTCAAGTTCCTATAGGAGGAAGCATGTCTGATTGTGTCGAAAAAACCGAGGAATTCTTAAAAAGACGGGGTATTGATCCCGATACGGTGGATATGGAGGATTTGCTCAATACCTTTCTCAGTGAAATGGAGAAGGGGTTATTTGATGAGAAATCAAGCAGCCTGAAGATGATTCCGACCTATACCACTGTGGTGAGTGAGATTCCCAAGAATGAACCGGTCATTGTTCTTGATGCAGGAGGCACAAATTTCAGAACCTGCCTGGTAACCTTTGATGATCAGGGAACCGCACATATCGAGGACTTCAGGAAAGTTTCCATGCCCGGCGTCAGGAAGGAAGTGAGTGCGGACGAGTTTTTCTCCACGTTTGCCGATGAAGTGGAACGCCTGATAGACAAGAGCGACAAGATTGGGTTCTGCTTCTCCTACGCAGCTTCCATCACCGCTGACCATGATGGAATTCCCTTGGTTTTTTCCAAGGAGATAAAAGCTCCCGAGGTGATTGGCAAACCGGTCGGGGCAACACTGCTGAAAGAACTCGCCCGTCGGGGTTACGATGTGTCTAATAAGAAGGTTGCAGTATTGAATGATACTGTTGCTACACTCCTGGCTGGCCAGAGTGCAAAGAGTGAAGTCCCTTACAGCGGCTATATTGGTTTCATTCTTGGTACCGGCACAAATACCGCATATGTTGAAGAGAATGCCTCCATTGGGAAGCTGGGGCTGCAGGATGGGGGGAGTCAGATCATCAATATTGAATCCGGCAACTTCGACTTTTGTCCCAGCAAGCTTGACCGTGAGTTCTTTAATGCAACCAAGGCCCCTCAGCAATACCATCTGGAGAAGATGATCAGTGGAGCGTATCTCGGTCCATTGAGCACGCTTGTCATAGAGAAAGCGATAGAGGACGGACTCTTCAGTGAGAACTTCAAGCAACGGTTTGCAAGACTTGGAGGAATCAATACCACGGTGATGAGTAACTATCTTGAGATGCCGTTCAATCGTGAGTATGAGCTGGTAGCCTGCTGTGAAGGAAGCCAAGCGGATGCTATTTCCCTTTGGATGATTGTTGATGCCTTGATCGCCCGGGCTGCAAAACTAACGGCAGCAAACCTTGCTGCCACCATACTCAAGAGCGGAGCCGGAACCGATCCACGTGTTCCTGTCTGCATCAATGCTGATGGTACCACATTCTACAAGACTGAGTACCTGAAGAAGTATACCGAATATTATCTCCATACCCATCTGAAAATGGAGAGAAGAAGGTACTACCGCTTCGTTCATATTGATGATTCGCCAACCCTCGGGGCTGCGATTGCAGGGTTGAGTCTCTAGGTACCTCAGATGGGTGATTGCTTCTCCCTTGCCAAGCGTAGCAAGATCATGGCAAGCATCAAGGCGAAGGATACCAAGAGTGAGCTCTTGGTAAGGAGCTATCTGTTTCGCCATGGATTCCGCTTCCGTGTTAATGATAAACGCTTGGTAGGGAGACCCGATATTGTGCTTCCCAAGTACAAGACCGTCATTTTCATCAATGGGTGTTTCTGGCATGCTCATCAAGGTTGCAAGTATTTTTCACTTCCGAAAACAAACCGTCCGTTCTGGGAACAAAAGCTGACCAAGAACAGGGAACGTGACCAGAGGGTTTGTGCACAGTTGTTGGAAAAGGGGTATCGTGTCCTGGTTGTATGGGAGTGTGAGCTATCTCCTCCCTCAAAGCGGGAGGAGACACTCAATGGTCTTGTCAATGAGATCTGGCAGAGCTCCTAATCCTGGTCGGCACGGGCGATGAGGCTGCGATGCCATGCAAGGAGCCTGTCGTGACGGCTTCGATCATCACCTTTGCTGTCTACCATGACACGATACACTGGTTCAGTCTTGCTGCCCCGCATCCAGAGAAAATCAGTGATGATGCCATCCTTGTCCTTCAGCGCTACCTTGTAGCCGCCGGTGAATGGGGCAGTGCGGAATGCCTCCCCCATACCTTCAACGGCGTTGGTTCCTTCAGTCTGGAACACGGTGTATGCATAGATGTCCATTTCCCTGAACATTTCTTGTTTCTCTATCCAATCAGCTTGTAATAACACTTCATACCGGCTTTTCAAAATGGCATGGTCGTGATGGATCTGCATCTTGCCATCTTTCGAGAAAGCCCCTGTAGTTGTGTAAATGGGCATGCTTTCAATGATCTTTTCCAAGGTTACGGGGTGGGGGACATCCTTTCCGTTTGCACGGAACCAGAGTTTTGCAATATCCCTGTTCCTGAGTAGTTTCACCAGACTCAGCAGTGTGTTCAGTGGATCACGAACCTTTGCAGGATGGGTGATGTTGCCACCATTGGAACCCTCACCCAGTACAGGAACAAGGTATCCCTCTTTCCGCTTCATCTCTGCCAGTTCAACAACATTTGCCTCTCCTACCTCACAACGGAAGACCTCTGCATCAAGAGCCTGAGCTATATGGTCTATCCTGTTGCTGGTAGGACCGTTCACAACGGTTGCCAACAGGCTGGAAGGATGCTTCAGTCGGCAGAGCGTCAGCTCTGCAAGCACTACCAGGGCGAATACATTCTGGGCTTCCAGGATATGGGCTTTTCCAGTTTTTCTCTGGATGTAGACAAGGTTTCCTCGGTCCCCATCATTGTCGGGAACGTAGCCTAGGAGGAATGAAGGATCCTTGGCGTAGAGCATCTCAAGAGTCTGTTGACAGAGCTGGAGGTTCTCCCCTTCCGGGACAATGGCATGGACTACCTGTCCTGGCTGATCATTGATCTGGTGTACCTTGAGTCCCAAGGAAGTCAGGAAGCGGTAATCGATGCTTACCGAGCGGGCACTGCCATTGAGCTCCCCAACAACCCCAAGAGGTTCCTTGCTATGGGCCTTTACCAGCATCTCCCTGAACATTCTATGTTCGTTTCTATCCCCTGATTGCACTGCCGTGGTAAGCACAAACTGTTCATAGCGTTCAAGATTCCTCGATTGCTCTGCTTTCACTGATGTAAGCACATGCCGGTATCGGGTGGTATCCATCTGTGAGGAGAGACTCTGAAGGTAGAGAGGAGCCATCGGCTCTTCCAGTACAATCTCCCTGAATATGTTGATAATCTTTTCAGCCTCCTTGGACGGGTATACACCACCAGAACGACCAAACTTGAAACCATTGTGCCCGATTGGATTATGACTTGCGGATATATAAAAGAAAGCGTCAGCTTCCTCGGGGAATAGGTTGCAATCGGCCATGATCTGAGGTGCGGCACAGATGTAGAGATAGCGTACCGAGCAACCCAGCATTGTCAGGGTCCTACATACGATATCCCCAAGGACTCTTCCGGTCGGTCTTGCGTCAAGTCCCACCAGAATGGTTGTATCATGAGGTTCAACATGCACCTCTCCTCGTTTCACTGCCTGCTTCGCAGCAGCACGGACCCCTAGGAATCGTGCAAGCGAAAGGGCTGCAAGAGATGCAAGCATGGCATCGGCCTCAGTGATCTTTGCTGTAGCATCTTCTTCGTCCCCACTTTCGGCAAAAACCTTTCTCCAGCCTGAAGAGGAGAGAATCATGGTGGACAGTGCATCTTTTAGAGCACTTGTACTTGGCACGGGGAAATCAAGAATATTGAACATGTCATCAGCGATGGGGTGATGACTCAAGGTATCATAGATAAGCATATGACCTCCAGTTTTTGGAGTATAGCATATATTGCCTGTTTTGCAGATGTACGATAGTGTGAAATCATGCAACCAATTTGTGCCGCAATCCATGACCTTAGCTGCTATGCAAAGAGCTCGCTGACTGTTGTCCTTCCTGTTCTTGAGACAATGGGAATAGAGACATGTCCTCTACCGACTGCCCTGCTTTCGACCCAGACGGATGGGTTCGATTCCTACTATTTTCGCGATACCACTGCAGAGATTGAAGGCATTCTTGATGCCTGGAAAGAGCTCTCCCTCCACTATGATGCAATCTATTCAGGATTCCTGGGCAGCGAGCATCAAGTACAACTCATCAAGCGGTTCATCGAACAGCAACGAAGGATGGGTTCCCCCTTGGTGTTGGTGGACCCTGTACTGGGCGATGATGCTTCTCTCTACGGTCCAATCACGAAAGGCCATGTGGAAGCGATGCGGTCTCTGGTGAATGTTGCAGACATCATCACACCGAATATCACCGAGGCAGCCTTGCTTCTTGATCTCCCTTTCCAGGAGAAGTTTGAAGAAGAGGAAGCGCTCTCCTGGGCCCGTAAGCTCTCCTTGCTTACAGGTTCCTTTGTGGTGATCACCAGTGTACCTCTCTTTGATGGTTTTGCAGTAGCTTGCCACGCAGATAATGAGGATTTTCTGGTTCGCTATACCAAGGTGGATGCTTCATATCCCGGATGTGGAGACCTTTTTGCCAGTATCCTGCTGGGAAGTTTACTTTGTAAGCATACCTTCCAAACAGCAGTCAGACGTGCTGTTGCCTATACATCAATGGCCATAGAGAGAACCAAAAGAGCTGGTAGAGAGCGGAGGCTGGGGGTGAGCCCAACGCTGATCCTGCCTGACCTTTCCAAGGAGAGAGCGCAATGAGCGTGGATGTTTTGTTGGTTGCTCCACTCAAACATGAATTGGAAGGTATCCTAACAAAGTTGAATGAACCAGTACTTTTTGCATCCAAGCGGGTCATTGGGATGGTTGTAGGGGTTGGCAAGGTCGCCAGCGGTATTGCCGTTGCTCATGCGATTGCTACGTATAAACCGGCTCTGGTAGTGCTTGTGGGATATTGTGGGGCATTGGAAGAAACCCTTGCAATCGGGGATATTGTCTGTGCTTCCAGTGTTGTGCAGTACGACCTTGATTTGAGGGCTTTTGGGTTGGACTGGGGTTCCACATTCCTGGGTGATGGTTCGCGTGCTCCCTCTTTCCTTCCCCTCTATTGTCCAGCAATTGAAGGGGCAAAATCTGTGGTAATGGGTACAGCCGATCGCTTCCTGGTCCGTTCATATCGTGAGGAACATCCTGAACTGAGGGAAGTCCTTCACCTTGGATGCAGCGATATGGAGGGATATGCTGTCGCTTTTGCGTGTCATGCTGCAAGCATTCCCTGTGCGATCATCAGGGTAGTCAGTGATGATGCTAAAGGTAATAGAAGTAAGAAATTCACCAAGTTCGTAAGGGAAGCTACCAAAGGACTCAGAAATACACTTCAGCTATTACTTGAGTCTCCAAGTGAGAAATCTCCCACCAGCTTATAGACGTTTCCGTCACGCTTGAGTTCGATTGCACGATGAGGGAAATAGATGGGAAGGATTTTTCTGATATAGGCCATTGCAGCTTCCTCTATAGCCTGCTTTTTGTCTTTTTGCACCCACGACAGGGTTCGTATTTCAACTGAGAGGATATAGCCACGGCCATGGTTGCTTCCATATCCCAGGGTAAACTGTGTACCCGTGGAGAAGAGGCCATCATAGGCAACACTGGAGGCTTTTCCTCTCTCTGGCCTGTTAGGGTGAAGAGGATACGCATCACCGAAGGTATCTTCGAGATAGTGATCGAGATCATCACACAACCTACGCATCGTTGATTCAAGTTCCACTTGTTTTGGATGTGTGCTCATTGAGGATTCTCCTGGTTCTCAACATCTTCAATCTGGTATCGTCTGAGGAAGTTGTGATAGGAATCGAGTGCAGGAATTGCTTCCTCCGGTGCTTCTGCTTGGGTAGGTTGTTGGCTCTCCGGTAGGACTTCCTTTGGTCCTAGTTCCATCTGGTCAAAATGGTTCCTCTGGCTGAGCAACTGCGCAAAGGCTTTAAGCCGATCCTCGTTTTCCTGATAAATTTTCTGGGCTCCTTGGTGCATGGTGGAAAGAGCCCCTGCTGTTGTCTCATCAAGCTTGTAAGTTTCCCCCAGTGCGCCATGGATCCTCGTATAGGTAAGGTCTGGAATGGTTGGTGCTATCTGGTCGACCACTTGCATCTGGCTTGTTGCATAGATCTTCTGGATCGGGGCTCCCTTCGCCGGATCTATCCAGCCGATGACACCCGTTCCTGCTCCACTGATAGTGAAAGTAAAATCACTGCTTGCTGTTGAAAGAGAAAGGATATGGAACCGTTTCGCATCAGGATACAGCTCCTTTGCTTGACGGTAGGCATAGAGTGCTGGGTTGTTAGCAACAACACCACCATCGATCAAGGTCTGCATTATTTTTTCTTCCCGGTCGTAAAGATATGCTGGTTTGAAGAAGGTAGGGGCAGCGCTGGTTGCCCTAGCTGCTTCCCAGAACAGGAATCCGTGTGAGTCATGACTGCACATGATGAAAGGCTTGCCATGTGCTGCATCATAGGTCATCACCATGGTTGGTATGACTGCTTCACTTAGCGGAACGTCTCCAAACATATGTTGTAAAAGTCGCTGCAACGGTTGCACATCATACTTATCTGTAAAGATCTGGCTGAAGAACCGACCTTGGCTTCTGGGGAATATCTGCCGCCCATTCTGCAGATAAAGTGATTCAAGGGTAGAGGTGTCGACACCAAAGGGAAGGGTTCCCCGTAGTGTTTTGTCTCCAGGCTTTCCCATCAATTTCTGCATCAAGGTTCGTTGCTGCTCATCGTATATGTAGCTTATATACCTGGTATCGCTTTGGAGGTTTGTTTGCATTACAGGGGCCCCAAGAGCCAATGCCAGCAAACCCCCGGTAGACGTCCCTGCCAATAAATCAAAATGTGAGTACAGTGGACGGTTGTCTCCCATGGACTCCAACAAGGATGATAGTTTTGCAAGCATCACAGCAGGTATGAGACCACGCATCCCGCCTCCGTCTATAGAGAGGATGTATCGATCGTCTTGGGGTGATGATGGTTCCTTGTGATTCCAGAAATCCCGTAATGCCATGCTAGTAGAGTGATGAATTTGTACCAGAGGGTCAAGCATCCTCTCTTCTTCCTTGTAGAAAATTCGGATATATATTCGTATAAAGTACCGAAATAAGTATAATATATAAGCCTATATTTATATATTCCAAACAAAGAGCTATGCAAAGTGAACGTATTTTCGCTAGACTTGTTCCATGGATGAACATGGAATGAATGCCTATGGCAAGTGCAGATTATGTCCCAATTACTGTGCTGTGAACCGGATGGAAGGCAAGCTTGGAAGGTGTGGTGAGACTGATACGGTTCGTATTGCCTGGTCTGGTCTTCATCGTGGTGAAGAGCCTCCTGTAACCGGTGAACATGGATCAGGAATGATCTTCTTCAGCGGCTGCCCCTTGCACTGTGCCTACTGCCAGAACCATCAGATTTCTGGTAGTGGTGAGTCAGGTACCATGGCTGTGGGAATTGAAGTGAGTACATATGAACTCTCCAATATCATGCTTGAACTCCAGAAACTTGGTGCGACCAATTTGAATCTGGTGACTGGAACGCATTTCATACCATCAATTGTTGCAGCGTTGGAACTTGCAAAGACGCAAGGTTTTTCCTTGGATGTAGTGTGGAACAGTTCAGGATTTGAGTCCCCAGAAGGACTCTCTTTGATCGATCCCTACATTGACCTGTATCTCATCGATGTAAAGACATTGAGAGAGGATGTGAGTGCTGAGTTCTGTGGGTTGGCGCTCTATGCAAGGATCATCCGTTCTGTGATGACGTATATTCTGCGTAATGGGAGAACCACCTTTGTCGATGATGATGGGCAACTCAAGGGAGTACTGGTTAGGCATCTGGTATTTCCCGGTACGCTTGATGCCTCCAAAGAGGTGCTTCGTTATTTTGCCCAGGAGTTGAAAGATTCTTGCTACCTTTCGCTGATGGTGCAGTTTGAGCCTCCCAAGGGTGATGTGCGATTTCCTGCAATCAGTGAAGAGGAATACGATAATCTGCTCCTGACATTGGAGGAGTTGGATATCGAGGATGGATTTGTGCAGGAATTGGGGGAGAATGTCTCCTGGATTCCTGATTTCACCCAGGAGAATCCGTTCCCCGAGGGGTTTGCAACCCCACTTCCTTATTTTATCAACCTAGCGAAACGCTCTAGCTGATGAGGGTTCCCTCATACTTTCTGCCATAGAGGATATTCATGGTGTTTTCGATGTTTCGTCCATCGGCGCACACTACCTCCATATGCATTTTTGCAGCTCTCTTGCTTGCAATGGGGTCAAAGGGAGAGTTCTTTCCGGGAGTCCAGTTCTCTCCAACCATAGTGCGATAATCTGCCCAACTTATGGAATCCAATGGCTTTGCCTCCGGATTCTTTTTGGGATCATCGGTATACACCTTGGCAATGTTGCTGAGGTTGATAATCAGTCTTCCCTCGAACCTTTCGGCGAGTATGACGGCATCATTATCAGTAGAGAAACCGGGCTTCCAGCCAGCGGCAACCAATACTTGTCCCTGGAAGTTGATATGACCGGTTGGGTCAGTGATCAGGTTGTCGGTACAGAACTCGTTGAACATTGCCTTGAGGAGTTGCCCATTGATATGGGTGGCCCTGATCCCAAGCCAGTCAAGTTCTTCACTATCCACATCTGGGTTTATCTCTCGCATAGCATTCTGGTAGACACGGGCCGGGGCACCGCCTCCACAGACCAAAATGATCTTTCTACTTTTATCTTCTTTCAAATAGGCTTTGAGAGCACTGTTGAGTTCTTTGAGAAAAGCGTGGTCAACCTTATCCGGTGCAATGATTGATCCGCCCAATGAAATAACTGCCAAATTATTATACATGGAGTCCTCCGCCGGCCATAGTACCAGATTTCTCCACTCCCCTCAATATTGAAGTAGGGAGAAGTTGGATTTATCGGAAGGTTATTCCTTCATTGCATGGTTTTGAAACCAATGAAAATACGTTTGTCACTTTGTATAGGTGTTTACGTAGGAGGAGCACTCCGAAGAATCTTCTCCATGGGTTTTCCTTTGGCCAATTCATCGATGAGTTTGTCCAGGTATCGTATCTCTCGCATCAGTGGATCCTCAATCGTTTCAACCTGCACACCACAGACTTTACCAGTTATCAAACTTCTCAGTGGATTTTTCTTGGGGCTCTCTTCAATAAAATCCTCGAAGCTTTTTCCTTTGTCCAATACCATTTTCAAGGATGCCTCATCATACCCAAACAGCCAACTGATGATTTCATCAACCTCAGCCTTGGTGCGTCCTTTCTTTTCAACTTTTGCAATATACAAAGGATAGATGGTTCCAAAACTCATCGAATATATGCGATGTTTTGCCATAGTAAATACGCTCCTTCACTCACAATCAGTATACAGACAGAAACAGTACTTGGTTAACTAATCAAGGAACTTAGTTCGCTGGTTCTTTTGAGATGTTCAATAAGCGTGCATTAACAGCAACAATCACAGTAGAGAGTGTCATCAAGATTGCTCCTACCTCTGGCTGCAGTACGAATCCAAGAGAGTACAGCACCCCTGCAGCCAATGGGATGGCCAGTATATTATATGCTGTTGCCCATATGAGGTTCTGGATCATCTTCCGGTATGTTGCCTTCCCGAACTGGATAAGCGTGACAATATCCTGTGGATTGGAGTGTACGAGTATGATGTCCGCTGTAGAAGCCGCCACATCGGTTCCGGAACCGATTGCAATACCTACATCTGCTTGGGCTAGAGCGGGGGAATCATTGACCCCGTCACCTGTCATTGCTACGAACAAGCCCCTGTTTTGCAGCTCCTTGATTTTTGTTTGTTTTTCGTCGGGCAATACCTCTGCAAAATAGCCATCCATGCCCAGTTCATTGGAAACAGCTTGCGCTGTTGCCTCATTATCCCCTGTGAGCATCCAGCATGTAATCCCCATCTTCTGCAAGGACGAAATGGCTTGATACGATTGCTCACGGATTGTGTCACTAAGAATGATGGAGCCAATGAGCATGTCATCAGAAACGACAAATACGCGGGTAACAGCTTTCTCCTCACTGTTTGGGGGAATTTCAAAACCGAGCTCACGGACGTGTGATGGACTGGCTACCAGGATGGTTCTTCCTTGGATTGTGCCGCTGATCCCCTTTCCCTTGATCGCCTTCGCATCCTCTACAGGAATAAGCTCGATCGATTGCTCTTGAGCGTATGCTACAATGCTTTTACCGATAGGGTGTTCCGAATAGGTTTCCAGAGACGCAGCAAGCTTTACTATTTCCTCTTTCCCTATCTGGGCAGTCTCGGTTCTGCTGACTTCGGTAACCGTAAAGGTTCCTTCAGTAAGGGTTCCAGTCTTGTCGAATACGATGGCATTGATCTTCCGTGCCTGTTCAAAGGCTGTCCTGTTCTGTATAAGCAGTCCGTTCTGTGCTGATTTTGCAGTAGATACCGATACAACGAGGGGTATGGCAAGGCCAAGAGCGTGAGGGCAGGTGATAATCATGACAGTTGCCATTCGTGTAATGGCGAATTGCAGGTCAAAGCCAACAATCAACCATGCGGCCAAGGTGGCAAAGCCAACAGTCAGTGCGGAGATGGTCAGGTATTTTGCAGCACGGTCGCTGAGTTTCTGGGTTTTTGATTTTGCTTCCTGTGCATTTTGTACCATCTGGATAATCTTTGAGAGATACGCATTTTCACCAACCCCTTCAACTTCCAGGGTAAGGCTTCCCTCTCCATTGATCGACCCTCCGATCAGCTTATCTCCCTCTTTGCGATGGACAGGACGAGATTCACCGGTAATCATCGATTCATTCACATAGCTCTCACCTTCGGTTATGTGTCCATCTGCTGGTATTTTTTCTCCGGGCTTTACCACCAGGAAATCGCCATTCTGTATCTGTTGTGTGGGGACATCCTGTATGGTTTCTCCTTCTTTCTTGTGCGCCGTTGCAGGCATGAGGCGAGCTAATTTTTCAAGCGCAGCGGAAGCCCCAACCACACTGCTCATCTCGATCCAGTGGCCTGCCAGCATGATGGCTATCAAGGTCGCCAGCTCCCAATAAAAAGCTGTTCCCGATAGGCCGAAGGTAACTGCGGTACTGTACCCATAGGCGACGGTAATGGCCATACCAATGAGTGTCATCATCCCAGGGGATTTCTCTTTCAGTTCTTCAACCATCCCGGAGAGGAAAGGCCATCCTCCGGCAATATAGAGAATGGTGGCTAAAGAAAAAACTACACAGTCTGCACCGGGAAAAGTCCACTTGAATCCCATGGCGTTTTGTACCAACGGCGTCAATGCAAGGATAGGCAGGGTGAGTGCCAAGCTGAAATAGAACCGGTTTCTAAAATCCTTGATCATCATTCGGTGATGTTCTGTATGATTCATCTGATGTTTCATTGCGTCTCCTTTTCTTGGCTCATGAAATTACTGCTTGAGTTTCTAGGTGTCCTTCTGGGCTCAGGGGTCTGGTTGAGTACACAACAATCGAGTCGCTGGCTTCCAAAACTGCGCTCATTAGCTTCAGCCATACGTTCCAGATACCCATTCCACCATTGTTTTAGATTGTTTCTCAGTCCCATGTGTCACCTCCTAGCAGGAAATCATTTTTATGCCAACCATCACGAAATAGCAAGAAAAGCAAGTCTTTCAATAAGAAATATACCCCCTAGGGGTATATTTGTCAAGTTGGATAGTGCCTTCAGATCAATCGATCTGTGAAAACGAGTGTTATGTTTGTTGAACAGTTCTAAAACTGCAGAAATAAGCTTTTCTGCAGTATGGCAATAGGAACTCCTCTGTGTAGGACAATAGCAAGCTAGGCTGTATGTATCTTGCTTTGCTTGATCAGCTTCTCATAGATGAAGAGCAGGGAAGCAGCAAATGTCTGTGTATCAAAGGGTTTGCTTGTACGTAATGCTTGTTCGCTGAGCCTGAGGCGAAGTGGTTCATCATTGCTCAGGAGGTCAAGATAGTGGTGAAACTCCTCATTCGTGCGATATTGCCATCCATTCTCCCCATCACGTACCACTTCTGTAAGGCAATCGTCAGCACGGCAGAGCACAGGGAGTCCAGAGGCCAAGGCTTCAATATACGTCAATCCCTGTGCCTCGCTTGTTGATGCGCTGCAAAAGACATTGCCCAAATGATAATAGGCAGGAATATCGGCTTGTTTCTGCATGCCTGCAAAAATCACATGCTTTTGTAATCCACGTGCAGCTACCATCTGCTCCAGGGTTTGTCTCTGTGGTCCATCCCCAACCAGCAACAGTGTACGATTTGGTTTCTCCGGAGAGAAGTTGGCGATCAGCTCCTCTATCCGCTTCTCTACAGCCAGACGACCTACATACACCAGTACGAAATTATCCTTTGGTATTCCAAGAGAAGCCCGTAATGTTTCAATTTCCTTGTCCTTATTGGAGGGAGAGAATCGTGCAAGGTCGATTCCGCTGGGGACAACATCAATCGGGCCGTCCACCCCATATGAGCGTAATAAGCGTTTTGTCTTCGCTGTAGGGGCAATGACATAGTCAACCTTGGAGAGGATTCTCTTTGAGAACCGTTGGGCCATGATATGCCCTAATCGTTCACTGGGAGAAAAGTAATCGGTGTAGTCCTCATACAGCGTATGGTAGGTATGGACCAGAGGAGCCACTGATGCATAGGCTATACGTTTGGCAAGGGAAAAGGTGCTGAATTCACATTGGGAGTGCACTACATCAGGACTCCACCTGATGATTTCCCGTACAATCTTCTTTGCAAATGTTCCACGGATACGGGTACCGGGATAGAGCCGGTCAGAGCTCAACGATCCGAGGTACCAGACTCCATCTTGGTAATGGGATGTATGTGCATGGGCAAGGGTAAGGATGCGAACTTCATGTCCTGCCTGGGTGAGTCCCTGCCTGAGGTTGACGATAGAGGTGACAACCCCGTTTGTGGTTGGAGTAAAAGCGTCCGTTGTAAGCAAAATTCTCATGAGCGTCCTCCTCTGATACCAGGTCCTGGTATGCTGCCGTCTCAATTACTCATATTCCATGCATCTATCATGCCAAATTTGCTGCATCAGCATTTTCTGCACTGAATATGTACCTTTTCATGAGAAATCCTATAGATAGGATACTGAAACTTTCGCTGTTTGCCTATGGATGGACCAGCATTGGTATTTTTAACCAATGTTTCATCCCCATTGCGCTGAGAGTGAACATCCCTTGATACAAAAAATGAGAGTAGTACAGGTCGTACCACTCTCACGCTAGAGCTACTGGCTCACGTGGTTGCAAACCACGACTTGTCATGCTTGAAGCTACTCTTCGACTACCGGTACCTCCAGTACCGTAATCAACTCCTCCGGTTCCAGGCGGAAGGGTGATCCTTTCCCTTCATAGAACCCATGGTCACCAATAAAGTGTATGTGCAGATCAGTAAAGACAACACTCTTGTCCAGTTTCTTGTTCCTTACGGTGGTGTTGGCTTTTCCATACATGCCCTTTCCACCAAAAGGCGAGGGGAGCATACCCCTTACTGTCTCAACCTTTACTTCGAAGTTTTCGTCAACAGTGATGAATTCTCCCAACCCTTCGGTTCCACTCTTGCGAAAATACTCCATACGATCAGCAATCGCCTCATGGGTTCTCCTGAGGTTTTTCACGGTAAGATTATCACTTTCCAGAATGTCGACAAGCTTTCGCTTATCGTCCCCAAGGAATCCATTAAGGGTGATGACACCTTTCTGCATTTGTTGCTGTATCTTGTCAAATTCAACGGTTTGTTTCATCATCAGCTCCTATTATGAGAATTTATCGTAGAAGATATTTTCCGGGAGGACGCCCACCTCATCCAACACCTTTATACAAGCATCAATCATCCCTGGGCTGCCACAGAGGTATGCTTCACTATTGGCGCCTTCACTCACCATCCTTCTCACCACATCAGTGATAAGGCCAACCTCCCCATCCCAATTATCTTCCTCTTGTGGTTCGCTGAGTGCGGGGATGAAGGTGAAATTCGGCATCTTTTCTTCCAGAGCCCGCATCTCATCAAGCAAGAACAGGTCTCGTTTTGAGCGAGCACCAAAGAAGTAGGAAGCCTTTCGTGTAACACCTTTTTTTTCCATGTCAAGCAACATCGATTTGATCGGGGCCATTCCCGAACCGCCAGCGATGAAGATGATATGCTTATCGGTATCGCGTAGGAAGAAATCACCGTATGGTCCATTGATGATGATCTCATCACCTTCCTTGAGATGTTGATGCACATAGGTGGTACAGATACCGTTCGGCACCAGGCGTATCTCTAGCTCCACATGGTTTTTGTCATCTGGAGAAGAGGCCATGGAGTAGGCACGGTAGACTCTCTCATCGGTCAGTTCATATTCAGGAACCTCAAACTGGATATACTGTCCAGCTTTTGCAGAAATCTCGGCTGGTTCTTTCAAGCGAAGTCTCACTTCCTTGATGTCATGGGTCAGGTCCCTGATACTCTCTACAGTTGTCTTGAATTCCTTGACCAGGAAGAGTTCCTCAGGGATGACGATGGCGACATCCTGTTTCACTTTGAACTGGCAGGAGAGTCTTACATTCCTTTCCTTTTCCTCATCGGATATCCAGGGTAGCTCAGTGGGGAGATAGTCTCCTCCTCCACTGACAACCCTTACCTTGCACATTCCACAAGAGCCACGTCCTCCACATGCTGATGGGATGAAAACCCCCTCCTGGTTGAGGGCTTTGAGCAATGGCTGGCCTCCTTGGACTTCCAACTCCTTCGAGCCATCATTGATTGAGATTTTTACCACACCATAGTTACCTATGGTTGCATCTGCGATTACTAGCAAGATTGCCAGGAAGACCGAGATGAGGCTGATGATTCCGATACTGATCAGTAGTGTTACAATCATCTCTCCCTCCTTAGGATATGGCGATCATGCCGGAGAATCCCATGAATGCCATGGCCATGAATCCAGCAATTACCAAAGTGATTCCCGGGCCTTCCAGTCCTGGGGGAATCTTGGCATTCTTCAGTTTCTGCCTGATCCCTGCCATTGCTATAATGGCGATAAACCATCCAATTCCGCTTCCCAGTCCAAAGAAGAAGGACGTAAGCAGGGTATACTCCCTGATAACCATGAAAAGACTTACGCCTAGGATTGCACAGTTGACCGTTATCAGCGGGAGGAAGATACCCAGCGATTGGTACAGCGGCTCGCTGTATCGCTCCAGTGTCATCTCCGTTAGCTGTACAAATGCAGCTATGACAATGATGAATACAATAAACCTGAGATACTCCAGATTGTATGGAATAAGCAGGTACTGATACACAATCCAGTTCAGGGGAGTGGTCGTTGCCATGACAAAGATGACTGCCATCCCCAGCCCTGTAGAAGTCTTCAGTTCCTTTGAGACTGAGAGGAAGGAACACATCCCCAGGTAATTGGTAAGGAGGATATTCCCGGTAAAAATTGAGGCGAAGAAAACAGCAAAGGGCATCAATGAATCAGTCATTCTTGGCCTCCTTCATGATTTTTTCTCGAATAATCCAGATAATGATTGCCAACACGAAGAAGCCGCCGGGAGGCATGATCATGATGGACCAGTTTGTCCACCAGGAGCCAAGAATCTGGAAACCCCAAAGGCTTCCCGTTCCCAGCAACTCTCTCACGAATGCGATTGCCAGCAACACGTAGGCATAGCCCAAGCCGGAGGCTAATCCATCAACCAAAGAGAGCATGGGTTTGTTCTGCAAGGCAAAGGCCTCGATCCTACCCATGATGATACAGTTGGTGATGATCAATCCAACGTAGGGGCCGAGTTGCTTCCACATCTCCGGGTAAAAGGCCTTGAGGACGATATCCACGATGATGACGAAGGTTGCAATCACCATGGTCTCCACCATCATTCGGATTCGTGATGGAATATAGTTTCTCAGTATTGATATGGTCAGACTGGAGAGGGCTGTGGTGAACATCACCCCCAAGGTCATGACCATGGTATTCTGCAACTTGTTCGTTACTGCAAGTGTGGAGCAGATGCCAAGGATCTGGACAAACACAGGGTTGTTCTTTCCCAGTGGTTCCATAAACGTTTTTCGTAGCAGTTTACTGGCCATTCTACTCACCTCCAATGATTTGTTTTGCATCATTTGCAGCACGGTTTGTGATATTCTTGAAGTACTCTGAAGTGCGGGTAGCCCCGGTAATGGCGTCCACCTCAGTTGGCGCATCGGCTGTACCTTCTTCAACCAACGTGAAGGGGGCTTGCTTGCCTCTGAACTGTTCGGTAAACCAAGGTTCCTCTATACGAGCCCCGAGCCCAGGGGTTTCATTTTGGCTTACAATGGCGATACCGGAGAAAGTGCTCAGGTCTTCCTCAAACCCAGCCATAATAGTAATGGCTCCCCACAGCCCTGGACCTTCCACGGGGATGATATAGCGTTTGCCACTATCGCTGTCTGCGATGTAGTACCCATCCTGTTCATCAATCTTGCTTTGGAACGCTTCCTCAATCCCTTCGGTGGTGTTCTCAAATGCAACACCACCGGCATTCAGGATTGCCCTTCTGGTGAATGCAAGTTCGTTCGCTGTTGCCCTATCCTCGGTAGCAAGTTGCAGACCGGAGGTTATAAGAATACAGAAGAATGTAACTGCGAACATGAAGAGGAGCGGGTATATACGCTCGCTGTAGAACGTTCTTTTTGCTTTCATGCTTTTCCTCCTTCTGCCTTCTTCAGCTTTTTCTTTGCCTTGGCCCCTTTAAGCAGGGTATCGAGCAAGGGAGCAAACATGTTTGCTAGAAGGATGGCGAACGTGACCCCTTCAACCCAGTTTGCAAAAGTGCGAATCAAAACAGTGAGTATGCCAAAGACAGCACCATATATCCATCTACCTGTATCTGTTGTCTGGGAAGAAGAGACAGGGTCGGTGATCATAAAGAATGCAGCAAAAAGAAAGCTACCTCCGAGAAGGGCTGTAAGGGGGTCTGCGACATCTTTCATCCCGCTCTCTGTAGCTAGTTGGAGCCCACTGGCCCAAAATACGCTCTGCAATAGCAGAAATGAGGTAAGTGAAGCAACAACAATTTTCCAGTTTGCAACTTTCTTGAACACGATAAACAGTCCCCCAAGCAGTATAAGGATGACACTTGTTTCCCCAAAGCTACCGCTGGTGAATCCAAGGAATAGTTCAAGTAATGAAGCATCCCCGGTTGCCAATGGTGTAGCAGCAGAAACACTGTCTGCTTGGCTTATCCAGGAGCCAAGGCCGGCAGGGAAGAATCCCTTTTGTGTTGCATTGCCGACAAACGCTGCTGTCATTGGAACCCCGAAACTGATATAGACGAATGCACGCGCTGTGATTGCAGGATTGAAAATATTTCTTCCAAACCCACCGAAGATCATCTTCCCGAAGATGATTCCAAATGCAATGCCTACCGCTGCGATCCAAAGAGGGATGGTAGGCGGTAGTGAGAGCGCAAAGAGCGTGCACGAGACAAACAGGGACTCGGTGATCTTGAAGCCATAGCGGCGTGCCATGAGCCATTCACATAACAGTCCCGTTGCCCCTACAACTACCAAGATGGCGATAAAACGCCAGCCGAAAAAATAAATTGCAGCAAGGCAGAGTGGCGCAAGCGCATAGAGTACGGTGCGCATTGCTTGTTGTTTTTGAATTTTCACGGTTCCTCCCCTATAATGAGCCCATTATAAGCCATAATGAGCAGAAAGTAAAAATTTTTACGCATCAGATTCCTCGGTATATCTTTCTCTCTGGCTAAAAATAGCAATTGCCAAGGAGAAAACTGCGTAGTAAGATGAGGTCACAAAATGATGCTATATGCGATAATTGCAAGTGTTGCATGTGTGACCTATATCTATCTAGGGATCCTCATTTTGGTATTCGGGAAAGATTCTTCTACCCAGAAAAGCTTTGCTGTACTCTGTGCCATGCTTGCCCTCTGGTCGTTTGGATGTGCAGGGCGTAATATCGTTCAGACAGAACAATGGACCTCTTTCTTCGACCGACTCTATTATACCGGTTCTGAGTTGTTTATTCTTGCCGGCATCATATTCATCCTGTTCCTATCGGAACGTCAGCGAGTACCTCTCTACCGCATGCTTGTATTGGTCATCATGCTTCGCATTGGTATCTATCAAACTGCGAATTGGGGTTGGAATATGCTTGCTCGGGACTTCCCCTCAGGGTCTTGGTTTGTGTCACACCAACTTCTTTCCGCTTTTGAGTCATTGTTGATTCCCCTTATTGCCCTGATTTGGGGACGAACAACCACACTGCACAGGGAGCAAATACAATCTCGAATCATTGTCATCAGTACCATATGTGGAACAAGCATCGGAGTACTGGTCGATTTTCTCTCCGGGTTCAAGGGACACAATCCCATTTCTTGCACAATCCCTGTACTATGGATGGTTGCAGTGTGCTATGCAATCATACGATATGGCCTTATGCAATTTGCACCTGTATATGTGAATCGGGAACTGATCAAACACATGGATCGCGCAGTATTCATGATTGATTCAGTTTGGAACATTACCGATTGCAATGCAGCTGCACGTTCCCTGATAGGCCAACCTGAAAATCTACGGCATACTACACCGATGGAGGACGTGTTTCTTGAAAGTAAGGCAATCCAGAGGAAAGTGACCGCGTTACTGGCCACAGGAGAGCACAACTTCTCCCACACAGGATTTCTTCTTGCCTCAGAGGGGAAAACGGTCCCCGTGGTGACAAGCTTCTCGCTCATCAGTGACAAGTGGGGAGACAGAATTGGACTTCTCGGATTCTGCCTCCCCAAGTTTGACCTGAACGCTTTCATCTCACGCTATCATTTAAGTGAAAGACAGGCTGATATCTTACAGCATATTGTGAACGGAAGGACCCAGTTGCAGACAGCTGAAGCCTTGTTCATCAGTCTTGCTACGGTTAAGACCCATACAACCAGTCTCTACAACAGGCTGGGAATCTCGAGCCGGAGTGAGCTCTATGCCATGCTTAGGGGAGAGAGTCAGGAAGAGTAGAAAAGGGTTCCCTTTCCTCTTACTCCCCAGGAAGGAATCCCCTTGGATTGCTCCAAGGGGAGGGCAATGTGTTATTGCACCACAGGAGGTATCCATGTTCCTCTGGTTGTGATGAAATCACCGGATACAGTGTACACACCCAGTACTTCCGTATCATCAGGATCGAGAGGATCCTCTGGGATGACTGAGACTGCAGTTCCGCTTACGGTTCCCTTTACGTAGGATCCATGACTGTCTCCATATTTTGTGAAGGTAATCGTGATCCCCTCGTTTATGGTTTCCCAAAGTTTTCCCCATTTCAATACATCATCTACTCCATCAGGATTGTCGACCACTATTGGATTGTAGAAATTGCTGATCGCATCGAAAGTCCGTCTCACTCCATGTTCATCAACACTTGCTACAGTGAAGAGACACCAATCATAGGCTTGGCCAAGCACGACATTTGCAGTGTCCACTTCCCAGACCCCCAGAGCTGCGTATTTTCCCTCACTATCCATCGACCCATTGTATGGGAACATATTCATATCCTCATCTAGATCATAAGGTACAGAGGAAGCGAACATGAAACTTCCAGGGAGGATTTCATCAGGGCTCTTTTCCAGCATCATTTCAAGATGTATTGGGATGGAGTAATCGGGGTATGTTGCCAATGCATCAAATCCAGAGCCCTCTGCTGGTCCATTTCCCAGCCCAAAGAACCAGGTATCATCAGGGTCATTTTTGTTGGTGAACCATAGATCGATGTATCCCCCAATTCCGCATACATCATCAAGGTAGAATGCTATAGATTCAGAGGAGATGCCTCCCCCTTGTGAGGTTACTTTAACGGAGAGCGTATGCCAACCGAATGCAATCTCTTCACCATCAAGAAGGACGTTTATTTCATCTGCCCCTGCTATCTCTATACCGTCAAGATACCACTGATAGGAGGTAGCATCTGCAGGGGCGGCGGTAAAAGATTGGACGCTTGAACGCTCAAGGATGAAATCTTGTGAAGTAATGCTTACCGCAAAAGGATTTCGCAGATTGTTGATGATTTCCAGGGATATTTCAAATGGTGATACAGGGATTACTTCAGAGGCTGAACTGGTATGCCCACTGAGTATCCTTACTTCATGGAAATTACCTGCAAATGGGGCTTCCCCATCCTTCAGGATGTAGGAGAAGTCATAGTAACCTTCATCGAGGTCTTCTACAGTAATGGTTGCCGTTGAACCGGATATGACAATGCAAGACCCATCCACTGCAGTTTGTGTAGATTCTGTTTCATGGGTCAGGAATGCCTCAACCCCCGGATTTCCAATAAGGTTGCCAGTCCAATCAAGTGAGAAGGTGAAATCTCCGATTCCGTTCAGTGGTACAATGGTTACCGAAGTGTTTGATGTCGTTCCACCGGTAATATTCACTGTGCTGGAGCCTTCTCCAATAATGATAGGAGGATCGTCAGCATTTAATGCTTCAACCGTAATAGTCCAATCTCCAACTCGAATACCACTGAATGTATGGGTGGTCGAGGTAATGTCAATAGGCCCTATGGTATCCTCAGAGCCTGATCGATACCCAGTGAGCCGATACATTGCCACCTCCATCGAAACATCAGGTGTAATGGTCCTGAGGCTTGGGTCATTATGCATGATAACTTTCAGCGAACCTGTTTCCGGTACTTCTCCCACACCTAGGTCACACGCTACATAAAACACCATGGTCACTGCCAAGAGTACCAATATAGAATAACCAACCTTTTTCATTGTTCTCCTCCTGTGAAGAGCAATAGATCTACTTGATGCGCAGAACACTTCGTTTTGATAGAAACCAATAATGCTTGTAATGGTCCTCCCTCTCCATCGATGGTTATACTCTAGGTTGTTTTATGCCTCGGCGCTTCATACCAAAGTATGATTTTGCGGGTTTGCTGGAGTGTTTGTTATTAAATTCCGGTATTGGCTACATCTATTCCCCAAGTGTTACAGGTCATACCTCAGGTAGCGTTCCAGGGGTTGGTGAATGAGCTTCTTGATCTTGAATATTGAATAGAAAGATATGATACAAATCTTTTTTATATCTCGTTATGGTTATAGATGCCGATTCCGCCCTTGCCGTGTTTCTTGATTGTATACATTGCAGAATCAGCGTTCCTCAGCAATGCCTCCCCGTCATCTCCAGCTTCAGGATAGATGGAGATACCGATGGAAGCGTTTATGGTACAGATTATTGTATCGATTGTTATGGGTTCCTGTAGAACGGAATGCACCCTTGCAGCGAATTGTTTTGCCTGCATAGTGTCTTCGATATCTTGCATGATGATCGCAAATTCATCACCAGCCAATCGTGCCACGAAATCAGTTCCTCGGACACAGTTCAGTAGTCTTCTCCCTACGGTTACAAGAACCCCGTCACCAACTTCGTGGCCATGGGTGTCATTGATTATCTTGAAGGAGTCAAGGTCTATATAGAGGAGTGCGCATTTTATTGCGTTTGTTTTGGCTTCTGAAACGATTGTTTCCAATTTCGTAAAGAAAATTCTTCTATTGGGAAGGCCTGTAAGCGTGTCATAGTTGGCATAGATCTCCAACTCAGTAGCAACTTTCTGCAGTACTTCTGTCTCACTCTGTATTTTCATATTCTCATTTTCCAAGTCGTGCATGGCCAGGAATCTTTTGAAAGAGAAGAACACTGTGCCATAAGCGGACAAGGAGAGGGCAACCAAGAGGAGCATCGGCCATCGATTGGCGGCCAAGGTTTGCATAATATCGTCTGTAACAAAGAAGAAGTAGGATAGATTCAGAAAGATGCAGATCATCAAGCCAGAGAAGACGGGCCAGTCGCTCACAACCGTTTGATAGGTCCGGAGGAAGTGTTTCCTGAACATGGTAATCACGAGTAGGTAGAGGACAAACCGGAAGAATGTATTGGCATACTGTGGATAGGGGAACAGTCTCCCAAGATGGAAGCTGAGGATGATGATCATCATTGCAATATTGATGGTGGTGAGAAAGGTGAAACTCCATTGCATGAAACTCATTTTGGTAAATGACTTGATAAGAAGGCCAACCACGATGAACATCAAAACAGTGAATCGGGACAACCCTGTGAGGTCTCCCCGGAAGTAGAACCAAAGGGTGCTTGTCATATTGATGACAAACACAAAGATTGCGATGCTGATAATATGCTTACGGTCGAATTTGGACTTTGTAAGGGTTAATAATAACAGTACATACATAACCGATGAGACACTGCCTCGAAGTATGTTGCTGATCAGTTCAGTCATCGAGCGTGCTCCTTCAAATGTTTCCAACTGTCCACACTTGCCTTACTGTTCGTTGGGGATTGTCTTTTCTGTACAGGAATCCGACTCCTATAAGCAGGACATTTTCTCTGTAAAGTCTAACATACATCGCTAGATTGGCCTATTGCTTTTAATTGCAAACGTATTGAATGAAGGTAAAAGGAGTAAACGAGCAAATACTGGCAAGTGTTTAGGAAGTTGTGCTTCCTACCTGGTGATACCGAAAACAAGTTGCCTCATGGTCGTTGATGATGCCTGCGGCTTGCAGGTGGGCATAGATGGTGATGGAACCAAGAAAGGTGAACCCCCGCTTCTTGAGGTCCTTGCTGATCATATCGGAGAGTTCATTCCTGGCAATAACGATACCCCCGTCTGCATGACCTGGGTATTCCATTGTCTTGTTCCCGGTAAACCCCCAAAGATACGATGAGAATGAACCGAATTCCTCCTGGATCGGTAGGAATGCTTTTGCATTGGTAATAATTGCCCGGATTTTTCTTGGGGAGCGGATCATCCCCTCCATTTTCATAATCTCATCGACGTGCTCATCTCCATAGCCAGCAACCTTGGAGACATTGAAATCATCAAATGCAGAGCGGAGAGCTTCCCGTCTTTTCAATACCGTGAGCCAGCTCAATCCGCATTGCATGACTTCCATGCTCAGATACTCAAACTGTCTCTGATCATCATGGAGTGGAACTCCCCACTCCCTGTCATGATATTCTACCAAGAGAGGATTCTCACCTGTCCAGCTACATCGGTTCATTTGTAATTCCTCCTGATTACCAGCACTATGTTTCTGCAATTCTAGCATGATACCAATCTTTGATGATGAAGAATATGTAGTATCCAGATGAGATTATGGCGTGTTGTAAGCAAGCTTTTAATCCGGCAATTACGGGGGGACATATATTTGAGTAGCGTAGAACTGGTAGATGATTACCTACCGTTTGTTAGTGAATCACTCTTGCAAGGACAGTAAATAAAGCGGTGGAAACCAGCCGAGAGATGCAATTTTAGGGATGGTATGAGCGAACCATAGGAACTGATTTCAAGAATTAATGCACATATTATATTCTCTGTAGAATATACGGATGATCTACAATCACAATATAGACTAATACATTCTAACATCATACACTTACAAAACTTCAATGTGTGACCACTCTTGAAAACATGTGTAATACATTGCTTTAAATAGGTACTTCCAAAATGAGGTGATCATTCATGTATTCCGACATCACACTTAACTCCATTCTCCTTTCAATGAGTTCCTTGCTAGACTATGCTGAAATGGACATCCTGGAGAATGTAACAAATCATGGAAGAAGAGTCTCCTATATATCACTTCGAATCGGAGAGAGAGCAGGCTTCACGCAGGATGACTTATTTGATCTTGGGGCTTTGGCCTTATTGCATGATGTAGGAGCCACACAGAGTATAGCGAACCAAACTTTCGAGAAAATCCAAAGAGATGAACTGGAGAAACATCAGGATCACTGCATCTATGGTCAAAAAATTCTTGATAATTTCTTGCTATTCCAAAAATATGGAACCATTATTCTTTACCATCACGAACATTATGATGGATCTGGTTTTTTTGGAAAAATTGGTTACGAAACTCCTCTCATGGCTCAGATCATATCCTTGGCCGATACACTGGAGCGACGGCACTTCTCGAGAGAGAGCGGTTATCAGAATAGATCTGTTCTGAAGGATGTACAGAAAATGAGTGGAACAATTTTCAACCCTTCTCTTGCAACATTGCTTCTGAATGTTGCACAAGAGAAAACCTTCTGGATGGATTTAGAACCACAAAATATTGAATATGCTCTCGTGAGACACCTTCCTGTAATGAAAGATCCTATTGATGAGAAAACGTTTTTCAGTATGGCAGAAACAATCTCAGCAATCGTTGATGCAAAGTCACCTTTCACAAGTATTCATTGTAAAGGACTTGAGGAAAAAGTTGTTATCTATGCAGAACACTGTCAGTTTACGGATGAAAACAAACAAAAGTTACGATTAGCTGCCTTGTTGCACGACTTGGGCAAACTCGTCGTACCTGCTGCGATTCTAAATAAGCCAGGTCCACTGTCTTCACAAGAGATGGATATCATCCATGAGCATTCATACTATACAGAGAAAACCCTTCAAATCATGGGTGTTGATCCTGATGTTGTCAGGTGGGCAAGTAATCATCATGAGAAACTCAACGGTCAGGGCTATCCAAAAGGCCTTGTAGCTGAACAACTCGATTATGGGAGTCGTATTCTTGCTGCTCTGGATGTATACCAGGCACTTACAGAGGATAGGCCTTACCGAAATGGATACGCTCATGATGATGCAATAAGAATTCTATTGATGATGGCTGAGAAGAATGAACTGGATAGGGAAGTTTGTGAGCAGATCAATATTCTTCCGATGTAATCCCCGTTCACCGATAATCAGCCAACAACCCAGAAGAGCAGGGGATAGGCCCGTAGCGATTATAGAAATTATACATTTTCAGCATATTGACAAGAACTGTTCATTTCCTATATGTTAGCAAAATCTAACTTATATGGGAGAGTAATGATGTCACGTATCTATGCAATTTTCTGCATATTGCTTTTTGTTTCTGCGGGTCTTTTTGCCCAGGGAACACAAGAGAGTGTGAATGTTTATACACATCGACACTACGAAGCGGATGCTCAGCTTTTTGAGCAGTTTGAGAATGAGACAGGAATCTCAGTGAATGTGGTAACAGCTGGAGCTGATGAACTGATACAACGATTGTCGCAGGAAGGAGAACTGTCTTCTGCCGATATTCTGATCACCGCAGACGCTGGGCGTCTTGAGTATGCCAAGGAATTGGGACTATTGCAAAAACATAATTCTGAGGATATCCAATCAGCTGTTCTTCCAGCATATCGTGATGTTGAAGGGTATTGGACTGGATTGACCATTAGAGGACGCGTAATTGTCTATGATGGAGCCCAGGATGATGGTTCACAACTCTCTACATATGAAGCACTTGTGGATCCCTCTTTTGCAGATAGTCTATTGGTACGTTCCTCTGCAAACATATATAATCAGTCACTCCTGGCTTCCTTGATAGCACATCATGGTGTTGGACAAGCTGAAGCATGGGCATCTGGCATGGTGAGAAATATGGCAAGAGAGCCACAAGGGAATGACCGCGACCAGATGAAGGCCTTGGTTTCTGGAGAAGGAAGATATGCTATTGTCAACACATATTATGTTGGATTGCTACAAACGAGTAATGACCCATTTGAACGTGAAGTAGGGCAGCGTATTCGTGTATTTTTCCCCAATCAGGATGGGCGTGGAACACATGTGAATGTTAGTGGTGCCGGTATCACTGCTCATGCCCCAAATAGGGAGAATGCACAAAAACTTCTTGAATATTTGGTAACAGAACAGTCTCAAGAAGTGTTTGCAAAAGCAAACTTTGAATACCCGGTGCGAAATGATGTACCACTTCATCCAGTTGTGGCGTCTTGGGGCACCTTTAAAGCAGATGAACTGAATCTTTCTTCCTTGGGAGCTTTTAATACAGAGGCGGTGAAAATCTTTGATAAAACAGGTTGGAAATAATACGCTTCAAGCAATCAGGAAGCGCCCAGTTTGGGCGCTTCTGATTGTATCAATTTTCCTGGTCTTGGTAGTGCCTCTTTTATATATTCCAGGAGTAGCCATATTTCAGAAACAGGATAACTGGCAACATATGCTTATGTATCTATTGCCTCGTTATATTCAGCAGACATTCATTCTTGGTGTCGGAACGGCAATAGGGTCTGGACTCCTCGGTGTTGGTACTGCATGGATCATGTCACAGTACCATTTTAAGGGGAAAATGTTATTTGAGGTACTCCTTTATTTACCATTGGCAGTACCGGCATATATCATGGCGTTTTCTTATGCAGGTTTTTTTGAGACGGGAGGTATATTCGAAAGAATGTTTTCCAGTCTCATTGGCTTTCCCGCTCCAGAAATCCAGATCATGAATATGAGCGGGCTGATAATGGTGATGTCCTTGGCTTTATATCCCTATGTTTATGCAACAGTTCGTTCTAGTTTCCAAATGCAATCACCTTCAACAATGGAGGCTGCACGGATTCTTGGAGCATCACGGACGCGTGCATTCTGGACAGTTGCCTTCCCCTCTGTCCGGCCGGCAACTGTCGCGGGTATTAGTCTTGTACTGATGGAGACTTTCTCAGAATATGGGGCAGTTCATTATTTTGGGGTAGAGAACTTCACTACCGGAATATTTAGAGCTTGGTTCACGTTACGTGACACAGCACTTGCGCTGAAACTGGCAGGATTTCTACTGATTTTTCTTTTTGGTTTTCTCGCAATTGAAAAATACTCACGGAAAAGAAAAGCATACTACTCTATCTCTTCTTCCCAATCTACAGAGCTGAAGAAACTTACAGGCATTTCTCTGCTTCTTCGTTACTGTGTGTTACTTGTACCGATAATATTTGGATTCATCATACCTGTAAGCCTTTCTCTCTACTGGAGCACTTCCATTGATCTCTACTTAACTCCAGCCTTCTGGGGTGTCTTAGGGAATACTCTCATTCTCGCAATGGGAGCTTCTCTGCTTATAATGATCATTGCTTTACTCGTTAGTCATGCATCCATGTTGTTTCAGAACACTTACCTTCAGTCGATGATGCGCTTGGGTAGTATGGGCTATGCAATTCCAGGAGCTGTGATATCGCTTGCAGTGCTCATGTTCTCAAATTCTGTGGTTCATCTGCTTTGGCAATCAGGAATCATATCCACCAATGGTGCAAGAAGCCTGGTGGTGCAACTTGGATTCAGTAATTTGTTCTTTGCATTTCTTCTGAGATACATGGCAGTTGCTTTCAAACCATTGGAATCGCACTACCTGAAAATTGGTAATGGTGTAACTGAAGCAGCTCTTTCACTGGGGAAGACCCCTTGGAAGGCTTTGTTATCAGTGAATCTACCGATGTTAGGTACTCCACTTATGGTTGGAGGCTTGCTGGTATTCATTGATTTGGTTAAGGAGTTGCCAATGACTATGATCCTCCGTCCATTCAATTTTGAAACGTTGGCTGTGAAGGCTTACTATTATTCAACAAACGAGATGATTACCCTTGCCTCTCCATACTCCTTGGCACTAGTAGCAATTGCAACAATCCCCTCGATAGCGATTTCATTGATACGAATCAAGCAACGGAGAAGAAATAGATGAGTGAATTGAGAATTGACGATATAAGTAAACGATTTGGCAACCAAAATACGATGGTCCTTAATTCCTTGAGTCTCCATATACCTACTGGTCAGACAGTGGCCCTACTAGGAGAAAGTGGGAGTGGAAAAACCACACTCTTGAGAATTATTGCGGGTTTTACAGACCCTGATTCAGGGAGAGTGAGACTGGATGATCAGGATTTTGTGAATGGAAGGTATTCATTAGTTCCAGAAAAACGGAATATTGGATTTGTATTTCAGGATTTTGCGTTATTTCCTCATCTGCGTGCAATCGAAAATATTGGATATGGTCTTCCAAGAAGTGAGAGGAAGAAGATGAGTAAAGAGTTGCTGGAACTCGTTGGCATGTCCATGTATGCAGATCGATATCCACATGAGCTTTCAGGTGGACAGCAACAACGGATAGCGATTGCCCGAGCACTAGCTCCAAGGCCAAAGGTTTTATTGATGGATGAACCGTTCAACAGTCTTGATGCCGGGATTAAATCCCAGATGTTGGCTTTTGTGAAAGGAATTCTTGATCAGTATGGTATCACCACTGTCATTGTAAGTCATGATTTCCAAGAAGCAGAAGTGATTGCAGATAGTTGCGCCATCCTCGATGCAGGAAAAGTTATTCAATATGATCGTGTTGAAGCGATAAAGCATTCACCTGCAAATTCATTTGTACGTCGAATTGTAGAATCTGATTATAGAGAACCTCCATCCGTTAGTGGCAGCAGGTGAGTGTTTTTTGGGGAATGGGGCACACCAAGTATATTTTTATAATAAGACTTATGCTCGGTCGTGCTCTCTTTTAACTGAGAATACCAGGTGTTGTATATCTAATCCCCGGTAGTGCTTTATGAAACTACCTCTGGCGAGCATGCCGCTTCGGATTGCAACATTCATTGAAGCAACATTACAGTCGCGTATGATGGAATAGACTTCACTGCTGTTCAGCGTGCTGAAGGCATACTCCTTGCATGCTCTTGCTGCTTCAATTGCATATCCTTTTCCCCAGTAGCTGCGATTGAACAGATACCCAACTTCCAACACCTGTGATGATCCCCCAATGGATTGCCATGTCAGGCCAGCTTGACCGATCATGGTACCAGTATCTTTCAGGATAACTGCCCATAGTCCAAAACCGTCTGCTTTGTACCTTGCAAGATTCCTGTCCAGCCAAGCCTGTGTTTCAGCAGGGCTGAGAGGAGTCTCATATGCGTACATGGTCTGCTCGTCTTGCAGGATCGCTGCAAGAGAAGGGTAGTCCTCCTGGGTCATCTCTCGTAGGAGTAATCGTTCTGTTTCAATTTTCATGTATCGTTCCTTATCCCACAAGGATATGCCCTAGAGCAGTTTCTTGTTCCCTTTGGTAAGATTAATCACCGCGAAAATGGAAGTGCCAAGAATGAGCAGGAATGAGATGGCATTGATCACCGGGGTAGATCCATCACGTACTTGCATGTACATATTTATGGGCAGTGTTGCCTGTGAACCTACGAGGAATATGGTGGTGTTGAAGTTCTCGAAGGACATAAGGAATGCCATTGCCGCCCCACCAATAATTGAAGGTCTCAGGTACTTGAGGGTGATAAACCAAAGCACTTCTGCCTTGTTCGCTCCCAGGTTGTAGGCAGCTTCTTCCAGGGTGTGGTCGAACTTCTTTAATCTAGCAGAGACAACCAACGCAACAATGGTTGAAATGAACGAGGATTGGCCGAGCACCACCAAAGGAAACCCTGGGCCAAGGAAAGAAACGTAGATGCCCAGGTGGTTCTCGATGAACAGACCTATGGTGTTGGAGAACATCAGGATTGAGATACCCAGGATGACTCCAGGAATGACCAAGGGAGCGATCATGAGAAAATAGAGTGCGTTCTTGAACCGGAAGTTTTCCTGTTCAAAGAGAAATGCCGCACAAGTTCCCAGGAACGTTGAGACGATCATGACTGCTAAGGCTACCTTGAATGAGGTGAAAAGGCTTCTCAAATTGGTTTGGTCGTGAAAGATGCCGTATTTTTCCGGTCCATTTCCAAAGAACCAGTCGAGGGTAAATCCCTGCCAAGGAAGGGAAGGGAACATGGAGTCATTGAATGCAAGAATCATCGTTACCACCAGTGGGGCAAAGAGGAAAATAAAATAGAGGATGATGAAGATGGTGAATCCTCCACGATATTTCTTTGAGGAAGGTAAGCTTCTGATCATTTTACCACCTCCTTCAGGTTTTGTTTGGTGAGTTTGAGAAGAACCCATATGATCAGGGAAGAGAGGGCCAAGAGCAGGAACCCAAAGGCCGCTCCCTGGTTCCAGTTGAAATAGAGGATTATCTGGTTGTAAATCTGCTCGGTAAACCAGAGGGAGTTCTTGCCTCCCATCAGGTTAGGGGTAAGGTAGCTTCCCAATACCAGCATGAATACGATGATCCCTCCATTGACGAGCCCTGAGGCACAGTGAGGAATAATGATGGTCCTCCAGATGGCTATCTTCGATGCTCCCAGGTCATAGGCTGCCTCGATAAGCGAATTATCCAAGTCATCCATAACACCCAGGACAGGGACCACCATGAAGAGCATGCTGGTGTATACCAAGCCCATGATCATGGTGATGTCATTGTAGAGCATCTCAACAGGTTCTTTGAACAGACCTATTGAGACAAGGAAATGGTTGAGGATTCCACTCTCCCTGAGGAGGATCATCCATCCATAGACACGGATAAGCTCACTGACCCAGAAGGGTACCAGGATGAGGATCATCAATGCCCCGGTCATTCTCCCCTTTGCTATCTTCGAGATATAGAATGAGACCGGCAGGGAAATGACCATTACCAGGAAGGTAACAATAATCGAATATCCTGCGGTACGAACAAAGGTGAGCCAGTAGATGGGCTCCTTGAAGAACGCCAGATAGTTGTCCAAGGTGAATTTCCCGGTATTTGCCTTTGAGAAAGAGAGCCTCAGAAGCTCAAGGTGGGGGAGCACAATCAAGAGAAAGAGCCAGAGTACGACGGGCAGGAAAAAGAAGAGAAAACCCCATTTGATATGTTGTCTATTCTTCATCATATAACTTCCAATCACTGCGTTTGAAGCAGACAGTCTTATTCAGGTCCCAACCAACCTGTATGCGATCCTTTGAACGAATATGGTCGTATTCCCTTGTCTGGGGAAGTGCTATCACCAGTTCCTCGTCGGTTCCCAAAGGCTTGACCAAAAGACGACTATTTCCTCCATCAAAGAGGATTGAGGTAACTTCCACGGGAAGGCTTTGGAAGTTCTCCCTTCCTTCCCCTGGATTGATGATCACAGCCTCTGGGCGTATGAAGAGATCATACTCGTCATTTTCATTTGCGCTCTCAAATCTCTGGGCCAGACGGAAGTCATACCTGTCAGCATATCTGGCTATGGTGTTGCCGCTTTGATCACTGTGAAGTTTTACCCGTAGTTTGTTGTTGTTTCCTACAAACTGGGCAACAAATGAGGACTTTGGTTCATGGTAGAGTTGTTGGGGTGTCCCTATCTGTTCAAAATGTCCGTTGTTCATGACTGCAACCATATCACTCATGACCATGGCTTCACTCTGGTCATGGGTAATGTAGACAAATGTTGTTCCAACCTGCGATTGCAGTGTCTTAAGTTCCACTTTCATATGTTCACGCAGCTTGGCATCGAGTGCACCCAAGGGTTCATCGAGCAAGAGCACTGTTGGTTCCATGATCAGGCATCGTGCGATTGCAATGCGTTGTTTCTGTCCACCAGAGAGTTGGCTGATCTGTTTTTTCCCCGATTCCGGTAGACCAACCCGCTCCAGTAATTCCCGGACCTTCTTGTCTACATTAGGTCCTTTCTCCCCTCTTCGCCGCAGTCCGAATGCAATGTTTTCATGCACATTCATCATGGGGAAAAGTGCGAGACTCTGAAACACCAGGTTCACTGGCCGCTTATTGGGGGCAACCCCATCCATGTTTTTTCCGTTGAAGAGGATGGTTCCCCCGTCAGGCTTATAGAATCCAGCGATCATACGTAGGAGTGTCGTCTTTCCACAACCCGAAGGTCCTAAAATAGAAAAGAACTTTCCATCCTCTACTTCGAATGAAACCTGGTCAACTGCAGTGAAATCACCAAATCGTTTGGTGACATTTTGTACTGAGAGTGCGCTATCCATACTGTTGTTTACCTTGATGAGATGCCAATAGCTGTAGTGATACAGCTATTGGCAATACGTTGATCATTTCTGCTAGCGAGCAGCCTTTACCTTATCGAGGGTCTTTCCTTCCATCTCTTCAATTCCTGCTGGGACGGTCGGATACCAGTTGATGTTTGCCAGTACCTCTGGAGGGAGGCCACGGGTAAAGTTTGCCTTGATCTCGGGATCAAGATAATTCACAGCATCCTTGGAAGCTGTTCCATAGGTCTCTCGGTTGGTGAAGAACGCAGCGTTCTCAGGCTCCAACATGAAGTTGATGTATGCATATGCTGCATCAAGGTTTTCACTCTTTGCCGGTATGGCGAAGGTGTCGACCCAAGCAAGTGCTCCGCTGGTTGGGGCGATATAGTCGATGTTTGGGTTCTCAGCATGAAGTTTCCATCCAGCCTGTTCCCAAGCTGATGCTGCCCAGACCTCTTCAGAGCGGAGAGACTGCAACAACTGGTCTCCGTTGTCCCAGTAGGTTTTTACTGAAGGCTTTCCAGCGATGAGAACTTTTTCCATCTCGTCAAGGAAGTCCTGATATGCTTCTGGGTCATTATAGAGCTCGAATGGATCATAGCCGAGGGAGAATCCCATGCCTATAAGGGTAGGTCTCTTCAGGCGGTAGGATACTCTTCCTGCATACTTGGGATCGAGAAGGTCCTTGAAATCCTTGACATCCGGTGCCAAGGCCTTGTTGACTACCAAGCCTTCAGTCCCATACACGTGTGGGACAGCGTAGGATTCTCCGTCCACCAAGGTGTTTTTCTTCACTGCTTCTAGCAGGGAAGCATCAATCTGTTCGGTCTCGATCCTTGCATAGTCGATTGGCTGGTAGATGCCATACTGCTCAACGACAGAGGAGATGCGGTCCTGTGAGGGCTGGGCAAGGTCAAATCCGCCGCCACGGGTTGCTCTGAGCTTGCTGATCATCTCTTCGTTGTTGCTGAGGGTCACCTCAACCTTGTAGCCGGTTTCCTCAGTGAACTTATCAAGCAGTTCCTGCGGGGCATACCCTGACCAGGTGATGATTCGTAGCACGGGATTTTTCGTCTCGGCTGATGCTTGGGCATAGATTACACTGCCCATAACCATTAGGACCATGAGAACAAGAATGACTTTTTTCATACAGAATTCCTCCTTCAGGAATGTAAGATGCCTTCTCCTAACTCTGATTACGTATATCTCCTTTTGTAATCAGCACCTCATAGGTATCGTAGGTCTTGACAACTCCAAAGTCAATTCCAATCTAGGAAAGATAATTTTGTTATGTATGAAAGATTTGTTTTGATTTCATGAAAGAGCGTAAGTCAATGCGTTTTCTGTACATCTGATGTGAGGTTACAAGAAAAATAAATTGGTGTAACCAGGGAGCGTTTACTCGAGAGTGCGAATATAGCAACGCCTTCGTTTGTGTTGTTCGGTCTTGAAGCTCTTCCACTGCGTTTGTACATTCTCGTTGTACTCCAACTCAGGGCCGGTCTCTGCGTAACGAACCCCGTTCGCTAGTGCTGTCTTGATACCTTCCTGGAGAATGATGGCATTCACCCCTCTTCCCATATATTCAGGTTTAACTGCGATAAGGTACATATCCAGCACTTCATGCTTCTTGAGTGACCTGAGGATCCGTACAAAACCAAGCGGAAGAAGACGCCCACGCGATTTCTGCATTGCCAAGGAGAGGGAAGGGACCATGATGCCAAATCCAATGACCTTCTCATTGGCATCCACGACAACGTAGATATACTCAAGGCTTACCAGGCTTAGAAATTGCTTGATGGCAAGGTTTATCTGTCCATCGGTAAGCGGGCAGAATCCATAAAGCTCTGCAAATGCCTCATTATACATATGGAACATCTGGTGGGCGTAGGGCAGTACCTTTTTTTTGCTGGTAAAGGAGAGTAGGCGGTATCCATGGCGCTTTTGTGCGATTTCACTGATTCTCTCAATTCTTGGATCGATTTTTTCAGGTACAAAGACCTTATATTCAACCCAGTCCACATCTTTGATAAATCCCAGTAGTTGCAGGTGTTCATGGTAGTAGGGATGGTTGTACAAGGTGATAAACATACTGAGCTGGTCGAATCCTTCAACCAAGAGTCCTTGTTTGTCGAGGTCTGAGAAACCGATGGGGCCGATAATGGTATCCATTCCCTTTTCCTTGCCCCACGAGAAGACTTTTTCGAAAAGGAGTTTGCTGACTGCAATATCGTCAATTACGTCATAGCGAGTGAATCGGATATACTTTTTCTGTTGGGCCTTGTTCAGCTTATGGTTGATCAAGGCAGCAATACGCCCAACTACCTTTCCATCTTCTTTTGCAAGGAAAGCTACAACATCAATATATTCGAATGCAGGGTTCTTCTTAGGATTGAAGTTCCACTTCTCATCGAGGATCAAGGTAGGTACATAGTAAGGGTTGTCTTTATAGAGTTGGTTTGGAAATGTAAAGAATTGGTTCCACTCACGATTCGAGGAGACAGAATGGATCGTAATCATGTTGCCCTCCTCCTAGCATTTTTGGCTATTGTACTGCATTTTGGGTGGGGAGTAACTATAGTTGAGCGTAGTATTTTTACATTTCTCTAAAAAATGTATTTGTGCTCTGTCCTTACCGTGAAAGATTTCTGCTTCAATCTCCTGTTTGCCATACTGTGAAGGATGTCTCCAAAGGGAGTATGTTGTACTATATCTAGGAAGATTTCTACTATAAGGACAATGAGTATGAAAACACCTGTTACTGATACCTATGACAAGAACTTTCTCCTGGAGACGATGATGGGACCGAATGCGATGCGGATCACCGAAGAACTGGTAAGTTCGCTTCCCATTGCTCCAGGTATGCGTATTCTTGATCTCGGCTGTGGTATGGGAATCTCATCCATTCTGCTTGCAGAGAAGTATGACGTGACCGTGTTTGCCGCTGATCTGTGGATATCCCCCACCGATAATGCCAAACGCTTTGCCGAACGTGGGCTTGATGCAAAGATATTTCCTTTCTTGGTGGATGCAACGAAAGAGATTCCCTTTGCTCATGAATATTTCGATATGATCATCAGCGTGGATTCCTATCAGTACTTTGGCACGAATGAAAGTATGCTAGCGAAACTTCTGCCCTTCGTGAAAAAGGATGGCTATATTGCGGTTGCCGTTCCTGGGTTCAATAAAGATTTTCCCGATGGTGAGTTGCCAAAGGAGGTTCAACCTTTCTGGACGCCAGAATGGTATTTCTATTCCCTTTCCTGGTGGAAATCCCTCTGGGAAAAAGAACCTGGTATTGAGATAACCGAGTTCCGTGAAATGACCTCATGCAAACAAGCTTGGGATGATTGGCTACAATCACCTAACCCCTATGCCAAAGAAGATCTTGTCATGATGGAAGCAGGGGTAGGGAAGTATTTCAATATCATTCAAATGGTAGGACGGAAACGGTAACAAGATTTTTCAGGAAAGGATTACAATCACTGTACTCATAGATGAAGCAGGAGCCTCCATCCCTTCTCTTAGGTAATAGGCACCCTGTTGGGACGTACCTCATGAGCCAAGCTTGTGCTTGGAAGGGGATCTGAGACATGGGGGCTGGAGGCAATAATGAATAATTTGAACTCAGTATTGTTGGATGATTTATAGGCTAAATATTACATTGCATAGAGAAGAATTAGGTATTTTGGATGAGATGCAAATTTGTACAGACGTAATAATATAATTCTCAGACCATAGGAGACATAGAAAAACCTACTGCCTAAATTGTATCTCTACCCTTAAGCCCTAAATGTGTTTTTGTTAGCTTGATTCTGCTTCGAGCATATCTAGACATGCGCTTAAATACTAGAGGCAATTTTCGCGAACTCTTGGTGATGAGAACTAAACAATGAAAGAATTTTTGGATCGAAATGGTCTGGTACCACTCGACCATCTCCTTCAACAATTATCTTTTTTGCATTCTCTGGGGACATTCCCTGCCGATAAACCCTGTTTGCAGTTAATGATTCATAAACATCCACAATCGCCATGATCCGTGCAGGCAAAGGGATTTCTTCTCCCTTTAAACCATACGGATAGCCACTACCATCCCAATGTTCGTGATGATATGCCGCCATCTGAACCGCAATCTTGAGAAATTCATTATCTGGATACTGATCAAGAGCTTTGTTCAGGAGCTCTTGTCCTGTTTTTGCATGCTCCTTCATCACAGAGTATTCTTCAGTGGTTAAGGGACCATTTTTCAACAAGATCGAATCAGGAATTCCTATCTTCCCGATATCATGCAACAGTGAAGCTTCAATGATTAGCTCAACAGCTTCATCTGATAGATCATCAGGATAAAATGGTCGAAGAACTTCCAAGAATAGGGTAATCAATTTTTTTGTACGTAGAATATGAGCTCCTGTCTTCTGGTCTCGATATTCCGTTGCAAGAGCGAGTGCAGTGAGTAACCCTTTCTGTGTTTCTCGAATCTGTTCTGTCTGTGCGGCAACTTCTTCTTGCAGGTAATTCCTATATCGTAATAAATCGAGTTGATTCCTTACCCGATTCTTTACAATGGATCGTTTATAGGGTTTATGAATATAGTCCACAGCCCCCAATTCGAGACCTCGCTCTTCATCCAATTCAGAAATCGCTGCAGTAATGAAGATCACTGGAATGGAAAGTTGCGGGAAAGCAGTCTTAATCCAGCGACATACCTCAAAACCATCCATGTCAGGCAGGCCAACATCAAGTAGTACGAGGTCTGGAGGTTGGTTCATAATACTGTGCGTTGCCATAGCACCATTGGTAGCAATCCTTAGTTTGTACTCATTGCCCAGAATTGTCCGTAGCAAATCAATATTTTCTTTTTGGTCTTCTACTAACAAGATCGAAGCTTGCGTCTTACTTAGAGTTGTCATCTCGTTTCCTTTATGCTCATTCTCGTGTCTTAAGGTACTGACATATGGAATTCAGCACAATTACGGCCTGATCGAAATCATACGATTCTAGATAACCCGATAGAGATTGGAGCTTCTTTCTCAATACCTCATCCATGTCATTTATCAACAGAAGTTCCTTTGTAATATCCAAAGAAAGTTCGACATCCCCAATCTCGAGGGCTTTTCTCATTTCGTCACAATTGATTGTGACATCAGTTTTGATGGTCCCAGTTGCTATGGGTTTTTCGAGGGGAAAATGATTTTCAAAATGAACGGTTAAAAATGTGAAGAATTGTTTGAATTGAGCAAGCTGTTTCTTTAGTTCGAAGCCCAAAGTCTTCAGATCAACCTCTTCCCGTCCATTTTTATCGGCGGCGTAGGAATTTTCAAACTGCCACAAAGTGTTCGCGAATTTCATCGCCCCCAAATTTGAAGTCACTCCTCGTAGTGCATGAAGAGTCTTCTTGCAATCAAAAGCAACTCTAGGTAAGGATTTAATCTTTTTCTGAAGTGATATTAGCTCTGAGATATGGTTATCCAAGTGCTGTAAGTAACTCTTTATATTGTAGTTGTACCTTTCCATTGATTCCTGGAATTTGATATTGAATTCGCTCAACACATAGTCGGAAACATTACCGACAATTCCTATAATATCATCGGGAACAGTATTTTCGATTGCTTGTGGGCTACCGATGAAAGATTCAACAACTTTGGACAATTGTTGAGATGAAACAGGTTTCACCAGATAGCCGTTCATTCCTATCTGATAACATTTCTGCTCATATTCTGGTAATACGTGGGCAGAGAATGCAATAATGGGAATCTGGTCATGCAATCTTTCGCGAATAAACGTCGCAGTCTCAAAACCATCCATACCGGGCATCTGTAGATCCAAAAGAAGAAGATCGTAATGGCTTTCCTGTAGCTTACGGATCACTTCCATACCGGAGTCGACGGTGTCAACTTCATAGCCGTCGATTGATAAAAGTTCCTTCATAAGCTCTCTGTTTATGATGTGATCATCACAAACTAATAACTTACTTGCACTTACCAGAGAAGCATTCCTGCTTTCATATTGCTCATTCCCAGCCCTATTGGTCTTGTGTAAAATCGATTGAATGAGCGACCAGATTGAGGCCGGTGTAGTGATGATGTTATGATCTACTTGATTGAAAACGGTATGGATTTCTTTATCATCAGCAACTACAGAACTGAACACGATGTAAGTGCTTGGAGGTGTCTTCGGTTTCGATTGTCTACCAATTAATTGATCCAACAGCATTTGGGGGGTTTTTTGCCAATCCACTAGGATGATAGCTGCTGCGGTATTATCGATTCCGATTTCTTCGGGTGTTACAATTTGTTGTGCAGGGAAACCGATTTTGAGCAATGACCTTGCCAAGGTCTCTATGGTAATTGAATTTTGGAAGTAGAATATTTTGGGGAAATTTTTAATGCGCTCGCCTACATAGCTACGCAGGCAGAGATCGGAAATTGGGATAAAGGGTAATCGTACAGTGAAGGTGCTACCTTTGCCTGGCCAACTTTCCACTATGATTTCTCCGGAGAGCAGTTCAACCAACTGTTTCACAATAGGTAGACCGAGGCCACTGCCTGAAAATTTGGTTGTAGTTTGGGCTTCCGTACCTTGGAAATATGGTGTAAATATTTGCTCAATAGTATGGTTGTCCATCCCGATTCCAGAGTCAACAACAGAGAATTCCACGGTGACATGGTCATGTAGATTGGAGACTGTGGATATATGAACAGTCACCACGCCTTCCTTCGTATACTTCTCAGCGTTACTTAAAAGATTCTGTAAAATTTGCTTCACCCTAAAAGCATCTCCCATGAGATGGAGAGGGGCTTCGGGATCGATATCAATAACCAAATCCAAACCTTTCTGGGCAAAACGAAATGAAAATACCGTTTTAAGATTTTCAAGCAGCTCATGCAAAAAGAATGGGGCTTTCACCAATCGTGGAGTCTCCATTTCCAATCTCGAGAAATCCAAGACATTATCGACGGTTTCCAACAATAGATTTGAGGACTGTTGGAGTCTCAGAGAATAACTTCTTTGTTTATCATCAAGTTGTGTTTTCTCAAGAAGTTCGGTTATGCCCTGTAATGTATGCACCGGTGTTCGTATTTCATGGCTCACCATTGCAAGGAAGTCTGACTTTGCCTTGTTTGCATCCTCTGCCTTTTTTTTGGCTTCCAATAATTTTTGTTCTGAAAGTTTGAGGTTTGTAATATCGAGATGAGAACCGAACATGAGTTTCGGTTTGCCATCATCAGAAAATTCGACCACTTTCCCTGTGTCCCTTATCCAAATGTATCTTCCGTCTTTATGTAACATCCGGCATTCAAAACTATAGTAGGGAGTCTTGTTGTTTAGGTATTTATCAAGTGCGATCTGTGAGGCAGCCTTGTCGTCTGGATGAATCAGGTTATACCATGTAGTTATATCGGTTTCTCCAAGTTCTTCCAGAGTGTATCCAATCATCTCTGCCCAACGTTCATTGAAGACAGTCGCCCCAGTCTCCCAATTCCATTCCCACGTCCCCAACTCAGTTGACTCAATGATATGTTCAAGTCTGCTATTGTTTTGTTCAAGTTGCTGTTGCAATGTTAACTGCTCTGTCAGATCGATGAATACAGCTAAAAATTGCGTAATCCCGCTGGTAGAGATCATCGAACCAGAGATAACCCCATCAAGGTTCTTCCCTTGTTTTGTTCGAGCCGAAACAGGATATCCTGAAAGGGATTCTCCTTGTTGCAAGGCTTTTCCAATAGTTTGATATAATCCCGCGTCAGCCAATAATCCTATTTCATCAAGTCGTTTAGCTAAGACTTCATTTCTTTCAAAGCCGAACAATTTCAAAAATGCATTATTCACCTTTGTGAGGATGTGGGTCCTATCATCCAAAACAACAATAGGCAATGGGTTGTTCTCAAACAATTTGTTGAACATATCCAAAGCTTCGTTCACTTCTGTCAGGTCTTTGGAGATACCCAATACTGCCTGTTTCCCATCCCAGTCTCCCAGCCAAATCGAAGTTTCTACTGGAATTTCTTGTCCGTATTTTCCACATAATGGCAAAGGACAATCAGCTCTCTTCCCATTTAGCATTTCCATCAAGATTTTTTCGGCCTTCTGGTGCAAGTGATTCGGGTGAAGATCCAGTATATGTACCTTGCCTTTATTTCTCTCGATATCGGCATAGGCCGTACGTTCTCTGACCGCATGGTTGACTTGAAGGAAATATCCATTCAAATCAGCGACAAAAATAAAGTCTGAGATAGTGTTGAACATGTTCATGTAGTTATGTTCATGGGATAGCAACTTTTTCTGTAAATAATTGTTTTCATAAAGAGACGCTATGATTCCTGTAATTGATATCAAAACATCCAATTCACTCTGTTGCCAAGTTCGCTCATTTGAACATTCATCAAAACCCACAAAGCCAGTCCCATGATCAGGAAGTGGCAATTTTAAAACTACGATGGAAACAATATCTTGAGGGGCCAAAACTGCTTGAATACTTTCAGGTAGATCACGAATGTTATCGGCGTGCACATATCCATGGCTTCCTATCAACTCATACCATTCATTAACTATTGAGAAAGGAACATCTTGCAAAATATCGATCTGAGGTGTGATATCGGTATTGCACCACTCGAATGTGTTGTTTGTAACTTGTCTGTCCAGGTCATCTTCGAAAATGTACACACGACTGACTCCCAATGATGTTCCGGCGAGTTGTAGAATTGCGTTGATCTTTTCTTTGAATGTGTTATTTCTTGTTAGAACATGGGCAATATTTGCGAGTAATGTCTGTCCTTCTTTTAAGAAGGATACATGTTTAGAAACATCACCGATGGGTTCTGAATTGACTTCTTGTCTGATGCTGCACATAGTACCTCCATTCCATCAGTGGATACCGTTTCCTTGATATAATTTGGAATATTTCCAAAATCTATTACTTACTATACCTCCTGTCAAGAAAAACAACCTTGCTATTTGAAAATTATTATCATTTGACAATTAATACCAAAAATAAACGAATTCTAGCTATCTTACATGAATCAATAATACAACCTGTTCTTCCGTAATAAATCGTGTTATAAAAACCCATGCCCGACGAGAAAAGAAAACCCATCATACATGTCATACCAGCCAAGCGGCATTTCAAGCGTCTCCGGGTTGCCTTGTACTGCCGTGTGAGCACACAAATGGAACGGCAGCTGCAAAGCCTCTCGGCCCAAATGGATTTCGAGAAAGAGGACATCCTGGAGAATCCCGCTTGGGAATATATCGGGACATATACCGATATCAAGTCTGGGAGGACCATCAGCTCCCGTCCTGGCTTCCAGAGCCTCCTGGCCGACTGTGAGGCGGGGAAGATCGACATGATCTACACCAAGTCCATCAGCCGTTTCGGACGCAACTGCGTGGATTTTCTGGTGACGCTCAGGCGGCTCAAGGAACTGAAGGTTGATGTCTTTTTCTACAACGAGAACATTCGCCTCCTCAGCCAAGCTGGGGAGTTGCTGCTCACACTCCATGCGGGCATAGCCCAGGCCGAGAGTGAGAACAAGAGCGAGAATATCAAGTGGGGCCTGAGAAGAAGTACCATGGATCCTGACTCCCCGGCATTTTCAAGAAGGTGCTATGGTTATGATCGTGATGAGGAAGGACTCATACTCAACATTGCTGAAGCCAGAATAGTCCTGAAGATCTTTGACTGGTATGAGCAAGGCTGGAGCATCGTGAGGATCAAGAAGGAGCTGGAAATCCTGAAGATTCCCACTCCCACCGGCAAGAAGAAATGGCCGGTGAAGACAATCGAGAATATCCTCACCAATGAGAAATATACCGGTACCTCAGTCTATGGAGAAACAGAGTCTGCAGACTTTCCCTCAACCAAGAGAACGGTTCGTGACCCGTTCGAAGTCCACCGCTCACGCAACCATCACCTCCCGATCATCCATGAGCGTCGTTTTAAGCGTGTTCAGAAACTGAAGGCAAAGCGCTCCAACATCGAGATCGATGAGCACGGGAACAAGGTCCGAAAGAGCACCCATTACAGCTCCAAGAAGGCTGTGAATAGGACGAAGAAAACCCCTGAACCCCAAAACTAATTGGCATAAGAATCAACGGTATTATTGAAAATGCGAGTGTGCGTACTTGGGATAAAAATTGACGAAATTGAGTAGTCTAAAATATCAAAAAAAGCAGAAAAACTGGAAAAATTCCATAAAAATAAGTGTTTACAAAACAAACACTTGCAAAGGGTAATCTTGTATCATGGGCAAGTTGTCATTGATGATTTATAGTCAAAATTATTCTATATACTGACTTGAGTAAGCAGGATTTCTAAAATGCTCAACTGTATATCTCGGGTATCAGAGATTTCTTCGATAAAATGTCTGGAATCGTTAATCTTCTGGCAACTTTTTACCTCACATATATGCATGTATGTTCATACTTGACCAAGATAAACCTTGAAGATTTGGAATTATCAACTATAATACTAATGATTTCCGATATATTACTGTTGGTTGGTTGACATAATTCAATATGGTGAAGGTGATAGAAAGTTTTTGTGAATATTAACTTGATCCAAAACATGATTGATATGATAGTCACCTCTGTAAAAGGGGTAGTGTGTGCCGATGAGAATTTCCGTATTCAAACTCAATGAAGTAGAGCTGTCTATTGTCAGGCAGTGTTCCGGTGAAAGCGTGGTCGTACCCTACTCTCGCTTCGAGGATGTTGTAGAAACGGAAGAGCCTCAAATTTACGTCATCAATGCAGGTTTTTCCGGTTTTTCGCACCAGTACCTCAAAGAACAATTTGCCCACAATACATCTTTCCAGAAAAATCAAATAATCCTGATAGTCGATGATCCGGATTTGGAGGATTGTTTTTCAAGTGATACATGGTCGAACATCGACTTCTATCGAAGACCCCTCATAGGAAACAGTCTTAAGGTTCGGATTTCCTTCCATCTCCAGTTGATGCGAGCTAGAACCTGTGCACAGGAGAAAGTTGAACAAGCGACTTTGATTGAGGCCATTCTTTCACAGTCTCCGGTCGGCATAATGCTGACCCACGATGAGATTGCTGCTGCAGAAAATTGTTTAGAGCATTTCACAATCAATCCGATGGTCGAAGAGATAATGGGAAGATCTAAAGAAGAAATCAAACTGCTGAGTATAGCCGATGTGACTCATCCCGACGATTTGCAAAGCGATCTTGATAATCTGCATAGGCTCAATGCTGGTGAGATTGATGGGTACGCGATGGATAAACGTTATATCCGACCGGATGGGACTGCAATCTGGGTACACATCGTGGTTGCTCCCATATCTATACCAAGTGAGGAAAGACCTTTACAGATTTGTTATATTTTTGACGTATCCGAGCGAAAGAAATTGGAAATCGCACTCATGGAGAGTGAACGGAGCAAATCAGTTCTTCTCTCGCACCTGCCCGGAATGGCGTATCGGTGTGAGGTTGATCCTCAATGGACCATGCGTTTTGTCTCCGCCGGATGTATTGGCCTGACCGGCTACTCCCCTGAGGACCTCATCAATAACAACAAACTCTCATACAATCAGATCATCGCACCCGAGTACAGGACCAAGTTATGGAAGGAGTGGGAGCGCATACTGCCCAAGAAACGGTTGTTCAAGGATGAATATGAAATCATCACAGCCGATGGTTCCCGGAAATGGGTAATGGAAGCTGCCCAGGGCATTTATGACACTGACGGAAAGGTCGAGGCACTTGAAGGGATCATCCTGGATATTACTGATCGGAAGAAAATCGAGCAGGAATTGGTCTATTACAATGAACATGACCAATGGACAGGTCTGAACAATCGACGGGCATTTGAAAGCTTGTTGAGACTTGAATCCCGCTCCCGATCAAAGACAAAGAGAGCGATCATTGGGATCAATCTAAGCACGCTGCACTCATTGAGCACGACTTATGAATTCGACTACGCCCAGAAGGTGGTCCACAAGATTTCCGAGGAGTTCAAACGCCTTAGTGATGATAATCACGAGTTGTTCAATACCTATGTGAACAGGTTTGTCTTCTTTGTCAGGACGTATGAGGACAAGCAAGAGTTGGTCAGCTTCTGCAAGGAAGTTTCGAGACGATTGAAGTCGATTCTCACCATCGAACGGATTGGGTGGGGGATAGGGATCATTGAATTCGGTAGCATCCATGCTCGTGGCATCAACAAGCTGTTGAGAAATCTTCTGGTAGCATCCGAAAAGTCACTTACAGGCTTCGAGGATGATATGGACTGTTTCTTCTTTGACGAACAAATGGAGTTGGAGATTGAGCGAGAAAAGGAAATCATCCTCGAGCTATCCGAGATTGCTGCAGGGCAGGGAAAGGGTAGACTTTACCTCCAGTTCCAACCGATCGTGGATATAAAGACGGATGCTATCTGTGGATTCGAGGCTCTGGCACGTTTGCAGAGCAAGAAGCTGGGGATGATATCCCCAATGGAGTTCATTCCGATCGCGGAAAAGACTAAGCTGATGATTCCGTTGGGGTGGAAGATTCTACAGCAGGCCTTCCAATTCCATAAGAGACTTTGCAGGAATGGATTTGATTTCATCTCCATCTCGATAAACATCTCCCCGGTTCAGTTGCTGAGGAAAGAATTCCTGCCGAATCTCATGAGCATGATGGAGAAAGTGGGAGTTACTCCCCACCTGGTAAGTTTTGAGATCACCGAATCGATCTTCTCTTCCAATTATCAGGAAGTGAACAAGATCCTTGGTCAATTGAAGGACCTCGGATTCCAAATCGCGCTTGATGATTTCGGGACCGGGTATTCTTCATTCGCCCGGGAGCGGGAGCTGAATATCAACTGCTTGAAAATTGACAAATACTTCATCGACAAACTGATGTACCTTGAGGAACATGAAGCCATCACCGGCGATATCATCTCCATGGTGCATAGGCTGGGCTATTGTGTTGTAGCTGAAGGTGTGGAACACGAAAAGCAGAGAGATTACCTGAAGAAACATGGTTGCGACAAGATCCAAGGATACCTCATAAGTAAGCCAGTTGATGAGGAGACTGCCATAGAACTACTCAGCGGGTATAAGGCAATGAAATGCGATTGCCAAATGGAATGACTGTCCCAAGATTGCGAATCGATCTGGACATGGGCCATTATTTAATTAATTTGTTTACTGTTATGAATAGTTTTTCGAATCTACTTATGGTTGACTTCTCCCAATCGTGTATAGTCGATATGTTTTGTGATAGATAACGTGCAATACGATAATGATTAAATCTATCTTGATGGATTATTATATTGATCTGGGGAATAATTGATCTATCGGTTGAAAGTTTCTTTATATCAATCTGTTCATAATCCTTTTTATATTCAGAGTTAAACCATTCGAGGTACTCTCTCTTTTCAAACATATCTTCCAGCTCTGCTGGCTTGATGGGTCCTGTAAATTCATGAAAGAATAGCACATTACTTTCTTTGATGATTTTGTCAAAGACCAAATCTTTTATACGTGTTTGCCCTTTTTGGTCGATGAACGTATCCAAAACACAAACAATGTTTAGATTGTTTCCTCTTAGGAGTGAAATAAACGTTGCAACTTTATCCAAACCTCCGACCGGCACGATTGTAAATTTCTCATTCAGGGATTCCTTCCCCATGTTCCTCAGCAAATCCGACATGATAGTCAGAATAACTAAATCTGCTACACCTTCCACGAGTAGATTATTTTCTGAGATGTATAGATTTTGGGCTAGATTGTAGCCCAATGCTGCTTGTAAGGGGAATAATGTACCCTTGTCCTTCTCTTCTATCGCATTTGAAATGCTTGTGCCAACTTTTGTCTCGTTGGAATCGTAGGCAGTACGTATTTCATGCAGCTTCGTTGAATCTATCATGAAGGGAGAATGAGTAGTGTAAATTACCTGATACTTTGGCGTGAGCTTTTCATCAATATACCGAAGCAAATCTTTTTGCGCCTCTGCATGGAGGTTTAATCCTGGTTCATCGAGTAATAAAATCATATTGTTAATCTGGTTAATTTTCTGAAACCAAATAAAGAAGGAAAAAAACCATATAAATCCTTTGCTTCTATTACTTAATGGAAGGGTAACTCGGTGTTTTGTATTTCGAATTCGAATATTCAGATATTTATCATTTGCGGTAGTTTCAATATCAAATGTAATCTCTAGGTTGCTATTCGTCGACCAATAGTCTGAAAAGGCATCAGTAATGCTGTTTGAGGTAGCTTCTAATTCTGCTATGTATGCTTCATGATTATTATCTGTTATTAGCTTTTTTACGTCAATGCGAGCTAATTCGAATAGGGCCCTAGAGATTTCAAGCTGAGGTTTTGTGAAATCATTATCAACAATGCCGTTTGCTATCTTGGATAAAGGTATTCTTTGTGGAAGAAGAAAATATTCGTCAAAATACCAAAATTTTGGAATCCTCGGTTCAATATACTTTTTCATCAAATACTTTGATAGGAGTGATTGTTCTTTAAAATTCCCAAAAGAGAATGTTTTAACTAGCGCTTCCGCGATTGATTTAGTTTCCTCATGAGATGATAAATATGTGTAGAAATCATTCACATTTTCAATTTTGGCAAGTTCTTCTTTATGGCCCTCTGGTATACCAATTCTTAGAATGTAGTTTTCTATAAACGTTTTCTCGGAAACCTTTGGAGTTGATATGGAAAGGGCATTGTTGTAATCCCTAGAAGCGACGATAGTGGTTTCTAATAAGACATTCTCTCCACAGTCTTGAATAATTGTATCGATGGTTTTAGCCTTAAGTGAGAATTTACATGAGATTACTTTCAAATTATTTTCAGGATTTTCTGATTCATATTTTTTTAATTCAGTTCTTGGATATTCCAGGGTCTTGTTAAATTTGTATGATGAGTCTTTTTCATCGAAATAATTGAATCGAGACAAGGCTTCTAAAAATGCTGTTTTCCCAGACTCGTTTTTTCCCACCAATCTTGTGCAACTCTCTTCAATAGGAACAATTTGCTCTGTAAGAAAACTTTTATACTTTGTAATGGTAACTTCTGTTAAAATCATGATTTTCTCCAATCATTGGTAATAATGTGATGGTCTCCCGATTTTTCTAGGTGGTTGTTAAAAGCTTTATTACTAGGATAGTTCCTGTGAGAAACTATGAGGTTTTTCTTTGGGCACCAAAGTAGTACGTAACCATCGTCATCTGCACAGAGACTGATTGCGAATCCCATATTGTGACCTCCTTCCCGAGAAATATAAGTATTATCAATAGGTGAAGATCAAAGAAGTTGCTACAACTATAAGCCAAGAAATCTCAGCTGTAAATGTTTGGGCAATAAAAGTATCGATTCGAGGTCCAATCAAGATTGTTCTCTCAAATCTATCCATCCCTTTCCATTCGTGTTATAAAAAACCATGCCGGACGAGAAAAGAAAGCCCATCATACATGTCATACCAGCCAGGCGATATTTCAAGCGTCTCCGGGTTGCCTTGTACTGCCGTGTGAGCACTCAAATGGAGCGTCAGCTGCACAGCCTCTCGGCCCAGATGGATTTCGAGAAGGAGGACATCCTGGAAAATCCTGATTGGGAATACGTTGGTACCTATACCGACGTTAAGTCAGGACGGACCATCAGCTCGAGACCGGGGTTCCAGAGCCTCCTTGCCGACTGTGAGGCGGGGAAGATCGACATGATCTACACCAAGTCCATCAGCCGGTTTGGACGCAACTGCGTGGATTTTCTGGTAACGCTCAGGCGGCTCAAGGAACTGAAGGTGGATGTCTTTTTCTACAACGAGAGCATTCGCCTCCTCAGCCAGGCAGGGGAGCTTTTGCTGACACTTCATGCGGGCATAGCCCAGGCGGAGAGTGAGAACAAGAGCGAGAACATCAAGTGGGGTCTCAGAAGAAGCACCATGGATCCTGACTCCCCAGCATTTTCCCGAAGGTGCTATGGGTATGATCGTAATGAGGAGGAAGGCCTCATCCTCAACATCGCTGAGGCCAGAATCGTCCTGAAGATCTTTGACTGGTACGAGCAAGGATGGAGTATCGTGAGGATCAAGAAGGAACTGGAAGCGCTGAAGGTTCCCACTCCCACCGGCAAGAAGAAATGGCCGGTGAAGACGATCGAGAACATCCTCACCAATGAGAAATATACCGGCACCTCAGTCTATGGAGAAACCGAGTCGGCAGATTTTCCTTCAACCAAGAGAACCGTTCGTGACCCCTTCGAGGTCCATCGGTCACGCAACCATCACATCCCCATCATCCATGAGCGACGGTTCAAGCGCGTACAGAAACTGAAGGCAAAGCGCTCCAACATCGAGATCGATGAGCACGGGAACAAAGTCCGAAAGAGCACCCATTACAGCTCCAAGAAGGTTGTGACCAGGGCAAAGAAAACCCCTGAACCCCAAAACTAATAGGCATAAGAATCAACGGTATTGGTGAAGATACGAGTGTGCGTAGGTGGGATAATAATTCACGAAATTGAGTAGTCTAAATAAATAGAAAATCCTGAAAAACTGGTAAAATTCCAGAAAAATAAGTGTTTACAAAACAAACACTTGCATAGGGTAATCTTGTATCATGGGCAAGTTGTCATTGAAGGAAACCTTGTAAGGGACCCTGAGCGTGTAGAACTTGGGGAGAATACAAGCGCGATGACAAAGTTTGCTATCGCTGTTAACAGGTTCTTTCGTAACGCAAAAGCAGAGGCAGTGGAAGAGGTGATGTTCATCAACGTTCAGGCATGGGGAACGCTGGGCAAGAACTGCATGACTTATCTACAGAAAGGAAGGGGAGTGAGAGTGGTTGGAAGACTTCGCCAAGAGCGCTGGACTGACAAGGATGGAGGAAACCGGGAGCGCATCCTCGTGGTAGCTGAGCATGTTGAGTTCAAGAAAGAGCCAAATTCAACTACTAAAGCAGAAGAGCGTGAAGAACTTGATGAGATTGACCAGGAGATTGCATTCTGAGTGCATCGAGCTAACGTTGGATCTAAGGCCTCTCCTGAAGTATGCGGGGGAGGCTGGCATGGTAGCGAACATGGCTGTGTAGTGTTGCTTGGGTTTTTTTTGATAATTTATTGGATGGTGCAGATACTACTTCTTGTAAAATTAGCATAATTATGCTAATTTCTGGATGGAGGATCCGATGAAACCTAAGCTGATTAGACCAGTGAGCGACCTTCGCAACAATTTCTCAGAGATCTCAAGGGTGGTTCATGAGACCCAGCAACCGATAATACTGACCCGTCAAGGGTATGGTGACATGGTAGTGTTGAGTATGGAGGCATATGAGGATATGCGTTACGATAGTGAGGTTTATTTGAAGCTCCAAGAGGCTGAACGTGAAGCCCTTTCTTCAGGTGCTCGTTATTCCTCGAAGGATGTTCTAAAGGCAATGAAGGATGTCCTCTGAGAAAGTCTATCAATTGGAGTATCTGCCAGCAGCACGGTATGATATGGCCGAGATTGTACGATACATCGGTAGGACACTTCTTAACAGGCAAGCCGCTGAGGCGCTTGCGGAGCGTTTTGTCTCCTCAGCTGAACGGGTGGGAGAAAATCCATACATAGTAGCCGTATATTATCCCGTAAAACCATTGTCCCACGACTACAGAATGGTCATGGTTGAGAATTATAGTATGTTCTACTGGGTGGATGAGTTGGAGAAAAAAGTAACCATTGCCCGTGTCTTGTATGCAAGACGTAATTCTTTTTCGACTTTGGATATACACTGATTCGTCCTATAGATATTGCGCCATTAATGCTGGAAGAGATGCGTAGACAAAGGATAGGCATATGAGTATGAACATTCTCGTTACCGGGGCAAGTGGAGGTATGGGATTCTCAACCTGCCAGCAATTGGTAGCTTCCGGATACACCGTATACGGTCTGGACCGGCAAGAACCCGATCGATCGTTTTCCTTCGGGTTTCTGAGGGCCGACATAACTGACAGCACCCAACTGACAGCTGCTTTCAAGCGTATCAAGGAAGAGGCCGGATCTCTTACAGCGATCCTCCACTTTACAGGGGTGTATGACCTGAACTCTCTTGTTGAGATTCCCGAGGATGAGTTTGTCCGAATTTTCGATATCAATCTCTTTGGTGTGTACCGCATCAACCGCCTTTTTCTTCCCCTATTGGAACCTAAGGGAAGGATTATCATTACAACCAGCGAATTGGCGCCTCTGGATCCCCTTCCGTTTACCGGAATGTACGGTACTACCAAAACAGCGCTCGAGAGCTATGCATATGCGCTTCGTATGGAACTCCAGCTTCTCGGGTATAGTGTATCAGTAATACGCCCCGGAGCAGTACAGACCGGACTCTTAGGGGTCTCTACAGACCGATTGGATTCCTTCTGCGAAAAAACCGAACTATATTCCTGCAATGCGTCTCGGTTTCGTTACATCGTTGACCGAGTGGAATCGCATGCGGTACTACCGCAAGCAATTGCAAGTCTGGCATTGCGGGTCCTTCAGGCCAAACGCCCACGGTTTGTATATAATATCAACCGCAATCCATTGCTCAGGCTTTTGAATATTCTCCCTCATTCTTGGCAAACAGGAATCATTAGGAGGATTCTTCATTAGAGTAGGACATCAGTTCAGGAAAACAGGGTTTCTGTTCATGAAAGAACCATGATCACCTCTTCGACTTGAAAGAATGGAAACTTCCTCTTGTAAGATGATTGCAACTTCACCTTGCTGGCCTACCTAACCCTCAATATAAAACGTTCCTTCCGCAATGATGGCTGCTGCAAGCTGCTCATCGGTGAAGAACTTGCCCCACTCGTTGAAGGGCAGGTTTGTGGTGATGATCAGTGCCTTGATGCATTCCTGGAGAAGCACTGCACCCGCAGGAATGCCCAGGAGCTGTGCCAGGCGGTCCAATACCTGGTGACCCGCAGGTGCATCAACCCCGACAGTGTACGCGCCTGCGCCGTGAGCAGGGACAGCCATGCCGGCTCGACGCCGCTGTCGCTGGATGTCCTGTATGCCGTGCTGGACGTGCTTTGCGAATACAAGGACGAGCTGGTCGAGCATCTGGGACGGTTCTTCAGGAAGCGGACGACCAGGAAGGACGACGTTGCCTGCTACGATGTGACCACCTACAGCTTCGAGAGCACCAAGTGGGGGGAGCTGAGGCTCTTCGGCTTCTCCAAGGACCACAAGAACAACGAGGTGCAGGTGGTGATGGGGCTGCTGATAGACAACAACGGCATACCCATAGACTATGAATTGTTCCCCGGCAACACGATGGACCAGAACACCCTGCGCGAATCGGTGGGGAGGCTGCGTGCCCTGTACGGCCTGGGGGAGATCACCGTGGTTGCGGACCGGGGGATGAACAGCAGCGACAACCTGCTGTTCCTGACGGGCAACGGGTACCACTTCGTCATCAGCTATACGCTCAAGCGCAGCAGCGCTGAGTTCAGGCAAGCGGTCCTGGGCAGCGAGGTCCCCTGGGAGGTCGAGCGGTACGACCCGCAGACCGGGGAATTGGAGTATGCCTCCAAGGTGCTGCACCAGAAGGTGGCGGCAAAGATCGAGCTGACCGAAGAGGAGCTCAGGCCGATCCTGGAAGAGCGCAAGCAAAAGAGGATGCGCGGGCGCGCGCCCAAGTACAGGACGGCCGAGGTGGATGCCTGCATCCACGTCACCTACTCGGCCAAGCGTGCAAGGAACGACTTCTCCAACCGGATGAGGATCCTTGAGCGCCTTGCGAAGAAACTGGACAATCCCTCCTCCATCCGTGCCGCGATCCGCAAGGGGGGGAACCAATACCTGCAGATCGATCTGGACGGGCAGGAGTTCTCCATAGACGAGGGGCGGGTGACCGAGGCGGCACGCTACGACGGCTATTATGCGGTGGTTACCGACCGCCTGGACCTGGGCACCGAGGAGGTGATGGCGATCTACCGGGGCCAATGGAAGATAGAGGAAAGCTTCAGGGTGCTGAAGACCGACCTCAGGGCCCGGCCGGTGTTCGTGTGGACGGATGAGCACGTCAAGGGCCACTTTGTCATGTGCTACCTTGCCTTGGCCATGATCCGCTACCTCCAATACCTGATGGGGGAGGAAGGCTGGAAGGAAGTCCTTTCCGCCGAGGAGATCATGGATGCACTGAGGAAACCACAGGTGGTCGTGCAGGGATCCTATCCCGATGTCATAGCTACCCCGATCAATGTCAGCCAGGAGTACCTGGACATGGCGAGGCTCCTGAAGATGAAAGAGCTCCGCCAAAACATGACGCTTACACAGTTCCGCTCAGCCACGAAGCTTGACCTGAACAAGAACCTGGGCCGGATTTAGTAGGAGAATTTATTTTCTTGATTTTCCCTTGAAAACCTCATCCACTGACGCCATTCAGCCTTTTGGGCTGATTTTTCTTTCACCAAGTCCGAAAGTCAGGAAAGTCATGAGTATGTCTTTCTCGATAGTTTTATGTTTACGAGACTCCTTGAGCCTGTACACAACGGGCTCTTTATGGTGCTTGTTTTCATATCGGAAGATATTCAGATGGCAAGAAAAGACCTTTACACAAAAGAAACTTTCGTTCAGGAATTGTTTTGCTGATGTTGTTGCCTATACATGCTGGGAGTACATCCATTTTCTCTCTTGAATACCTTGTAGAAATACGGGGCATCGCTGAATCCAACGGCTGAGACTATTTCACCAATCTGTATCTTGGTTGTTGTAAGCAGGTGACATGCGGCTTTCATTCTCTCCTTATGTAAGCACTCAATGAATGTCATGCCAGTATGACGTTTGAACATTTTTCCTAGATATGATGCATTCATCCCGATTTTCTCTGAGACAGTAATAATGGAGAAATCTTTCGATGAGTACTCATTTGTTATAATTTCTTGCATTTCTGTTATCAAGGAGGCTTGATGACTGTTCTTGTTCTGGATGATTAATTTCTCAGCTTGGAGAATGGCAGTTTCAAATTCATCATATAAGGAATCAAGTGTTTCGAAGGAAGATAGATTGAAGAGAAGCGTGTCCAAGTTGATTGTTTTTTCAATACCATTGTTACTTTGAAGTTTGTGGAGTATCTCATCCAAAGCAACGGCAAGCTGCAATAAATTGATCTGGAAGCTCTTATACGAGCCATTGGAAATACTTATAATTAGTTCCCTGAGTTCCAAAAGAGCTGTGTCCATATCAAGTTGCAATATATGTTGTGACATGCGTCTGAGAAGATCTTCTGATATAGTACAATCATTTAGCTCACGTACATCAATCATTTCAGTGGTCACGATACTCCCAGATTCATAAAGACGTCTGTAAGGAAGGGCTTTTTCAAGCTCTTCATATGCTGAGGCCAGATTTAAGAAGTCGCATTCTCCAGAAATGAAAATACTAGAGATGATTCCAAATTTCTCTGTAATGGCTGAGTTTACTTCTTGTAGTGAATTCTGTATGGCTTCGATTTTGGAATCACCATTTACAACCAAAAAGCATTTCTCAGCATCATCGAAAGTAGTTAGGAGTACCTGGAATCTGGACATCAAAGCCGATGCCGTCTCACAAATATTGTGTTTGAGCATATTGCGGTCTTTTACTCTTTCGTAGGCAAATGGTACTTCTGAGCAGTATGCATTAATGAAAAAGACAATAAGAAAGACCGAGGAGCCAGCAATATTCTCTACCCCTATGGTCCGATACATCGTTTGGATCTCTGTCTCTGTCATCGTACTGGGAGGAGGGTTTTCCAAGAACGCTAGAACCTGTCTACGCTTGTTTTCAAACGACAGCTCACGCTTTTCTTTTTCCAGATTTGCCAAGGTTTCTCTGTGTACTCTGTTGATTATGAATATTCGCCTTAAAACCAAAGCTCCAGCAATCAAGCAAACTGCAAATAAGAGAGACAACAGAAGTATGGAATGAGTGTACTCGTTGGTCTGGGTAATCGAGCTCAGATCGTTCTCATCTGCAATCAAGACAATACTGAGCTTGCTGTTCATCACACTCTGAAAGCATACAATGTATTTTCTAGGATTTGCTTCAAGAACAAAACTATTCTCTTTAGTTTCTAGGGCCAAAATTACTGTTTCAATAAGTTGGTCCGAATAATTCCATCTGTTACCTGCTACTACCGTATGCCATCCCTTCCGGTCAGTAATCAAGAGCAATCTGTCATTGTTTTCAGGAACAGAGCTGATCAATTTGGAAAGAATGTCTTGTCTGATATTTATCATCATTACGTTGGATTGTTCATCCTGTTTCAACATGTTGTAGCGCATGAAACTGATGAAGGATGCCTTTGATTCAAATGGATATGTTACATCAATGGTTCTAAATATTGGTTCCATGTTCTTATAGCTCGAATAGTGTTGCATGTGTAGGAGAGCATTATCATCATAGAAACCAGCTGGGGTATACACAGCCTCTACAGCATTCGGAGATGCTACATAGACCATGTTTTTATTCCTGTTGTAGACATATATTGAGTCGATAAAGAAATTCGATTCAACATAGGATTCAAGTCGTTGCAGTCCAATATGAAGATCCATCGGGTGAACCGATTCATAATTTAGAAGCTTGGATATTTCGGAATCAAAGCTGATGCTGTTAAAAACATTTCTCACAGAGTTCGTTATCGTATCAATGTATAAGACATCACTATCAAGCGCAATTTTCCCATATGAGAGTAATTGCTTCTCTGTAGTAGTTTCAAACAGAAGCAGGAAGCTATACACAGAAACCACCAAAACTATGAGGATGCTTATAAAAAAGAGAATGAATAAAATGGAGAACTTGGGATGAACTGATTTCATGGCGTTAGTGTACGATAAAACCAGCACATCACCTAATAGAATCTAGGCAATGTGCTGGAGATTTCCGGAATCAGCTGATTCCATTCCTTGCATAGTATGCTTCCATTTGTTGTGATACCGAATCCAACAATCTGTCGATACCAGCAGCTTTAAGCTGTTTCCTATACTCATCGATTGCCGCATCAACATTGTTTACAATACCGATATTGATAGGATACCCATACTGTTGAACGACTTGGTTTACAGCAGCAAGTTCTGCCTGAACATCTGAGTAGTCGATTGATACAGAACCAAACTTGTTTAGAACTGCAATAGATGATAGCCAAGCAACAAGCTCATCGTATCCATCCCATACCCCAGCGTCATTTCTCATAAGGTTTTTTACACGCATCGCATATTGGGCACCACTCATACTGTGGTTGTTTACGGTTGAAGGATCTACTCCCACAGCAGGTTTAATTATATTACCTTCTTCTGTAAGAGAGAAATGAAGGCCTTCTATACCGTTCATCCAAAGATCAAAGAGTTCTTGGTCGGTCTTGATTATCTCAAGAATCCTCAACGCTCTTTCCGCATTGGGGGAAGAAGTAGGAATAGCATATCCGTTCTCTGTTACGGGGTTTACATATGAATAACCGGTAAGATTTGCGAAACTCCAGTAGGCACATTCTGATTCAGGAAGTTTTGTTGCCATGTATCCCATCATGTTTTTGGCGCCATCGGCATTGGCTTGTGTAATAGCGCTTGTTCCCACCTGGATACTGCTCCATGGATCCATCGTGCTTGAAAGTGCGTTGCTGCTCCAGTATCGATTTCCTGCCCAATCCTTCATCTTGTGTGCCCATTCTACATACTCGTCAGTAAACGGGTAGGCGATGATGTTATGAATGTCATCATAATTTTTAACCATGATAATTGAAGTGTTAGATCCTGCAATTGACTCAAATCCATAATTGGCTTTGAATAGCTGGAACATTGTTTGTTCCGGGTTGCCGTCAATGACTCGTAGGTTGCTTTCGTTTGCAGCTATTACATCAGCATACTTCTCAAATGATTCAATGCTTGTAATTTCTTCAAGCCCGTATTTTCTTGCAAGGTCTAGACGGTAGAAGATACCATTCTGTGCAAAATTTGATTCATATGAAGGAATCATGAAGAGCTTGCCATCAACTTTTACCTGTGCAAGCTGACCTTCAGTAAAATAACTGTGAACAGTTGGCATATATTTCCGAAAGAGGTCGGTGACATCCTTGAATGCCCCATCCGCAGCATACAAGCTATACAAATTTGGATTGACATACATCAAATCTGCAGGTTCACCGGTTGTCAGAATCAGTTGATACTGGTTTCTGTAGTTATCCCAACCAAGACATGTAACGTTTATAGTTGTATTGTATCGTTCTTTGAGCTTCTCATTGAACTTGGTCATTACCTTTTCCGTATCTTTCCCTGATGACCCGGAGCTGTACATAATCAATTCAATATAGTCTTCAAATGGATTTCCACTGCCAGCCTTAGTTGACCCTGTTTCCTCGGTTCCTCTTGCAAATAATGACAATGCAAGGAAAAGAACTAGTAATACTACAAGTGCCTTCTTCATAATTCCTCCAATATTTATGTTGTACCCAATTTAGGGGCACAATAGAATACTTAATCAATGAGTGCTACCAACTCCCCAGTCGTCTCAACAGCATTGATACTGATGGTAGACCCCATGGAATCTCCGTGTTGTTCGCCCAGAACCACCATCTTGAATCGATGTTGTCCATGAGGAAGATTGAAAACTGAGAATAGAGATTTCCTGTACTTCTTTGAAGGGCAGAAGGCATCAACGGTTGAGACCTTCTCACCATCAATATATATCTCAGCCCGTCCTGCCTCGTTGTCGAGAACACCTATGATGCTCAACGATGTACCACTAAATATAAAATCTATTTTGCTTCCTCTTTCCGATGATGCTAGTAATGTACGGTAGTAGTTGTCTGAATTATTGCCGACTTTCTCCCAGTTCCCAGAAAGCATTATTGAATGGTCAAGAATTGAGTACCGATTGCAGGAATCTGGAAGATTTTTTATTGGCGTAACCTCAAGATTATCATATCTGACATGAGAATATGCACTGCCGATGACAATGTTTCCACTCGGAATCTCTTCATGTTCAACGGAGTCGAGTAAAACCCCGTTATAGTAGGTACTTATAACTTTTTGCTCGCAATGCAAGGCTAGGTTATTCCATGAGCCAAGAGAGAAGTCCTGGATTCTTCCCGAGGAGAGGACGATTGGGCCACAGGAGAGAAACCATCTACCATCATAGAACAATCGTACATTGTAACATTCAGGTATTTCACATACAGCAGAGGCATGATTGCATCGGGCACCAAGCAAAGCATATCCTTCATAATCACGTTCCGGCATCTCTTCTATATTGAAATCTATGCTTACGGCATAATTAGACAATTCCTGCCCACCAAGGATTGTGTATGGTAACGGAGTAGGCCTTCTTTCCCAGTCTCGTGGTCTCATTGAGTTGGTTAATATTTGCTTAAGGCAATTTCCTCCGTTTCTGCCCCCTTCACATATTTCAAAGGCTCCAGCTTGGTCGATGGTATATCGTGGTTGTTTTCCTATTTCATATGTGCTGAAGTCATCGAGATAGGGAAGGGGGAATTTTGTTCCTTGTGGTATGCTGGATTTTGCACAACCTTTTTGCTGGCCACTGGTCGTCGTCAGTGTATAGATGGATTCTGGCTCAAGTGTAATACGCAGAACATTATGGGTGATGGATAAAGGATCAATCTCACGGAATTGCTCTCTTTCGTTTGTTTTCCATACCTTAACATATGATACAACCACGTCTTTAAAGGTAATTGTTACTTGCTGTATGGATTTGCTTCTGTTAAGCAGTATGATGCTGATGTCCTTTGTATTTGGATGTTGCAAGGCCAAACAACTGCAATGAGGCGAATCAATGCATGCACTGTCAATGAATACCCAACCAGGGTGAATGAACTGAGTGAAATGTGCGACAACCCAGAGGCCAGCTTGAACCTCAAAATGTCCTGTCCAAGGATTTGCTGCCAATAAAATACTTTTGCACGTGTATGGAACATTATCATAGATTGCTTCAATAACAGGGTGCATCACATATTGCACCATCTTTCCCGATGCATAGGAACGGATGATCTTGTATGCCATGTCCAATGCAAAGGAAAATGAATTTCGAAAGGGAGCAATATCTTCACTGTTGTAAATAGGTAGACCACACTCTTTTGCATACTGCGGACTATCTTGTTTGTAGTGCCGAGTAAGTGCGGATATGCTCTTCCTGACATCGGGATTCCCCTTGATAATTGGTACGATATTCCAATCCTCTGTGCTGTCAGACCCAGAGATCTTCACATGTGCATATCCATCTCGATCCAAGCCAGGTCTCAACACATTGACTACCCAATCTAAGCTATAGGCTCCTTCGTTCTCATCAGGAGCAAGATAATCGAAATCAAGGGAGTAAACATTCTTCGCTCCCTGCAAAAACTTTAGGTAATATTGATATTTCTTGTCGTTGTCGGTTAACCATGCGGGAGTTCCCCAGCGTATTGCATCTAGGAAAATAGCTTTATTTCTCTTTTTTGCTTCTTGGGCAAGCCACAACCCAACACCACGAGTGATGTCAAAATCTCTTTCTGAACGCATGTGACTTGGTTCAGTCCCGCATGTACCATTCGCATCTGAACCTATCTCAACTTTCAACGTCTGTAGGCTAGCCCCAAAGTTTGGAGCAAAGAGAAAATCTAGTATATCCTCTTGTTGCTTCTTCGGATATTCATGTAGAAGTTTGGTCATCCCATTGCTGGTAACTCCTCCAATTCCCTCAAAAATACGGCCTAATGTATTGCTATCAACAGTTAGATGAATAGACACGATGCACCCTCTCATAACTTAACAAAATTCTATGTTTGTAGCATATGCGCGCCGTTTCTGTGTTGTCTATTTGAAATTGGAGACATTATTGGACAAATTGGAACAATTCGAAATAATTTATTATGATAGAACAAAAAATAAAATTTTGTAATGTCTCTAAAAGACATACATCACTCATATTTCAAATTGAAATCGCATGCCATACGGTTAAAATATATCTATAGATTTTCTCATTTATTATTCTTGATTACCTTGGAGGTTCCTGTATGAAAGAGATCTCTCTGGCTACACGTACTTTGGAGAAGAACCGATGCCATCGGTTCCTTCGTCATAAAGTACTGTGGCTTATGCTTATTCCAGTTTTTGCATACTTTATTCTTTTCTCTTATATCCCGATGGTGGGTATTTGGCTTGCATTTACAAAGTTTGATTTTAGACTTGGCTTTTTCAAAAGTCCGTTTGTTGGGCTGAAAAATTTTCAGTATCTGTTTAGAAGTGGAATCTTTACCAGATTGTTAACCAACACGGTTCTTTATAATCTTGCATTTCTTTTTGCAGGGAACGTAGCCCAAATTGTTACGGCAATTTTCCTAGGGGACTTGAAGAGTAAGCGATTCGTAAAAATCAGTCAGTCAGTCATTTTTCTTCCATATTTCATATCTTGGGTTCTGGTAGGGCTTTTTTCCTATGCTCTTTTCAACATAGATAACGGAGTTATCAATACGATCTTGAGAAGTCAGGGCCTGGCTGAGTATAACTTCTATTTACACCCGGAAGCTTGGCCTTTCATTATCGTGGTCGTCCAAGTATGGAAAGGGCTAGGATATGGGAGTGTTGTATATCTTTCTGTCATCAGTGGCATTGATCAAGAGATTTATGAGTCCGCTCGTATTGATGGAGCCTCAAAATGGCAACAGATATCACATATCACCCTTCCCATGATCAAACCAACATTTGTGTTGCTTGTAATGTTCAACTTGGGGAGTATTCTTAAAGGTCAATTCCAGTTGTTTTATCAATTGGTAGGGAGCAACGGTCTTCTCTACAATGCAACGGATATTATCGATACCTATGTTTACAGGTCCTTAATGGTAAATTTTGATATTGGTATGGGATCTGCAGCAGGCGTATTTCAATCTGTTTTTGGATGCATATTGGTACTTACAGTCAATGGTCTGGTTAAGCATTTCAATGAAGATTTGGCTTTATTTTAAGAGGAGAAGCAATGAAAACCACTACTAGTACATTACAAATCAAGCCTGATCATGGGACAAGAACATTTACTATCATCGGCTATAGTTTGATATCGATCATTACGATTCTCTGCTTTATCCCTTTTTGGCTGATTATTGTTGCGAGTATCTCAGATGAACAGACTGTTTTGAGAGAGGGTTTTAAACTCTGGCCTACGGTTGTTTCGTTTGATGCATATCGTTCAATATTCCAAGGATTCAAGAGCCTGATACAATCATATCTTGTTACCATATTTATAACTGTGTTTGGTACTGTATCTTCCCTGCTACTTACTTCAATGACAGGGTATGTTTTAATACGACAGGATTTTACTGAACGAAACAAAGTCTCCTTCTTTATCTATTTTACAACTCTGTTCAGTGGTGGAGTGATTCCTTCATATATTCTCTTTGTGAAGTATCTGCAAATCAAGAATTCATTATGGGCTTTAGTGCTTCCTTGTCTACTCAGTCCATGGAATATTTTTTTAATGAGAAATTTCATGAAATCTATTCCGTACAGCCTTGTAGAGGCGTCTAAAATCGATGGGGCAAACGATTGGCAGATATATGAAAAAGTAATGCTTCCTCTTAGTAAAGCAGGGCTTGCAACTGTTGGGCTCTTTATTGCCCTGAACTACTGGAATGATTGGTATCATGCCAGTCTTTATATTACGAAAGAAAACCTGTATCCATTGCAATACTTGCTGTATAGGATGCTTTCAAATGCAGAATACATGAAACAAGCTGCCGCGGCAGGGGTTTTGCTTGATTCAGAGGTTTTGCCCAGTGAGACACTTAAGATGGCAACAGCACTTGTTGTTACCGGGCCGATTCTCATGTTGTATCCATTTGTGCAGAAATATTTTGTAAAAGGTATTATGATTGGAAGTGTCAAGGGTTGATTTGCAAGGAGGAAAACAGATGTACCCCATTAAAAATAGGCATAGAAGCATACTCTCGCTTTCGGGAGTTTGGGACTTTAGGTTTCAAGGTGATCAAGATTGGCAGTCGATCTATGTTCCTGCTTCGTTCAATAACCAGCTCTCCGATCACCGTGCAAAATACTACTCAGGAATTGTTGAATATAGAACTCAATGTATCCTTCCAGATGTATTGGAAAGTCAGCGTAAGGTGCTTCGATTTGATGCAGTGACCCATGATTCCGAGATACTTTTGGATAATGTATTGATTTGCACGCATACAGGTGGGTTTCTCCCTTTTGAAGTTGATATTACAGATATCGTTGAATGTGGGAAGGAACATACGCTCTTAGTCAGAGTAAGTAATAGAATCAATCACAAGAGTTTTCCAATCGGCAATGAGTCTGGAACTGCTTTCTTTGGTTCAGATAATCCGGGTGTTCCAAGCGTCGAGCGTGCAAAGAAGGATTTGTATGCTTACAACCTACCAAATTTTGACTTCTTTAATTATGCTGGCATTACTCGTCCAGTGAACATCTATACAACTCCCAAAAAGTATATTGATGATATAACGATCACCACGGATATTGATGGGTATGATGGATTGGTGGCCTATACCATTGCAGGGGATGTTGCGGATGGGTTGCAGATTGAAATCCTTGATGAACACAATAAAAGTGTTGCCAATGGTACTGGACTGAACGGAGTCCTGAGAGTTAAAAATGCACATTTTTGGTTTCCAAAACCGGGTACACCCTATCTTTATACAGCTCGTGTGAGTTCCTCAGATGATACCTATGATCTCCCGTTTGGTATACGAACTATCAAGGTTGATGGTTCTCGGTTCCTGATTAATGGGAAACCGTTCTATTTCAAAGGAGCAGGCAAGCATGAGGATTCCGCTTTCAGGGGAAGAGGACTTGATGAATGCCTGAATGTGAAGGATGTTGATTTGTTGCACTGGCTACATGCCAATTCATTTAGGACAAGTCATTATCCGTATGCAGAGGAGATGTACTACCTCTGTGACAGGGAAGGCATCGTTATCATCGATGAACTTCCTGTAGTCGGGCTGAATTTCAATGGTGTAATCAATCCATATGCCCAGCTTGAAACAGGAGTGTATCATGAGCAGTTGCTCAAGCAGATGATAGAAAGGGATAAGAACCATCCCTCAGTTGTAATGTGGAGTCTTGGGAATGAGCCGGATACTGAGCATTTTCCAGAAGATGCATATACCTATTGGCATTCGCTCTATGAGGCTGCCCACTGCATGGATTCCCAGAATCGACCTGTAACAATGGTTTGTTGCCAGAATGATTATACCAAAGACATCACTACTAGAAGTATGGATGTTGTATGCATCAACCGATACTACGGCTGGTATAATCTTTCAGGATGTCTGGACATCGCAAAGAAGGCATTCGATGAAGAGTTGGACTATTGGGAGAAAATTAACAAACCTTTAATTCTTTCAGAGTACGGTGCTGATTCCATTCCAGGATTTCATGCTGTCATACCTGAGATGTTTTCCGAGGAGTTCCAAGTCTCATACATCAATGCAATGAACGAGTGCTTGGATAAACGTGGTTTTGTCGTAGGAGAACATGTCTGGAACTTTGCAGATTTTGATACACAACAGGGACCGATGCGAGCAGGAGGGAATCACAAGGGACTCTTCTCAAGGGATAGAAGCCCTAAAATGGCTGCACATGTATTGCGTGAACGATGGGGGAAGATCGAAAATTTCTATTGATGCGTTGATTTTCTTGGAAATGAGGTACCTTTTGGCTGATTCCTTTGTAGAAATAACTTAGGCCGTTTTTCTATCCTCCATCACAGGTACCCATACATCATTCACTGATTCGTTCTACAGGTATATCGCCATCGATGCTGGAAGAGATGCGTAGAAAAAGGATAGGCATATGAGTATGAACATTCTCGTTACCGGGGCAAGTGGAGGTATGGGATTCTCAACCTGCCAGCAATTGGTAGCTTCCGGATACACTGTGTACGTTCTGGACCGGCAACAACCCGATGGTTCGTATCCATTCCGGTTTCTGAGAGCCGATACAACAGACAGCGCCCTGTTGGCAGTTGTTTTTAAGCGTATCAGTCATACGACTCAGAGTAGTGCAGACCGGACTACTGAGTGTATCCAACAATCAATTGCAACTTCACCTTGCTGGCCTACCTAACCCTAGATATAAAACGTTCCTTCCGCAATGATGGATACATTTCCACTGACGATGATACATCCTGTATCTTTTTCTTGTCGAACATGAAGTTCACTAGGTCTGTCAAGAAAACGTCCTTGATGAATGATGATCTCTTCACTTGGTTTACATATGCCATGCGCACAGAGGTATGCTCCAACCGGTCCAGCTGCGCTACCGGTGGCAACGTCCTCCAAACCATCAAAATCGAATGTTCTGCCCTCTTTTGCATCAATATCAAACACATAGGCAAACTTTGCACCGTAGGAGTTGAGCAGTGGTTCATAATCCTTGCCAAACATGCCGGTTTTCTCAATTCCGCTGTGAATGGGCACGAGCAGGTACGATAAGCCGGTAGTCATGACCTGAAGAGGATACGCTGTAGCAAGATCGTCCATGGTAAGCCCAAGCGGTTCAATCAACCTAGGATAGTCTTCAGTAGGGATGTGTCCGATGGTCTCTGCTGCCCCTTGGTTCATGTTGCAGACATACTCCTTTCGGTGGTCGATGGCAACGCTGGTGACCTTCACATCCTTACCATTCAGATGAAATTGGATTGCTTCCGTCCCTTTCCCATTGTGTAGCATATGTACTACGGCAGCAGCACCAAGGATTGGGTGCCCTGCGAAATCCAGTTCCTCATCCTTCGTGAAAATTCTTGCCCTATATTCGTTGTCCCGAAGTCTTTTAAGAAAAATCGTCTCATACTGCTTCATTTCTCGGGTGATCAGAAGCATGGTTTTACTATCAGGAAATCGGTCGCAAATCAGAACGGTCAGTCCATTTCCTGTCAGTGGGCCTTTTGAAAATACATCAACATGGTAGTACTGCAAAAGTCTTCTCCTTGTCTGCTCTTTAGCATGGATGGGAACCCTCAGTTGTTTTGTTTTTTGGACCACTGTTCCTTGGTCATAATGTTTGTGTGGCCTATTCTTGTCTCATTCATGAGAGGCACCGCCACCTCATCACAGGTGTGATGGTAGGTAAAACCAAGCTTCTCCTGAACCCTCTTGGATTTGCTGTTTCCATCGTAATACCCACACCATATTGTGGTCATTCCCAGGTCTTCAAACCCATGGCGAATCAGTTCTGTTGCAGCTTCAGGAATATATCCTCTTCCCCAAAAAGGCTTGCCAATCCAATACCCCAGCTCACACTCATCGTCACGCTCAGTCATATCGGTATGTCCATTCAGTTTAAGTTCTATGGCTCCAATTGCCCTGCCATTGTCTTTTTCACAAATTGCATAGCATTCTGCTCCGGTGAGCACATTTCTAATGGCATCCAGACTCTCTCCTACACTTGTATGGGCAGGCCATCCTGCAATCGGGCCAATATCAGGATCCTTGGCATATGCATATAAACTCTCAGCATCTGTCTCTGTCCAAGGACGAAGAGCGAGTCTTTTTGTCTGCAACATCACTCTTTTCTTATCTCCATACATTCACAGCCCTCCCTTCATCGATACAGGAAGACGGTTTTCCCGTTCCTGGCACTGACAATCGTGTGGGTGGTATTTTCTCATTTTAGTTCCAGTTATCCAAGCCATATAGTGTATCAATATGAATATATTCCCGAGCTATGAAACAAGGTTTCTTCTGGGAAAGGGCTGGGAGGTGGATGAAACAACATCTTATTTTATACAGTAATTCTATTAGAAAAGGGGGCACGATATGGGAAAGCAAAAAATTATACCGCATATCTGGTTCGACAAGGAAGCCAAGGAAGCTGTCCAATTCTACACGGCCATCTTTCCTGATTCATCAATTATCAGCAGCTCAGTGCTCCATGACACGCCATCCGGAGATACTGAATCAATTACTTTCACGCTCTCAGGTTTTACGATGATGGCCCTCTCTGCAGGTCCATATTTCCAGATTAATCCTTCAATATCGTTCTTTGTGAATTTTGATCCTTCGAGGGATGACAAAGCGAAGGAACATCTCGATACCCTTTGGAATGCTTTATCTGAAGGAGCAGAAATCCTGATGCCATTGCAGGAGTATCCATTCAGCAAACACTATGGATGGATCAAGGACAGGTACGGAGTGACCTGGCAACTCATCCTGAGTGATCCTAAAGGGGAAGAGAGACCGTTCATAATTCCCTCTCTGCTATTCACTGGGAATGTTTGTGGCAAGGCAGAGGAGGCCATTGAATTCTACCTATCGGTATTTGGCCATTCCAAGAAGGGTTCTATCGTTCACTATCCTGCAGGTATGCAAATGGACAAGGAAGGGACGGTGATGTTCAGTGATTTCATGCTGGAAAGACAATGGTTTTCAGCCATGGATAGTGGTTATCCACATGAATTTGGTTTCAATGAGGCAGTTTCTCTTCTGGTGGAGTGCAATGACCAAGAGGAGATTGATTATTATTGGGATCGCTTGTCAGCAGATCCTGAGGCCGAGCAGTGTGGCTGGTTGAAAGACAAATATGGTGTCTCTTGGCAAATCTCACCTGAGATCATGGATACCATGATGGAAGAAGGGACACAGGAGCAGATTGACCGGCTTGCGCAGGCCTTCCTTACGATGAAGAAGTTGGATATTGAAGAGTTGATAGCTGTATTATAGAAGGAAATGAGACCATTGTAAGCCAATCAATTGGTATTTTTTCCATTTGGCATACTTCCGGTCCCCTACCCAAGATAGCTTTCACTATATACAAAGATGAATGTCATTATGTTGGCATCCATCTTTGCAATCACCTATGCTAGGAGTCAATTGCGTTTACACCACAACTGGTGTGAAACAGGAATATGAGGCCACAATTTTTCGGAGAGTTTCCATTTCTTGGTTAGAAGGAGACCGATATGAGGTTGCCTCACCACGTACGCCATTACTACGGAACCTAATTAATTTGTAGGGTATCACCGTATTTTCAGGAAGGGCGTTTGCAACGAGTTCAGCGGTCCTTGCAACAGTGTTTTCATTGGGGAGATATGTAGGAACCACCACGGTCCTCACTTCAGCAAGTTTGCCAATTTTTGCAAGAAATTCAGCATTCTTGAGTACCGTCCGGTTAGACATACCAGTCAACGCAATATGCTTAGTTTCATCAAAACATTTTACATCCAACATAACACCATCACAGGAGTTCAGTAACTGCTCGTGTTGCGAGAAATCTATACTCCCATTGCTGTCCAACAATACTGAACCGACAGAGTTAGCCAACCGTTCACAAAGTGCAGCAAGGGGTTCTGCTTGTAGCATGCACTCTCCCCCAGAAAACGTTACCCCACGGATGAATGGCAGGTTTTCCTCAACCATATCAGCAATCTCATCAATAGTGAGCATGCGGATTTTCGGAGAAGCACTATGAGGGCAGACGGTAATACATGTGTCGCAATTACTACACTTTGAAGGATTCCACAAGACCTTGCCACCCACAACAGAGAGGGCTTGTTCCGGACAGGCTGATACACACTTTCCACAGGAATTACATGTGTTGATCGTCTCAGGATTATGGCAGTATGTACAATGGAAATTGCACCCCTGAAAAAATACAACACTCCTGTTTCCTGGACCATCTACACAGCTTGTGTTGATGATTTTGTGTAATGGGAGCCTCATGAGCGAACCTTTCGATTGAGTACATTTCCATTCTTGACTTCACCCAATCCCCAGATGACATTATTCTGACGAACAGCATTCCCTTGGTCCAAAGCTTCAATATCGGAACGCTTGGCCAGATAGCCGGTGATTCTAATAACATCGGCATCACTGCAATATGTTGAAAGATATTGCATGCCAGATTCAAAACCCCCATTGATTATATCCAATACGCTATTAGGATTACGTAGGTACGTAGTATCAAACGGAAAAATATCACCTGTGCCAGAAGGGAAGTACGGATGGAATTGTCCTGCATGACGAAGATGATTGTACAATGGAATCTCTTTGCCGATAGCGATTCGAGCACCCGGGCTGATGCCAATATCTGAATCAATGCCGACCTGGGCATGTAATACAAAATGTCCGCCGGAAATCGAACAATAGGGGCTCTTGTGTGCATGTACAAGTGTTTCTAGTGTTTGCATTATTGTGTGGCCTAATGAATCAGCTTCTGTATCTACGCCATAGCGTTCTGATTTTCCTTCCTTCTGTAGTAAGATATCGACCGCCTCATGGAGTCCCACTACACCAAACATACCTGTAAAGTTCTCCTGCGTAAGAAACCCTTCTTCTACGAGAAAACTGGACTTGAAAAAATGACTCTCTTCCACAAGGAAATTGATTTTTGCATCCATGAACTCAGCCAAGGTTTGTACTGCTAGTGGCAGTACCTCTTTCAAAAAATGGTCAATATTCTTCGCATGGTCTGCAGCACGCTTCAATACAATTCTTGAGAGCGTATAGGCACCTCCTCCGATAGCCAATGCATTATAACAACTTGCAATGCCATATCCATGAGGGCTTTTTTCATGTTGCTTGGCATATACAGCATGGTTGGCAAAACTTGGTTTTGCACAGGTAAGTGCGCACTTGGTGCATGCCTCAGCAAATGAAGCTGGTGTTATGTCTTTATCATAGAGCAAAGTGATACCTGGAACAGCCTGCTGTCGCTTTGTTTCCAATTCAACAATGATTCGACCAGCTACTGTATACTCTGGTCCTAGATTGGCATGGCAGAATGAATTTGGAATGGCTTTTTCAATAAAATCAAGGAATCTCTCGATCTTGATTCTTGCTACATCCACATTATCGATAAAGGGATCAAGCAGCTTGTCGATATTGCCAAGATAGACTGGCATGTGTGTGATGGAAGGTACATGCAGATAGAACAATTGCAGGCTATGAATAGCTTCATCAAGGGTTCTAGGTGGCTCCAATCGAAGAAACTTGCACCCCTGTTCCATGAGCTTCTCATAGTCAGGCAGGGCATATCGAGGGGCATAAGGAACCTTGGGTTCGCTCATATCACAGATAATTCCCAAGTCGTGCAATTCCTTAAATGTTTTAGAAGTCTCTACCAAATTATCTTGACTGACGCAAATATCAGCAAGTGTCATCATTGCTTGTTGATGGGTAAGTGAAGTATCTGTAACTATGCTCATAATTTGTTTCTTTAAAGTATCCATATCATAATTCTCCTTTTGATTGGCTTTACTCCAATTCCATGCTAATATGCTTGCTGAGGACATAATATGACAAATGTCAGTTAATTATGGAAAATTTTTCGGTACTATTAAGGAAGCAAGGAAGAATTGTTTACATTTTAAAATGCATTGCTTCAAGTGAGAGTGTTTGACTATGATTGATGAACAGCTAGCTTCCGCATTGCGCGCAGCGATGGATCAAAGTATAACTGAGAACCAGATTTATGAAGTGTACCACCGTTTTGAAGGAGCTGGCAAACGTCTCGTCACCTATGGGAAACGAAAGGTCATAGTACATACTGAAGATGCAGTTGAAAGAATTCTGTTGTTGCTGTCAGGTTCCTGCAACGTATTAAGCCATAGCGATGATGGCAGAATTGTAATGGCTGGAGAGGTTGCAGCCCCCCAGATTTTTGGTTTGTATGAGTTGCTCAGTGGCCTGCCGTATCATACTGCCGATGTAGAGACGGAAACTCCTTGTACTTTCTTCGCGATATCACCACGCTTGTACCGTAAGCAGTATGATATAAGTATGGATGTCATGCGTTTTCTGCTAATTATCTAGTTGAATTCATCCAGCGATTGCTGGGCCGAAGTGATAGAATGACGCTTTACAACAATAGACAGAGCTTGTTGCTTTATTGCTTGGACGCTTGCAAGGACAATCAGTTACCCGTGGTACTGTATGTTCGCAAAGAGGCTTTGGCCGCAGAGTTGAATATGAATGTGCGCACGCTGTACAGACAGATTGGACAATTGAGGGATGAAGGATTGATTGGAAGCTATAAAGGTAAAATTAGTATAGACCGAAACCAGATGGAACGCATATACAAGGAAATCTATACTGGTTGACTATGAACCAGAAGAGGGCCATGAGATACAGTTTTCTATGATGAGATACTTGGAGTAGTACAATGAATAATAATGTTACAGATAATGGCTTGGTTGAAAGCTCTGGAAAAAAATACCTATACGTTGAGGTATATGAAAAACTGTATCGCAAAATTGAGCAAGAAAATCTTCAGGAAGGAGATCGGTTGCCTGGAGAGAACCAGCTTGCTGTGGAGCTTGGAGTCAGCCGCATGACATTGCGGCAAGCGTTGATGTTGATGACGGAAGATGGCATTATTCGACGAATTCATGGCAAGGGAAACTTTATAGCAAGCTTGGATTCGTTTGCTTCTGCTGGAGCTGAAGCTGTTGCCAATCCTGTCTTCAACTTTGCCAGGAGCTCCATCGATGAAATTGCCATTGACATCAGATATGAAGTCTCGAGCAACTATGTAATGCAACTTTTCAATTATGACCGGAGCACTGTCATGGTGGCATCAGATCGGTGGTATCGTAAGGACTCCCGTTTGATTGCTTTCTGTTTTTCCTTCACAGATTTGAAAAAACTGAATTCATATGGTGTCGACATCAAGGATGCAGAGGCTGTCAAGGAATTTATGGACCACACGGTATACACCATCAGCCCTCGTGCAATCACCCACCTGACGATATCAAATCGCAAAGAGTTTGCGCTCACCCCAGAGCAGATAGCCGCACCTTCACTGATACTCTTAAGTGAGACACTGTTCACCGATGATGGGAAGGCCATTGCACAGAACAAGTATTATATGGATCCGGCATATTTCGACTTGGTAGTGCATGGAAGGCGCAGTCTTGGCATATAGAACAAAACTCTGCATTGGGTGATATTCCATATATCCAGTAATCCAAGAACACCATAGTCCCTGTACTCGCACAATCGTGCATCATGAGTCGTTCCAGTTTTAACTTCTGGAGTGCGATACAGGATGGGTGGTTCTCTCTGCCCTGGGGTGAATAGGATTCAATGTCCTACGCCTATTTCAAACAAGTGGTTTTATTTGCAAATCATGGCAGCAGGAACCCTTGTGTCGAGATTTGTGCACATATCCAATGAAAATCCTACTCGCTTGATCGAACACTCCACCCATACAAAGCGTTGCATTAGCTAGCATGGTATATTTTCTGAATCAGGCAGTACCAAGGGGATGGAAAAGTTCCTGTTCTGTACGCCTTTCTATCGTGCGAAAGGCAATCTTACACTACACTATGCCAAAAAAATGTATTTAATCGTAGATGTTGAAAAACACATCTATGTTCTTCGTATGAGCAAAATCGTTGCAGAAACAGAAAAATTGTTTTTTTTAAAAGATTGGCTATTTATTTCTTGACAGAATGAACATGTGATGTATCATGGGTTATAACTTGTAAAACAACTCAAGCAACAAGGTATACAAGTTAAAAGGAGAGAAAATGAAAAAACAGAGTATGCTACTTGTAGGGATTTTTTTAATCGTAGGATCTATCGTATTTGGTGGGGGATCAAAAGAAGCTGGTACACAAAGTTCTGATATTCCTCGTATAGGAGTAATTCTTGGTGTTGGCGGTTTGGGCGATATGTCCTATAACGATTTGATGTACGAAGGTCTTGAACGTGCTGAGAAGGAACTGGGTGTTCCTTTTGATTATGTAGAACCCCAATCCATTGCCGACTTTGAAACCTATCTACAGCAGATGGCTTCCATGAAGACCTATGGTGTCATTGTTTCTGTTGGATATGATCAGGTAGAACCTTTGGTGAAAGTGGCTCCACAATTCCCAAACCAGAAATTTGCCATTATTGATGCAGAGGTGGCCCAACCCAATGTTGCAAGTTATGTTTCCCAGGAAGACGAAGGTTCATTCCTTGTTGGAGTACTTGCAGGGTTGTTTAAGAAGAGCAACTTGACCAATGACAACAACACTATTGGATATATTGCAGCACTTGATATTCCTTTCCTGAACCGTTTTCTTGCCGGATATGAAGCAGGTGCTCGCTACGTTAATCCCAATATCAAGGTAGTTGCCGACTTTGTTGGGGGAAATGCACCTTTCAGTGATATCACAACTGCGAAGGAGATTGCATTGAAGCAGAATTCACAAGGTATTGATCTCATCTACCACGCTGCTGGTGGCTCTGGGCTTGGGTTGTTCCAGGCTGCGAAGGAGAAGAGTTTCTATGCGATTGGGGTCAATTCTAACCAGAATATTATTGAGCCAGATCATGTTGTTGCCAGTATGTTGAAGCGTGTAGACAATGCCGCATACCTCATTGCAGAGGAATTGAAAAACGGTGAATTGGTCACTGGAGGTCTTGAAACGCTAGGACTGTCCAGTGGTGGTGTTGACTACACTGTTGAAGGTAGCAATATTCAGCTTAGCCAAGAAATTATTGATACCGTTAATGAGATCAAGAATGCTATTATCGCCGGTGAACTTGATACACCTACAAATCCCGAAGATGTCGAGCCCTTCTTGGCATCCAATCAATATCAATTTTAACTTGGATAGTGTCACTCAATACTACAAAATGTTGAGTGACACTACTGTGTAACACAACTCTAGAAACCATTCCCGTGGAAAACTTGTTTTTTCCACGGGTTGTCCCAAGAGGTGAAAAGTAATGGATGCTGTTCGAATGAAGAACATAACCAAGAGATTTGGTTGGACTGTTGCCCTTTCTGATGTGGATTTGTCTATCCAAAAGGGTGAAGTACACTCGATCTTGGGAGAAAACGGAGCCGGTAAAACAACCCTCATGAATGTTTTGTATGGTTTATACAAGGCGGACAAAGGTGAAATTGAGATCAATGGCAAACCGGTTGAAATCACGAACCCGAAACAAGCACAGTCACTACGAATTGGTATGGTTCACCAACATTTCATGCTCATCGAATCGATGACGGTATTGCAAAATATTATACTGGGTAATGAGGAAGGACATTTCACAATAGACTATGAAGCTAGTCGAAAACGAATTATTGAATTTGAAAAGCTCTACCATTTTGGCTTTAACCTTGATGCAAAAATTTCCAGCTTAAGTGTTGGTGAAATGCAGCGCGTGGAAATCTTCAAGACCATATATCGTGGTGCTGACATCATTATTCTCGATGAACCAACAGCGGTTCTTACCCCTCAGGAAGTATCTGTTCTCTTTCGCATTCTTAACGACATGCGGAAAGAAGGGAAAACTATTATATTGATTACCCATAAATTGCAAGAGACTCTGCAGCTTTCTGATCGCGTGACAATCTTGCGTAATGGAAAGTATATTGACACGGTAGAGACAAAGAATGTAGATGCACAGAGTCTTGCGACAATGATGGTAGGCCATTATGTTGATCTAACGCTCGAGAAGGGGGAGAGTAGCCCTGGGGCCCCCGTCTTAGAAATAAAAGGTTTAAACCTTATTCCCTCAACAGAGGCAACCATTGATGTATGTATACGTGCTGGTGAGATTTACGGTATAGCAGGTGTTGATGGAAATGGCCAGAAGGAGCTTGAACGGTTCATTGTCGGTGTAGAGAGACCAAAAACAGGTACCATTTCTCTGCATGGGACTGATATCACTAAGCTTTCTGTTTCTGAACGCAAGAAACTCGGACTGGGGGTCATCCCCTCAGATCGTCATAGGGATGCAATTCTTTCTGGATTGTCGCTTATTGACAATTTTTTATTAGGATTTCAAAAGCATTCCAAATTTTCACGTAAGGGTATTGTAAACCATCGTGAGCTTACATCATATGCAGACTCCTTAATCAAGAATTACTCAATAAAAATTGCTTCTAAAGGGCAAAGTATTTCTGAACTTTCTGGAGGAAATCAGCAGAAAGTGGTTTTCAGTCGTGAAGTGGGTATGGAACCAATTCTCCTAATTGCTGCCCAACCGGTCAGAGGACTGGATATTGGAGCAATTGAATATATTCATAACCAATTATTGCTGTTGAGGGATCGTGGACAAGCTATCTTGCTAATCTCAACTGAGCTATCGGAAATCATGGAGATGAGTGATCGTATTGGGGTGCTCTACCACGGCAAAATCATTGCCGAGCGTGATGCCAAGGATTTTACCAAAGATGAGATTGGTTTGTTCATGGCTGGGGGGAAAAAAGCATGAAAGCACTACGCTTATTATATCAGTCGGGCAACCGGAAAAGCCTTGAGAGCCTATGGTTTTCACTATTGGCTATTGGTATGTCATTTATACTTGTGGCTTTGATCATGTTGTTTATGGGTTACAACCCAGTAAGAGCCTATCTCGCATTGTTCAAGGGATCATTTGGATCTATCTATGCCATTAGCTTGACCCTATGCCGAAGTGTGCCGCTGATTTTTGTCGGCCTTGCGGTAGGTTTTGCCCTAAAAGGTGGTTTGTTCAACATCGGTGGAGAGGGGCAGCTTTATATTGGAGGCTTTACTTCAGCAGCAGTAGCACTTGCGCTCCCTTCTGGTTTGCCGGTGTTCGTTTCACTTCCCTTGGCAATACTAGCGGGTACTGCGGCAGGCATGGTTTGGGGGGGTGCTATAGGATTGATAAAAGCTACTCTGCAGATCAATGAAGTCATTGTAGCCATCATGCTCAATTATATTGCTCAGTTGCTTACTTCTTATCTTGTGAACCATCATTTCATGGCAGGCGGTACCATGGTTCCTCAGACGGAGGCTATTCCCGCTGGAATGCAGCTTCAAAACCTTGTACCCAATACACAGCTAACTACCAGTTTGTATATAAGTTTGTTGATGTGTTTGCTGTATTGGTTCACATTCCGATATACGGTTTTCGGGTATGAGGTGAAAGCTTTGGGCAATAATCGCCACGCGGCAAACACGGGGGGGGTCCATACGGTCTGGACCACTGTCTTGATCATGGCAGTCTCTGGAGCGTTGGCATCCTTGGCAGGTATCTTCGAGGTATTTGGAACCTACGGACGGTTTATCGATGGTTTTTCCCCTGGAATTGGATTTACTGGTATCGCAATTGCATTTATCGGACAGGGTAACCCGATTGGTATTATTCTCGCTTCAATTCTGTTTGGAAGTCTCCAATCAGGAGCGATGCAGATGAGTTTGATGGAGGGGGTATCCGCCAATATTGATAAGGTAATCCAAGGTTTGGTCATTATGTTTATTGCTACACCAAATATCATCCGTTACATGCTAATTCGAAAAAAGGGAGCGTAATCGATATGGATATAGCTACTACGTTGGTCAATCTGTTGATGATGACATTTCGCTTAAGCATACCTATTGCGCTTGCCGCTATTGGCGTGACCATTAGTGAACGTTCAGGTGTTATCAATCTTGGTATAGAGGGCATTATGCTTTTAGGTGCCTTTTTTGCTGTACTGGGTGCGCATCTCACAGGTAGTGCTTGGTTGGGCTTAGTGTTTGCTGTGCTGACAGGAGTGCTTGTAGGTGCCCTCTATGCAATATTAGTCTTATGGTTTCGAGCCAACCAATCGGTCATTGGTATCGGTTTGAATTTTCTCGCAACGGGTTTGACTGTGGTTATGGTTAAATCAATTTGGAATAAAGAAGGTATTTCTGGAGCTGTTGCGCAGCTCGATACGTTCAATATACCCATTTTAGGTGATATCCCAGTTATTGGTGCCTTGTTTGTGAATCAATCACCGATGATCCTTCTTACACTGATATGCGCTCTTGTTGCGGCGTATGTTTTAGGAAAAACCAAAGTGGGTCTACGGTTGTACGCCATAGGAGAACATCCTCTAGCTGCTGCAACCACAGGTATTCCAGTAATGAAGTACCGATTTATTGCCATTATGATTGGTAGTGCATTTGGCGCTCTTGGTGGTGCATATCTTTCGGTAGTCCATAGCAATCTCTATGTAGATAACATGGTAGCTGGCCGAGGATTTATGGCAATAGCTGCAAACATCTTGGGTGGGTGGAATCCAATTGGGTCATTGCTGGCCAGTCTTTTGTTTTCTTTCACCCAGGCGTTACGGTTCCAGTTCTCATACCTTAAGATTCCTGAGCAAATAAGCCAGTTGATTCCGTATGGAATTACTCTGCTGGTCTTGGTAGGTGTTGGACGTAAGGCAAAATCTCCAGCGAAGTTGGGGACCCTGTAGGGATTTCAGACAAAACTCCATCAGTATGCATACGTACATATACATTGACGCCCTAGTTCTTGGTGTCAGTTTGTATTCATTTAAATAATTCAATAGAAAAGAGGAAAACCTATGGCGTTAAACAAGAGTGAAGTCACGATGAATAAGAAACAGTATCATATTCAACTTGATGTCGGTGATATTGGGGAATATGTTTTACTTCCAGGCGACCCGGCTCGGAGTGATCGAGTTGCAAAATATCTGGATTCTCCACAACTTGTGGCCAGCCATCGGGAACACCGTACATTCACAGGATATTACAAAGGGATAAAGATCAGTGTAACTTCTACCGGAATGGGCTGTCCTTCAACTGCAATCGCAGCGGAGGAATTGATTAATATCGGTGCGAAGACATTGATCAGGATCGGTAGCTCGGCGGCAATTGCTCCCCAGGTGAAGATTGGCGATTTACTGGTCAGCACCGGTGCCATGAAGAATGAAGGAACTTCAAAGTTCTATGTTCCTGATTCGTTTCCAGCTGTACCTGATTTTGCTTTTACGAATGTATTGATCGAAACTGCAAATGAGTTTGTTGCTGACAAGGATATCGCAGTATATACAGGAATCAGCAGTACTGATGATGCCTTCTATGGGGAGACCCCTGAATTCATCAAAAAACTGCAGGATTTGAAAATCCAAAATATTGAGATGGAAGCATCAGCCTTATTCACCATCGGGCATGTGAGGGATGTAGCAACAGCTTGCATTTGTGGTACATCAGGGAACTTAACTACAGGGGAAGTGATTTACACTACCGAAAATACCAAGCTGATCGAGGCATGGGATCTGGAGATAAAGGTGGTACTGGAGACAATCTATCGGTATCATTCTGCGAAATTGGCCGCTGGTGTTGGAAAGGATTGAAGATTGAACCATAAAACAAAGCTCATCTTGGATCTGGATACTGGAATTGACGACTCCATTGCTCTTGCGTATGCTGCCATGCACCCTGATGTGGATTTATTGGCAGTCACAGGTACGTTTGGAAATATTGAGACTCCAATAGGTGTACGCAATGCTCTGGATGTTCTTGCATTGGTAGGACGATCTGATATTCCTGTGTATGAAGGAAGATCCTGTGCGTTAGGACAGGATACGTTCTGCAGGCATGATGTAAGCGCCGATATTCATGGTCAAAATGGGGTAGGTAACCTGGAACTTCCGGCTTCACCGCGCGAGGCTGAGAAAGAGTATGCAGTAGACTACTTGATCAGAAAGATGCAGGAAATCCAAGAAGACTTGGTAATTGTGACTACAGGTCCACTATCGAATCTTGCGGAGGCATTGGTGCAAGAACCGTCCTTGCAACATTGGCCTGGTCGGGTGGTCTCTATGGGTGGGGCAGTGACTGCCCGGGGGAATGTGAGTCATTTTGCTGAAGCAAACATTTCTCAGGATCCAGAAGCCGCGAAGCTTGTTTTGGAGAGTTCCATAGCAGTCACATTGGTACCATTGGACGTGACAATGCGTTCTCGAATGACATCCTCTGATGTAGACATTTGGCGTGCTTCAGGTTCCCCACGTGGTAAGGTGCTCAGTGATATGTTGCAGTATTACATCAAGCACACGCTAGGAACTGATGAAACATATGTGCATGATCCATCTGCGGTAATCTGTGCACTACATCCAGAATATTTCACCATGCTTCCCAGTTTCCTGACAGTTGAGCTTGAAGGAGCGGATCGAGGACGGATTATTGTCGACCATGCACGTTTGCGGGAGCCTAATCCTCCTACAAGGGCATGCATTCAGGTAGATGCAGGCAACGTGGAACGTGAGTTACGGCAATGCTTGTCACGCCTTTGAACTAAGGATACCTAGACCCTCATGCCGCTCCTTCACACAGGATCGGTATGGGGGAAAATCAACTCGGGCTATACATGCCCCGGTAACAGAGAATACAGGTGAACAGCTTTCAGGCCCGTTGCTATGGTCTCCATGTGGACCCTGATTATATGGAAATTCACAAGGAGATTGCATCCCAAGCATTGCTTTATATGTGTTTTCATGTCATACAAGCAAGAAGTCTGCCCGTTTCTCCTCTTTGGACACACTTTTTATCTTGATGGTAACCGAGTCCCCCATGCGGTAGACCTTTCCAGTCTTGCGCCCGGTGAGAGTAAATTCCTCCTTATCGAAATCATAGTGGTCATCTTTGAGCTCTGAGACATGCACCAATCCCTCGATGACATAGTGTGACAGCTCTACAAACATTCCAAAGCTTGCCATACCGGAGATGATTCCCTCGTACGTCTCCCCCACCTTTGAGGAGAGAAACTCCATCGATTTGATCTTGATGAATTCACGTTCAGCCTGGGTTGAGCGAATCTCCCGCTCTGAACAGTGCGTACAGATGGAATCTAGCTTCTTGGACAAGGTCGCAGCTTCGCCTTTTGTTGCTCCCTTCTTGTCTTTTTCCTTGCTCGCATAATACTTCAACAAACGATGTACCACCAAATCGGGGTACCTTCTTATGGGGGAGGTGAAATGGGTGTATGCGTCAAAAGCCAAACCGAAGTGCCCTTCATTCTTTGTACTGTAGTAGGCTTTGGTCATGGATCTGAGGGCAACTTTCTCTATAAAGTACTTGTAGTCAAGATTTTCTATGATGTCGAGGATTTTCCTGTAATCATCCGATTGTACTTCCTTGTCGAGTTGATATTTCAGTCCCAACCGTTCAAGGAGGTCAAGGAAGCTTTGTATCGACTCCTTGTCCGGCTTTTCATGTACTCGATAGACAAATGGTTTAGGATTCCTTTTAGTAGATTTTTTGGCAATATGACTGGCAACAATACGGTTTGCAACAAGCATAAACTCCTCTACCAACCGATTTGATTCAATTCTCTCACGTGGTCTGATCGAATAGGGCACTCCCTGTTCATCAAGAGAGATTGCCGCTTCAGAGATATCGAAATCGATAGAGCCCATCTCCTCCCTCGACCTACGAAGGATAAGGGAGAGCATCTGCATAAGATGAATGGTCTTTGCATGTGGATGCTTCTTTCCTTCAATGATTGCTTCAACCTCTTCATAGGTGAATCGGACAGCACTCCTGATAACGGTTTCCCTGATCCTATATTTCTGCACAATACCGCGGGAATCGATTTCCATGATCACGGAGAACGCAAGGCGATCAGTATTTGGCTTGAGGCTACAAAGGTCATTGGAAAGCCGCTCGGGAAGCATTGGTATTACGTTGTTGACGAAATAGACGGAGGTTCCCCGTTCATATGCTTCCTTGTCAATTGCCGATCCCTCACGTACATAATGGGATACATCTGCAATATGCACCCCCAGCTCAAAACGGCCATTATCCAATTGGACAAGCGAGATGGCATCATCAAAATCCTTTGCAGATTCCGGATCAATGGTGAAACAGGGAACTGAACGAAAGTCTTCGCGACTCTTCAGCTCTTTTTGCAGATTAAACTCAGGTAGCCCTGTCAGTGCCTTATTCACTTGAGTGGGGAACGGAATGGTCAGGTCGTTGTTCCGAGCAACCAAGAGGAGGTCCATCTCCTTGCTCTCCGGCTTCCCCAAGATATCGATGATCTTGCCTGTTACGGTATGGTCATTCTCGTTCCAACCCGTTCTATTGATTACGACAAACTCACCATTCTTTGGTTTTCTTCCAATTTTTGGCGAAGATAAAGAGTCCTTTGGAATGATGATGGGATTGTTGTATCGCTCATCGCTTGGGATGACCGACCCCCCCTCCTTACTGCTCTTGAAGACACCGATTATCTCTTTGTTCTGCAAGGTGAGAATTTTTACTATTCTTCCTTCTGGGTTCTTCTTGGGTACTTTCTTTACGATTTCAACTGAGACATAATCACCATCCATCGCATTCAGCATATGTTCCAGAGGGATGAAGATATCAGATCCTTTCTTTACGAGCACGAAGCCAAATCCCTTTGCGTGGACAGAGAGGCTACCCTCTATCACTTTTCTCTTTGTTTTTTGTGTTCGTGCGGATTTCTTGGTTCGTTTCACTTTGCTATTTGTGTCAGTCTTCTTGGGCACGGTATTTGCTCCTTGGCTCCAGTCTTTAGTGCGTAGAGCTTGTTTTTAGGCATCTGTTTCTCTCATAGCCTGAATATAGTGTAGCACGCAAAGTCTGCTGTATCATACCTTTCTTTAGAGTATGGGGGATGTATACAAGCAAGATATATAGTGAAATCCTTTGATATGGAAATGAACTCAAATACACAACCAGTTTCATGTTCAGGCAAAGCGAAGGGAGTTGCCCTTGCTTGTCTCCCAATGACAGGGAACCCTGATTATGGTAGGGTGAGGCATGCACAAAACCCAGGATTGCCCCCTCTGTGGATATCCAGCAATTCCCTTGATACAGTCTGGTCCATCGTCCTATGCCCATTGTCCCATTTGTAAGGGTATTTCCATGAATCGGGACCAGTTACTTGGTTCAAAAGAGGAATGGGATTTCTATCTTGGGCATAATAATGATGTGTATGATCCCCGATATCAGAATTTTGTACGTCCTTTGGTGGATCTAATTGAATCAAGACAGAACCCTTCCCATAAAGGACTGGATTTTGGAGCCGGGAGTGGGCCTGTTATCTCTCACATGCTTCAAGAGAGGGGGTACAGCATGTATCTCTATGATCCTTTTTTCCACCCCGATCTGTCTGTCTTGGAAACACAGTATCGATTTATTGTTGCCTGTGAGGTAATTGAGCACTTTCATAGTCCCGGCTCTTCATTCAGCGAGCTTATACACTTCCTGGAACCAAGGGGAACCTTGTATTGTAGGACGACATTGGTTCCAGATTATATCGACTTCAATCGCTGGCATTACAAGAATGATGCCACTCATGTATTTTTCTACCATGAAGAGACGGTTGCCTGGATAGCGAAAAACATCCTCTCCTGTGGCTATACGATCATTGACCGTAATCTTATGTTCTACTCGCGTTCATAAGGTCCTACTGGTTTGCTGTCCTTATGTACTATCCTGTTGTATACTGGCAGGGCAAGGGAGGATATGGATGAAAGCGAACGTTGTCTATCTTTCTCACGGTGGGGGACCCCTTCCCCTCTTGGGTGACCCTTCGCATAGAGCGATGGTACGGTTCATGAGACAGCTTGGAGAAGATCTGCCACGGCCAAAGGCCATCGTCGTGGTGAGTGCTCATTGGGAGGAAGAGATACCCACACTTACCGCATCCCCAAGCCCTCCATTGTTGTATGACTATTATGGCTTTCCTAAAGAGGCATATGAGATTACCTACCCCGCCATGGGTAGTCCTGCTCTCGCCAAGCAGATTGCAGATCTGCTCGGTAACGCTGTCTTGGATGAGAAACGTGGTTTTGACCATGGGATGTTCATTCCACTCAGCCTGATGTATCCAGATGCCTCTATTCCCACCATACAGCTCTCACTTCTCTCTTCACTCTCAGCTGCTGAACACTGGAGGCTGGGTGAAAAACTCAGGCCATTGCTCGATGAAGATATTCTCTTTCTTGGTTCAGGGTTTTCGTTTCATAACATGCGGCAATTCTGGAGGGAGGATGATGAACAAAACCATGCATTCCAGGACTTCCTCATTGAGACTTGCTGTGTGGAGACTCCAATCCAGAACAGGAAGCAGGCATTGATACAGTGGGAGAGAGCTCCCTATGCCAGATATTGTCACCCAAGGGAGGAGCATCTGCTGCCACTGCTCGTCTGCCAGTCCCTTGCGGGAGGAGCTGCTGACCTGGTTTTCGATGACAAGATCATTGAACGCAGGGCGGTCGCATTCCACTGGAGTTGATTGTAAGGATTCTCCCTTTCTTTTTTGTCCATTTGCCGATACTATGCTAGCTAGATGAGGAGCAAAACCAATGAGTGAAATGATCGTAACTGACGACAACTTCAAAGAGGAAATACTCCAGGCTGACAAGCTGGTATTGGTGGATTTCTGGGCCCCTTGGTGTGGTCCCTGTAAAATGATCGGACCAGCGGTATCGCAGCTCGCACAAAAGTATGCAGATACCCTGAAAGTCGCGAAAGTGAACGTGGATGAGGCAGGAAGCCTCGCAAACATGTTCAATGTAAATTCAATTCCCACCTTGATGCTGTTCAAGGATGGAGAGGTCGTTGACCAGAGAATGGGTGCAGCCTCCCTTTCGGTAATTGAAGGATTCGTCAAACAACATCTGTAATGAGATGGGGAGGCAACTCCCCATCAATCCTGGTAGCGTTCCTCTGCATTCCTTTTACCAAATGATGCGTTACGTGTTGCGCAAATATACCAGTCATCCAAGCTATTTGTATCTTTCTGCGTGTCTCTGCACATGGTCCTGGTGGCAGTGCTGTCACTACTGTTGATGGATCCTCCAGCATCCCTGCTGTTCCAATGTCCATTCTCTGCGAGATACTGTACTTGTTCGAGAAGTGTCCTTGATCCAAACCCCTCATGGGTTTGTGTGGTATGGTTCCCCCATATGGCTGCATCAAGTAAAGTCCCATCCCACTGCGGACTTACCGCTAGTGTCAAGCATCCATTGTTTGCACTCAATCCTGCCTGGCTTTCTGAGCGGTATGTCCCAGTAGCTATTTCTCCTTTGGAGAAGGCAACCACGAGGTAATCCCCCCGCTCGACCCATACCTCAGGGAAGATGATTCGGTCTGTGTACTCCTGTTCGGTTCCTGCAAATAAGGTTACCCCTCCAAGATTTCCCCGCTTGGTCACGAATATTTCCACTCGGTCAGGGTTGTTCTCGGTTCCCTTGGTAGAGATTTCGTTGATCAAGAGGGAGGGGGGATTGGTGTTTTTTGCCCAGAGCAGGAGGGAGAAACTGGCACTGTTGCCTCTGTGGTCCTCGACTCTTCCTTCCAGTGGGAGCGATTCACCCAGACTCATAGCCTCCTTGAAAGTAATGGTCAGGGAAGCACGTTCTACCAGCTTGCTTGCAATCCCATTTCCTCTTGTTTGGAGGAGGACTTCATGCTCATTAATGGGTTCATCAAAGAGAAGAAGTGCAGAATACTGGTCGAGAGAGCTTATTGCCAGCAGGGTAGGTGGCGTACTGTCTACTGCACTCAGTAGATTGATGGGACTAGGGCCTTGGTGGTCGCACCCACATCCAATGCAGAGAAAAATGGTAAGTAATATGGCAAGTACTAAATATCTCATAGTACAGAAGTCATGAATGATGTGTCTTTGCTTCAATTGACAGGCATGGTGATAGCCAATAGACTTTCCTCATTCATGGAGGCTGCACACAGATGTCCAAGCTTTGGCAGAAAGATTATTCACTCGATTCCTTGATGGAGGAATTCACCGTCAGCAACGATTACATTCTGGACCAGCAACTGGTTATCGCCGATTGTCTGGGTTCAATCGCTCATGCACGAGGATTGCATCATATAGGAATCCTGGATGCAGAGGAACTTGCATCCCTGGAAGAGGGTTTGAAAAAAATCATTTCCCTTAAAATGGAAGACTCATTTCCCATTACCAAGGAGAACGAAGATTGCCATACGGCTATCGAGGGATTCCTGACCGAAGAGTATGGTGAGGTGGGAAAGAAAATCCATACTGGTCGGAGTAGGAATGACCAGGTACAGACTGCTCTGAGAATTTGGATGCGTGAATTCACCCTTAAGCTCTGCAGGGCTACTGGAGAGCTCTGTGAGACTCTGCTCTCCTTTGCAGAGAAGTATGCCGAGGTTCCCATGCCGGGGCGTACCCATATGCAGATTGCCATGCCATCTTCCCTTGGCCTCTGGGCAGCAAGCTATGCTGAGGAGCTCTATGATGAGGCACAGCATTTGATGCACCTCTCTTGGCTGTTTGACCAGAGTCCTCTTGGCTCTGCAGCCAGTTATGGTGTCCCCCTGCCGTTGGACAGGCAATTCACCGCCGAGCAGATGGGCTTCACCCGTGTGCAAAACAATGTCCTGTATGCAAATAACAGCAGAGGTAAGTTTGAGGCAATCCTTCTCGATGGTTGTGATTATATTGCACTCACCCTAAGCAAGCTTGCCCAGGACTTGATCCTGTTCACCCTTCCTGAGTTTGGATATTTCTCCCTTCCCAAGGAGCTCTGTACAGGTTCTTCCATCATGCCACAGAAGAAGAATCCTGATGGACTTGAACTTGCAAGAAGCCGTTCCTCAGTGGTTTCCAGTTGCGCGGCAAGGGTAAAATCGATTATCAGGAGCCTCCCCTCCGGTTACAACCGCGATTTCCAGGATACCAAGGAACCGCTGTTGGCTGGCACAAAGGCAACATGGCAGTTGGTACAGATTTTCGGCAGGATGATGGATGGACTACAAGTCAATGAAGATGCCTTGATCGCAGGATGCACCCCCGAGCTGTATGCCACCGATGTGGTGCTCCAGGGAGTGCTTGAAGGAAAGAACTTCCGTGATACCTACAAGGATGTAGGGTTGCATCTTGAGCAGGTCGCTAAGGCCGATCCCGTGCAGACCATCATGAACAGAAGCAGTATTGGAACCACGGGTAATCTTGGCCTGGATGAAGACCAGCTCTTCGTCTCCCTGATGAAAAGCGGATGTGATGATGTGCTTGCCAGTTTTGAGAAAGCGTATCAGGAGCTGAGTGGACTGGAAGGGGTTGAGACAGTCCTGTACTAGGATACCAGAAGAGAGTAACCAAGAAAAAAAGACCTTGAAGGTCCTTTTTTCATCTGGTTAAGCGAAACGTTTACAGGCTTGAAACACTCTTGTCACTGCGTTTTTGCAACATCGGAGTATGTTTCACTGCCTGGTGGTAGGCTTCGGCAATATTGGTGCAGTAGTCACCGATGTGCTCGAGATGCCTGATTTTCTCAAGGATCAAGAGCTCTACGCGTACATCAGCCTTTCCTCCACTCAGCCGTTCCTGGACAGTCTGGCTTAACCGGTTACGGTAGCTGTTGATCTGTTCCTCATACTCATTGGCCATCTGCATCTCGGCTTTGGTAAGGGTCTTGTCCATCCGGTCACGGATGTAATCGAGGAAGTCCTGTACAATCTGCTGGTACGCCTTGAGGTCCTTGTCAGTCTCCTCATCGAAGACCCATCCTTGGGCAAATCGTCTCTGGCTGAGCATTGTCAGGTTGAAGCAACTGTCGGTTACCGACTCCAGCTCATCCATGACCCTGATAAGGCAGTTGAGGGAAGAGGCATTGGTAGGGGTTTGGGAGTCCTGCAAAAGGTGTACACAGAAGTCAGAAAGTTGTTCCTGCATCTGGTCGGCATACTCCTCGTCCTTTTTCATTGCCTGGATATCACTCTCCATGTTTGCGCTTGGGTTGTTGAACATACCACGATAGCGGGTAAGCATATTACAAGCTAGGTTTGCCATCTTCTTGATTTCATCTCGAATTGCCAGCATGTAGATTTCAGGGCTGTCAATGAAGATACCACCGATATATTTAAAGTGGTAGGTTCCTTCATCATACTCAGCCTTTGCGGGCACGAGTCGTTTGATAAACCTGGCATATTGATTAACGAATGGGAAGAAAATGACGGTGTTGATGACATTGAATACCGTATGGAACATGGCAAGGAAGAGTGGCAGCTGACTGCTGAGGGCACTGCCGGAGAGTGCGTAGATGTTGCCGGGGGTAATCCAATTGACAAACGTCAACAGGGGGTGGAATAGAATCAAGGAGATCACACTTCCAAAGACGTTGAAAATGATATGTGCCCAGGCAGCACGTTTTGCAGTAGTGCTTGTTCCAATGGAAGCAAGGTATGCTGTGATGGTTGTACCGATATTGGAGCCAAGAATCATGGCAGCCGCTGCAGTAACACCAAGCCATCCGTTATATGCCATGGTAAGAGTCATTGCCATGGCAGCAGAGGAAGACTGGACTACCATCGTGATAACGGTTCCAAGGATGATACAGAGAAGGTTAATCCAGAGTGTATCATTGTTGATCGCAGACAGGAAAGCCAGTGCATCCACATTACCGGTAATATCCGGGATTGAATGGCTCATGAAATTCAGGCCGAGGAAGAGAATGCCGAATCCGAGCAATACGTCCGCGATGTCACGCTGCTGTGCTTTCTTGCTGAACATCAATGGACCGGCAAAGGCAATAGAAATAAGTGCCAGAACGGTGATGTCAAGCTTGAACCCCAACAGTGCCACCAACCAACCGGTAAAGGTGGTACCGATGTTGGCACCGAGGATGACTCCGATGGCTTGGGTAAGCCCCATCAGTCCTGCGTTGACAAAACTTACTACCATGACCGTGGTTGCTGAAGAACTCTGGATGATTATGGTAATAAGAATACCGGTAAGAATGGATACCAACCGGTTTTTTGTCATGAGTTTAAGGACTGCCTTCATCTTGTCACCGGCAGTCTTCTGGAGGCCTTCACTAAGGAGTTTTATTCCAAAGAGGAAAAGACCCAAGCTGCCGACAATCTGGAAAAAGATCACAATGGTATTCATATCATTGATACCGTACCAATTTTTTGTCGCGTTGGTAAAGTAGAACCCATTCGATTAGATGAAAATCGTTTGTTCGCGGTGGTGCTGCTATCTCATAATGGATTGAACTTTCAGCAGTGTTGTTGTATGGTTCAGCCATGAGCATCATCAAACCCCATAAGCTTGGGATTATCTCAGGCCCAGGTTCGGAATATTTTACGGGAAAGGTGGTAAAACACCTCCGTCGTCTCTATTTGGAACGGTATGAAAAACTGTCCAGTGCATTGGCTAAACGTCATGGTATGCGTGAGGATGAGATTCTCAAGACCGTCACGTTGATGGATGACTTGAACAACAAGCGAATACCAAGAAGCAAATGCCCAACGACGTTCCAGTGTCCTGATTTCACTATCAAGGTGAAATATACCAAGTTTGCAAATGGGGAAGAGAAGGCCGAGATTCTTGATGCAGTCAGGGGTTTGAGAATCTTCATTGTCTATGATGTATCCAATATGGAACCTGTTAAGGTTGCTGGTTCTGATGAACCGGTCAGTCTTTCGGTCAATGACCATCTTATGTTTCTCTTTACCACAATCAATGCACTCCAACTTGCAGGAGCTGAGAGTGTTACCTTGGTACTTCCCACCTACCCTTATTCACGGCAACATAAGAAAGGTGCACGTGAGGCACTCACTGCTGCCATGTTTGGCCACATGTGTGAGATGTTGGGAGTTGAGCGCATCATAACCCTTGATATCCATAGCCGAGAGATTGAGAACAGTTTCTCAAAGCTTCATCTTGAAAATCTGCATGCTTCTTACCAGGTTCTGATTGCGCTTCGCAAGATTATTGATTTCAGTGATCCTGATCTTGTGGTAGTTGCCCCCGACACCGGTGCTATCAGCAGGAACAAGTTCTATGCCCAAGCCTTGCACCGTCCCTTGGCAATGTTGTACAAGGAACGCGATTACTCCATTGTAAGTCGTGATGCTAAACACTCCAATATCAAGAGCATTAACCTGCTTGGTGATGTGAAGGGCAAGACTGTGCTTATTGCCGATGATATGCTTGCAACCGGTGGAACCATGATCATCGCAATGCGTGAATTGATGAGTCTTGGTGCAAAAAAGATCATCTGTATGGTAAGTCTTCCCTTCTTCAATGCAGGAGCGGTTGAAGATTTTGATATGGCCTACAAAGAAGGTATTTTCTATCGGATCATCGGCACAAACTCAGTATTCCACGGGCGTGATCTGCTAGACAAGGAGTGGTATGTGCAAGCTGACATAACTGAGTTGTTTGCTCGCGTTATCAGCCGTTTGCACCACGGCCGTTCCATCAGCCCTCTGCTTGATAACCGCAAATTCATCCAGATTCTTATCGATAACACGCAAGCTCAGGCTCAGGCTCAGGCCCAGTCGCAAGAGCCAAAACCGGGAGCTAGCGCTAGTAACCCGGAGAGCAAGTAGATCTTGTTGTCCGGGTTACACCTACCTCCCACCATCTGATCGTTCATCAGGGGGTGAGTTGTACCTTAATTTTACCATCTGGAGTTATTACCATGCACATGTCACATAGGATCTCTGCCTTTCAATGCTCTCCCATTCGTCGTCTCTCCCCATACGCTCGCGATGCAGTGAACAGGGGAATCAAGGTCTATCATCTGAATATCGGACAACCTGATATAAAGACCCCTCCCCAGGTTATCGAGGCAGTTCAAAATTATGACCAGAGTATTATTGCCTATGGAAATAGTGAGGGAATGCAAGAACTTCGTGAAGCCCTCCCTGCCTATTATGCAAAGTATGGTCTTAATGTGGATACAGAGGATATTCTTATCACGACCGGGGGGAGTGAAGCCCTTCAGTTTGCATTCATGACGCTTTGTGATCCGTATGATGAGATCATCATTCCTGAACCATATTATACCAATGTCTCTTCCTTCGCCCACTCCGCGATGGTTGATTTGGTTCCCGTTACCAGCAACATGGAGGAGGAGTTTTCTCTTCCAGATATCAGTGCCTTTGAACAGAAGATTTCCAGGAAGACTGGGGCAATCCTACTATGTAGTCCCAATAATCCCACTGGACATGTCTATACGAAGGATGAGTTGTTGCAGCTTTTGAATCTCTGTAAGAAGCATGACATTTTCCTGATTGTCGATGAGGTGTACCGAGAGTTCTGCTATGACGGGAAGGAGTTCACCAGTGTCCTTTCCTTTGAGGAGTTCAGCGACCGGGTCATCTGTGTGGACAGTTTCTCAAAACGATACAGCATGTGTGGAGCCCGGATCGGTGCCTTGGTGAGCAAGAACAAGGAAGTCTTGGAGAATGCACTCAAGCTCTCCCAGGCTCGCTTGTGTCCTCCTGACATTGAGCAGGTGGCTGCTCTTGCTGCATTAAGTACTGATGACTCATATCTTCGTGAAGTAAAGATTGAGTATGAGAAGAGAAGGGATTTCATCGTAAATGCTTTGCAAAAGATTGACGGGGTGAAAGTGAGCAACCCGAAGGGTGCATTCTATCTAGTGGCAGAACTCCCCGTGGATGATGCAGAGTCATTTGCTACATTCATGCTTCGCGACTTCAATTTGAATGGGGAGACTGTCATGGTCGCCCCATGTGAGGATTTCTATGTAACCAAAGGGTTGGGACACCGGCAGGTAAGAATTGCCTATGTGCTCAACACCGATGATTTGGCAAAGGCAGCAGCCTGCATTGAAGCAGGCCTTGCTGCTTACCGCGCTCAGATGTGATGATCTATTCTCCGATGATCTTGATGAGGACATGTTTGTCTCTCATGCCATCAAAGTCATAGTAGAAAATCTCTTCCCAAGAGCCAAAGTCGAGTTTTCCTCCTGTAATTGCAATGACCGCCTCTCTCCCCATAATGGATCGCTTGAGGTGGCCATCTGCATTATGTTCCTTTTCTGTGTTGTGTTTGTACTGCTCGTAGGGCAGTTCGGGGGCCAATTTCTCCAGCCAGATTTCGAAATCTTCATGCAATCCCGTTTCCACGGCATTGATGAACACGCTACTGGTAATGTTCATCGCATTGACCAATACCAGTCCTTCTCTAATTCCGCACTCATTAACTGCTTCCTGTACAGCATCAGTGATATTGACGAGTCCTCGTCGTTTGTTGAGGTGAAACCAGAGTTCCTTTCGATAGGTCATCATAGGCGCCTCCTCTTGCATGATTAGTATACCACCATTAGTTGCAGGGCTGAAGCTTTAAGGATACACTGCCAGCCATTATGGATAAAACTATCGTTGTGTTGCCGAAGGCCCGTATACTGGGCCATCTTGCGGTGATCAGTACCATGACCTTCTGGGCTGTTACCTTTGTTTCGACCAAGCTGCTCTTGGTTGCCTTTACACCTGCCCAAATCCTGATGGTCCGCTCCCTGCTTGGGTTGGTCCTTTTATTTCTCATTAATCCCAGAAGCGTGGGATACTCCTCACGTAAGGACCGGATACTGGTGGCAGCAGCTGGGACGATGGGTATCTTCCTGTACTACTATCTGGAGAATACTGCTCTGGTCTATACCAGTGCGAGTAATGTAGGGGTAATTGTTGCAACTGCACCGTTTTTTACCCTTATGGCTACGCATTTTTTCTTGAAGGAAGATTCCTTGAAGAAAAACTACTTTCTTGGGTTTGCAATTTCAATGGCAGGAATAATCTTGCTGACGGTCGGGGATGGGACCACTCTGGATATCAACCCTTTTGGGGATTTTCTTGCTTTGGTGGCAATTATGATGTGGGGACTTTATACCGTGCTCACACGTTTGGTCGCACGAAGGGGATACTCAAATCTTCTTGTTACGAGGGACATGTTTTTCTATGCACTCATCATTCAGGTGGTGGTGTTGCTTATTGAGGGGAAACCTTTTGATTTTCAAGCAATGGTGACTGCTCCCTATCTTTATCATCTGTTGTTTCTTGGATTTATTGCTTCTGCATTCTGTTTTGTGTCTTGGAATTATGGTCTACGTACCATTGGTGTGGTCAAGAGTTCCTTTTACCTCTATCTGAGCCCGATTATCACGATCGTGTTTGCTTCCTTGGTACTTGGGGAGACCTTCACGGTAATGGATGCAATTGGTACTGCATGTACCTTGGCCGGACTTTTGATAAGTGAATATCGAAGACGATAAGCACTTGTCAAACTACTATACTGATGTTACCCTCTTTCTAGAGGTGACGGGGTATGGATACACAAAGCAAATTGGATATCTTGAGTCGTGATGCCCAGTATGATCTTAGCTGTGCCTGTGGGACAAAGAATCCTGATGAACACCGTAAACGGAACAGCAAGGGTAGTGGATGGCTCTATCCTACCACAACCGCAAGTGGAGGGCCTGGCATTATTCTCAAGACATTGCTGGGAAATCGGTGTACCAACGACTGTAAGTATTGTCCACTCAGAACAGGGCAAGACTTTCGTCCTGTAGCACTCTCCCCTTCAGAGATGGCCTCCTTCTTTTATGATTTCCAGGCAAAACGGCCACTTCTTGGGTTGTTCCTCTCCAGTGCTGTTATGGGAGATGCAGGAGGGACTATGGAATTGCTAGTTTCCACTGCTAAAATCTTGAGAAACCGTTACCATTACAAGGGATATATACATTTGAAGGTAATCCCGGGATCGAGTAAGGAGAGTATTGATGAAGCTCTCAAGTACGCAAGTGCTCTTTCCTTGAATATCGAAACACCGGGGGAGCAACATTTTTCCAAGCTTACTGATGCCAAAAACTATATGCAGGATATTCTCGAGCCTCTCAAGTATATTGCCAGTCAGACAGCTCGAGGTAGTCAATATCAACGGGTACATACCTCCAGTCAGTTCATAGTTGGCGCCAGCAATGAGCTGGATAAGGAAATCTTGTTGTACACAAGTCGTATGTACAAGGAACTACATATGGGGAGGCTCTACTTCAGTGCCTACCAACGTGGGTTGGGAGACCCAACGCTTCCAGGTGAGCAAATTGCCATACCAGTCCAAGAGCAGCTGGAACTGTTCGAGGATCTTCCCATGACTCCTGTACAGGATCAAGGGCTGCTGACAAGGGAACACCGACTCTACCAAGCCGATTGGCTCTTACGGAAATATGGGTTTGATTTTGAGGAGTTGTCCTTCGAACAGGAAGGCAATCTCAGCCTACATGATGACCCTAAGCTTGCTTGGGCAAAAGCCAACATTGATTTTTATCCACTCTCTATCAAGCGCTCCCCAAAGGAAGCTTTACTCCGGGTTCCAGGTCTTGGACCTACCTATGTGAATCGAATCATCGATAGACGGCGTAATACTCCTATATCATGCCTCGAGGATCTGCGTCTTCCTTTCTCAACCTTGGAAAAAGCTCGACCATTTATCACTATGTAAAGAAAGGCCTTGTTGTCTCTCCTGCAAATCCCTACAATGCATCCATGGTCAGTCTCTATGCATCCTTCTTTTTTGTATTTGGCATCATGGCAGTGGTCAATCCGTACCTGCAGGTGATGATCAGAAACCTTGGGTACTCACATGATGTTGTGGGGTTCCTCCTTGCAGTTTTTGAAACTGCTGGTATTGTCGGACCCTTGTTGGTTGCACGTTACGTCGACAAACACGGATCTGGCAAGAATACTATACTCCTGGGTACGGTCTTGTCTGCCTTGGGTGTGTTGATGCTGATGTGTTCCACCTCCATTTGGATGACGATGTTTGCTTTGATACTCCTGGCTTTCTTTCTCCGGTCCCTGGTTCCCGTTATTGATAGCTATGCGAATAATCGATTGAATGGCGATGCCCAGAAATACACGTTGCTCAGAAGTGGTGGCACGATTGGTTTTGTCCTTTTCTCTTTGTTGCTGGCTATAACCCGTAAGCCTGATCTTGCCAGCAACAGCAGTATAGGCTTGTATGCCTTAGTAGCATTTTTCCTTTTTATGCTACCGGTATTGGCTTGGAAGAAGGATCCAAAACGAAGGGAGATGCCACCTGTTACCTCAGATAATGCTGAAGGAAAGTGGTATGATCTTGCATTTGTGATTGGCTTGGTGATTATTGGTTTGAACCGAATCAGCATGTCCTCCATTGCCAGCTTCTTTTCGTTGTATCTGGTAGAAGAGCTGGGGGTTAATGCTATCAGCTTGATGAATGCAATTGCATCAGGCAGTGAGTTTGGTGCCCTCATTCTTGCAGGCTATCTACTGCAAAGAAAAAAGGTGCTTCCTGTCAGCCTTTTGATGATCAGCAGTGGAGCATTGGTAGTTCGTCTGCTCATCTATGCGTTGGTTCCTACCTTGGGTGGTGCATTGGTAGCTCAGTTCCTTCATAGCCTTTGTTATGGGTTCTTTCACCCTGCGGCAATCTTTTTGGTTGCTCGAAGGGTGAGACGTTCTCACAGAACGCTTGGGATGTCTATGTATGTTTCGCTTGGAATAGGTCTGCCTACAGTCCTAGGCTCCAGCCTAGGAGGGCTTGTCCTTGAACAGTTTGGATATCGTGTATTGTTCATGGGGTATTCCCTGTTTGCATTGGCTTCGGTTATGGTAGGTCTTGGTAATTATAAACGTATGACCTCAAGTACACTGGAATCCATATGATTTGGTCTTGTGAGTGCAGGGGTCTAAGTTTGAATGAGAGAGAAAGGTGTGATATGCTCTACTACGAGGAGAGGCAACAGTGAAAACCAGTGAGGGTTGGGATTTACTTTCCATTGGAGAGATTTCGACTGAGAAGGTACAGAAGAATCTCAGGGAGATCTCCGTGTTTCTTTCCAATGATATCCGGAACATAAAGGATATTGTGTTCCAGTACCACCCGTTGGAGGTGGTCAAGTTTGCATTCTGGGAACATCATAGGCTGCTAAGAAAGAAAAACTCCGACCTCTTCGCGCAGCAAGTTGCTTCCCGCTTGGTTGCCTACCTCTCCAGCCTTCTTCCCTACTGGGAGAAAGATTATTCCCTGAATACTGACATTAAACCGAAAGATTGGAAGCGAGTAAGCCAACTGTTTGAAGATCTTTGCAAGAAAAGTATTCGCTATGCCGACAATTATACGTTGCTACTACGAAACCAGGGGTTGTTTGGATCAGATGACGAAATGCTGTCATTTCAGGAAGAGGCGAGCGATTTCTGCCTTCCTCCGCTAGCTGAAGAAGATTTGTTGCAACAGAAATTGACTGCATTGCAGTATCAATTACAACCATTTAATGCTCTGGTTAATCAGGTATTCCCAGCAAAGCTTGATGGATTGCTCTCTGCATTCCTACAACTCTCGAAGCGGGCCTTTGAAGGGATTGACTCATTGCTTGAAGACAATGCTACATTCAAGCAGGCGAGTATGTTGCAGCTCGAGGTGCTCAAGAGTCGTGGGGAACGTGTCGATGACCTTGAAGTGGTCATGAACCGAATTATCAAGGAACAGGGTTGGGAGTCTTGGGTCGAAAGTATAGTTGATCGCAGGGATAAGTTCCTTCTCTTTGATGTGCTGGGTGATACAAGTCTCAATGAGCGTGACGCGTATTTGCTCTCAGATACGCTTGCTTCAAGGGACTATGATGATTCAAGTCATTTGCTGATTGATGGTTTGGACAGTGATGAGCTACCATTCGTCCGTGTGGATGCATCATTCTATTGTTTTGTAGGTCATTCCTTGCTCGATCATGCATATGGGTATATCAAGAGAGCTGTCTGCTCTCAGGATGAGGAACTTGCCAAAGAGTGGAGTACTATTGAGGCTGAAAAGCAAACTCTGGTGCCGGTAACCTTCTTTACGGCAATGTTGGGTACCCTTAATTATACCTCAAATGTTGACTATAAGGATGGTTATCTTGATGCCTTATATGAAAATGAAGAGAAGCAGGTTATTGTTCAGGTTCCTTCAAGCCATGGAGAGGAGGTAGAAGAAAATCCCTTCCGTGATTCTGAGCAATATGTCCAAAATTTACAGAAATCCATTGCAGCCAGTAAGCTTGCCCAAGCTCATCCTGCAATTTCAGTTCTTATCGATACAAAACACCCTACGCTCTATCCCTTAGAAGTTCAGGAGGGTGTATTGAGACTCTCGTTTCTGCAGCTTGCCAACCTTGCATCCAGCTGGGAAGGAGTTTCAGAGCTCAAGGAACTGTTGGGCCTTTCCCCATTTGCAGGAGTTCATCATCATGACAATGAAGAGAAAGAGGCTGTTCTCCCTGTAGAAGATGATATTTCCTCAGAAGATGATATTTCCTCAGAAGATGATATTTCCTCAGAAGATGATATTTCCTCAGAAGATGATATTTCCTCAGAAGATGATATTTCCTCAGAAGATGATATTTCCTCAGAAGATGATATTTCCTCAGAAGATGATATTTCCTCAGAAGATGATATTTCCTCAGAAGATGATATTTCCTCAGAAGATGATATTTCCTCAGAAGATGATATTTCCTCAGAAGATGATATTTCCTCAGAAGATGATATTTCCTCAGAAGATGATATTTCCTCAGAAGATGATATTTCCTCAGAAGATGATATTTCCTCAGAAGTGCCTTTCACAGGTTCCTCGTATTTTACAGCAAGCGATGCAAATGCGGAAGAAGAGAGAGAGCCTGATGAGAGTGAATCTGACGAGTATGAAACAGCCGGCGATATTGTCCTTGGAAGCGAGCAACCCAGTCTTTTTGATCTCGATGAAGAGAATATGTTTGATCCTTCGAGGGAAACTGAAGACGACAATGACAATGACGAGTATGAAATGGAAGCATACTGTATCATTGATGATGTTTCGTACGAAAATGATATAGATTATGAAGATGAAGATTTTTTGATCACAGCAGATGCAGACATGGAAGATGAAGCAGAAGAAGACAGTGAGATGTTTCATGCAAGCTATACGAGTGATGAAGATGATGAAAATGATTTCGAGAATATGCTTTTGGAAGAAGAGAATGATGAAGGCGAAGCGCCTTCCAATTCGTTTTCATTCTTTGGCCATCTCTCCAATATTGTAAAAGGGGTAGACGACGGCCTTTCATCCACTCAAGAAGAACTTCCTGCTCCGGATGAAGTTCCTACCCCGGATGAAGTTCCTACCCCGGATGAAGTTCCTGCAGAGGATGAAGTTCCTGCAGAGGATGAAGTTCCTGCAGAGGATGAAGTTCCTGCAGAGGATGAAGTTCCTGCAGAGGATGAAGTTCCTGCAGAGGATGAAGTTCCTGCAGAGGATGATAAACCCTTCCATCCTGATAATCGTCTTGCTCTACCTCCTGAATATAGAAAACAAGAGAAGGTTGTCTCTGAGTCAGTAGTCGTTGAAGAAGGTGGCGAAGATGAAACGACGGGTATTCCACGGTTCTTGCTTGCCGATACCATTGCAAAGACTGCAGAGAAACCACAACCGCAAAAAAAACCTGAGCAGATAATGGGGGCCTCAGGATTCCACCAAAAAACTGTAGCAAGTAGTGTAGGGGGAGATTTGCCGTCTACACTTCGTGATATTCTGGAAAGATTGAATCCTGAGTGGGAAAGTGAGAATCCTTTTGTGTCATTCTGCGAAAAGGCTGAGCCTCAACTCTTAATGGGTACGGCAGGCTTGATCGAACAAGCAAGACAAGCTCAACTGAGTGATAAGAAAGACAAAATGTTTACCATTCCTGGATACGATATAACCGTGGTACTGATGGCAGAGAAAGGCGATGTCCTTCGTGCTTGGGATAGAAAGAAACATATCGGAGCCATCATGTACATGCAAAACAAAAGTGTTTGGAATGTTCTCTATCTCGAATACAACATGAGTGGGAAACTGCTGGAAGCAGAAGAACAAGTAATTCGTTATGCAGATTTTTCCCAAGCTGATTGGAAGTATTCAGTGAATTTAGGTGACAGGATCCTTGAGAAGAAGAGAATGAGATGAATCAAGAACAACATATAGCACACCACCTTGAAGTTGCCTTACAGGCAGCGAAATCAGCTGGGTCCTTGGTCCTGGAAGCTGGTAAGGCAAAACATATATCAGTGAGAAGCAAACAAAAGAATGATTTTGTTACTGAGACTGATCAGGCAGCTGAGCATCATATCATCAAGATACTCAAGGAGCACTTTCCTGGAGATGCGATTTTTGGGGAGGAGAGCGGAAAGACTGGGACGCATGAAATGGGTCGCTGGGTGATAGATCCCATCGATGGTACAACCAATTTCTTTCGCTCAATCCCCAATTATACGATCAGCATTGCCTGGGAAATGGAACCGTTCAAACCACTAGTAGGGGTAGTCTATAACCCAAGGCAACAGGAGCTGTTCTGGGCAAGCAAAGGCCATGGTGCGTTTCTGAATGGACAACCTATCAGGGTGAGTGATATCGATGATGTCTCCAAAGCCTTGATGGTATGTGTCCCTCCTCATCGCCGTCATGACCTGGCGGATGAATATTTTGAACGTATGCGAAGAATCTTCTTGGCTACCAGTGACTTCCGTTCCCTTGGTTCCTGTGCTTTGGAGCTATCCTATATTGCTGCTGGAAGGTTTGATGGATACTTTGAACGATGTCTGGGATACTATGACCTTGCAGCAGGGATGATTATCGTCCAAGAAGCAGGGGGGAAACTGGAGAGTGCAGACCCGGGACAACCGTTTACTGATGAGAGGTGTGATCTTGTAGCCTCAAACGGCTTGATACAAGATTGGATTTTGCATATGGTGCATGCATGAACTTCAAACTTGCAATTTTTGACCTTGACGGAACACTCATGAATACCTCTCCAGGGATATTCGCATCGGCTAATGCCGCGATAGAAAAGCTGGGCTTACCTCCAGAGCATGATGTGAACCAGCTGAGTAAATTCATAGGCCCTCCCATCACGCAATGTTTTGTGAAAGTATACAATCTTGAACCCTCCTTGATAGATGAAGCAATCTCTCTCTACCGGGTTGAATACGACACTCATGGACGCTTCAATGCCCATCCATATACAGGTATCCCGCAACTATTATCCACCTTGAAAAAACGAGGGTATCTGCTTGCAGTGGGAACCTTGAAGTATGAACTTTTAGCGAAACAGATGATGGAACATTTCAATCTCGACGGGTATTTCGATTCAATCAGAGGCGCTGATCTGGATTCAACACTCTCAAAGGCAGATATCGTAAACAAGGTGCTCAATGACCTTTCGATTGAAGCAAACGATGCAGTACTTATCGGCGATACGTATCATGACCAGAAAGGTGCCACTGAAGCAAAGGTTCCCTTTATTGCCGTAGACTGGGGCTTTGGTTTTCCCAAAGGGCATATGAAAGACGAGACAACGCTTGCCGTTGCCCGAAGCCCGGAAGAGTTGCTTGATTTGCTATAAGAGCATGACTTTCCATCCCTAAACAATGCAAATCTTCTCATTTTATGATACGCTGTGTTGGTCAGTAGATGTATCAGGAAAGATACGACTGATAAACACATCTTTTATAGAAAGAGGAGAACTTATCATATGATGTTTCAACTGAAAAAAACACAAGTTTCCACTGCTAATGCTCCTGCAGCCATTGGCCCATACAGTCAGGCTGTTGTAGCAGGTCCCTTCGTCTTCACGAGTGGCCAACTTCCTGTCGATCCAACAACCAATGAGTTGGTAGGTGGGGATGCCGCGAACCAGGCAAAGCAAGTATTCGAAAACCTGAAAGCCGTCCTGGCAGAAGCTGGTACCGATCTTTCAAAGGTCGTTAAGGCAACTGTGTTCCTGAAAAACATGGATGACTTTGGAGCAGTCAATGAGGTCTATGCATCCTATTTTGGTGAAGGAATTCTCCCAGCTCGTTCAGCGGTACAGGTTGCAAAGCTGCCAAAGGACGTCTCTGTAGAAATTGAAATGATCGCCTTAGCATAAGTAAAGGTTAGCCATGAAACACACACCACTGTATGAGAGATACAAAAACTATCCTGGGGTCAAGTTGATTGACTTTGGAGGTTGGGAATTACCTGTGCAATTTGAGACAGGCATCCTTGGTGAGCATAACGCTGTGAGAGAACGTGCGGGACTGTTTGATGTATCCCACATGGGTGAGTGCAATGTAAGTGGGGAGGCAGCAGCCTCCTACCTTGACTATCTTTGTACCAACTCAATCAGTGATATGCAGGTCGGCCAATGTCGCTATACATTGATGTGTTATCCTGATGGAACGGTGGTTGATGACTTACTCATCTACCGCCGCTCCGATATTTCTTTCATGGTTGTAATGAACGCATCCAATTGCGAGAAGGACCTGGAATGGATCAGAGAGGGCAATCCCAAAGCAGGGGAGTGCCCAATGGTACAGGACATTTCTGATGCAACGGTTTTATTGGCTTTGCAGGGTCCCCTCGCTACCCAGATCCTATCTACTTTATTGCCTGATTGTGATAGCTTGCAAACCTTCCGCTTCCGCAGTCAGTGTGAAGTGGGGGAGGTGATGGCACTTATCAGCCGAACAGGGTACACAGGGGAAGATGGGTATGAGCTGTATTGTGCAGCTGAAGATGGCCCCCTTCTCTGGGATACCCTTTTGGAAGCAGGCAAGCCGTTTGGCCTTACCTGTTGTGGTTTGGGAAGTCGTGACACTCTGCGTATGGAGGCAAAACTGCCACTGTACGGCCATGAGATCAGCGATACTATTACTCCATTGGAAGCAAACCTTTCCATGTTTGTGAAACTGGAAAAGCGTGATTTCTGTGGGAGGGATGCCTTACTTACCCAGAAAGAAACGGGTATTCCCAGAACGCTGAGAGGCATAGAGATGGTGGATAAGGCGGTTCCCCGTAGTGGTTATCGCGTATTTTTGGAAGATGAGGATATCGGGTATGTTACCAGTGGGACAAAAAGCCCCACCTTGGGTATCTTTTGTGCCTATATCCTGATCAAACGAGAGGCCGGACTCAAGTTCGGCGATACTGTGGATATTGAAATCCATGGGCAACGCAAGAAGGCAAAGCTGGTGAAGACGCCTTTCTACAAGCATGGAGTAAAAAACACCGAATTATAATGAAACGCATCCAAAATTTTGCACCTGAAGGTTTCATCGCTCTCGATAACTCTGCATTGATATATCCTCCCACTGAGGCTGTTTTCAATGCGAATACATTCCGTGTCTCCATGGATTTTTCATTCACCATAAAGAAAACGATTCTGGAACAAGCCTTGCACGATCTTCTGTATCGTTGTTCCTATGCGAAGGTTCGCCTGCATACTGGTTTCTTCTGGTACTATCTATCTCCCAATGATGCGGAGCCAGTGGTCCATGAAGAGGGAAGTTATCCCAGTGGGAGATTTGCATTCAAAGAGAACAATGGGTACCTCTTCAAGGTACTCTATAGTGAGCATAGAATAGCATTGGAGTGTTTTCATGCGCTTACAGACGGTTCTGGTGCAATGAACTACCTTAAGCTGTTGGTTGAGCGGTACTGTCATCATGCAGGAATGCAACAGGTGAAGTTCTCCAGTGGATTGAAGTATCGGGAGCGACCCACAAAACAGGAGTTCAGTGACCCCTTCCAACATCTCTATGATAAACATGTCCCCTCATATCCTACGATCAGCAAGGCCTACCATCGCAAGGGAAACGGACCATTTGATGATCGGGTAAAGGTCATCAGCGCAACTATTTTGACTGAACAGATCAAGGAGCGGGCAAAAGCGAGGTCTCTTACCATAGGGGAGTACCTCTCATCAGTCTACCTCTACAGTCTGCAGCAACTGCAAATTGAAGAGATTCCTAGTCAGAAACAGCGCAAGCCTATACGACTTTCTGTCCCCATGAATCTGAGAAGAATATTCGGCTATGATACGATGAGGAATTTTACCCTGTTTGCCGTCGTCGGTATCGAGCCAGCATTAGGTTTCTATGAGTTTGATGAGATTGCCACGGAAGTCCATTTGCAGATGGTCCAGGCGCAGTCGAAAAAGCGGTTGTTGAGCCAGATCAAGCGAAATGTATCCGGGGAAAGAATCCCCATAATTCGTTTTGCTCCTACTGCTTTGAAAAACCCTCTATTCAAGCTACTCTCGGATTTTCTTGGCGATGACCAGTACAGTGGAGTAATCTCAAATCTTGGATATGTTGCGTTGCCTTCTCAATTGGAGAATCAGGTGGTGCGTTGCGACTTCCATCTGAGCCCCGGGTTGCTGAACAAGATAAGCTTGTCGGTCATCGGCTATCTCGATAGGATTGTCGTGAATTTTAATAGTTTCTATGCAACAGACACCTCCTTGGAGCGGCTCTTCTGTACCTTCTTGGTAGAAGATGGTATCCAAGTCGAAATTGCAACCAACAGGGAAGATACGAGGTAAATACAGCCATGGCATATTGCGTACATTGTGGAGTTAAATTATCCAGCGGGGCAAAGACTTGCCCTTTATGTGGGACAGAGGTCCTTCTTCCCCCAGGAATGGAGGAGTCGTCCAGCGAACCTCTCTTTGCAGAGAAATTACCCCCAGACGGAACTCGTGGTATCACCAAGGCAAGAAAAGGTTTGGTTGAATTAATTGTGGCCTTGTTTGTGGTCAGCGAGATCACCGTTGGTCTCTCCCTCTTCTTTTCTGGAGCCTTGTCGTATGCTTACATTCCCCTGTTCTGTATAGCCATGGCTGCCATAAGCCTTGTTGCTGTTGTATTGGCAAAACCCCGCTATGTCAATCATGCAAGTTGGCAAAGCTTGATTGCTGCGATCTTGCTTCTTGGGCTTGATGGGTATGATCTCACGTGGGCTTGGTCACTCGTTGCAGCTGGTGGTATTGCAATGTTCTGGATGTATGGGGTGTTTCCTTGGACCAGATGGGCAAAGAAGCATCTGAAGGGGAGTGTAGCACTAAGTGTATTGACCACTCTCTTCTATGTAGCGCTTATTAACGTGGTCGTCTCTGGTTCCTTTACTTGGTTCCTTCCAGTAGCCATTCCAACTCTCCTTGCTCTTTTGCTTGGATCCTCTCTGTTTCTTTTCTGGTTTGCCAATAGAAAGGGAAACAGGATTCCCATTGCAGATATTGTGCTCGGGTCAATGGTAGTTCTATTCATTTCCAGTGCAGTCTTTGATGGTGCTCTAACCCGCTACCAAACAGGTGCTGTCTATCTTCGTTGGGCAAGCAGTCTTTTGGTATCGGCAATAGTTATCCTGTTGTTCATGGTTGCCGTCTCTCTATCCCTGCGCCTCAGGAGATATTTCACCAGTCATAATAGACATGACTAAGTAAAGTCTGCAAACTGTCCTTGTGTGGCTGATACGAGGTCTTCTGGTTTGATTTTCAGCTGCAGGCCACGCATATCTGCACTCACATGGATATACGGTTCTGTCTGGGCGACTTCCTCGATGAATGTAGGGAATTGCCTTTTCATCCCCAAGGGGCTGCAACCTCCACGGATATACCCTGTGACAGACTGCAACCGATCAAGCTTCAATAGCTCTATATCCTTGCTACCCGTCAATGCTCTCACTTTCTTCAGGCTGACAGAGAAGTCTGCAGGAAGGCAGAATACAAATATCTGCTTCTCACTATCCTCTAGCACGATTGTCTTGAAAACCTGTGAAGGTTCCAAACCTGCAACCTCACTCGCATGCACTGCATCCAGGTGCTCTTCATCCCACGTGTACTCCACTACCTCATAGGGAATGGCTTGTGCCTCCAGGATTCGCATCGCATTGGTCTTTTTCATGGAAGTATGGTACTTGTTTGTAAGCAGGTATGCAAGCAAGGGGAAGGGGACCCGAAGGTCCCCTCTTAATGATGGATTGATCTAGGTGCTTATTTGTCGTCTATGGCAAACGACGTTCCCAAGGCAGAAGGAGAGGCAAATGAGCCTTTTTTCTTCTGGTTGATGATGGTCATGGCCGCCAATGCAACAAGTGTGATCAGATACGGCGAGAATCCAAGGAACTGGCTTGGGATGACCATCTTCAGTCCAGCAGCCTGTAGGCTGAACTGCAGACTGGTTATACCACCAAAGACCAGTGTTCCGATTACTACACGCGCTGGGTTCCATGTGGAGAAGATAACCAAGGCAATTACAATCCAGCCCTTGCCCCCGGTCATGCCTTCATTCCAGCTGGGAGTGAAACTCAAAGAGAGACAAGCTCCACCAAGACCAGCAAGCATACCTCCAATTACGGTGTATAGATACCGGATCTTGGTAACTGAGATACCCATCGATGCCGCTGTTCTTGGATTTTCACCAACAGCACGGACAACCATGCCATGCTTGGTCTTGTACATGAAGAACCAGGCAAATGGGATAAGAATGTACAGTGCATAGGTAAGCAAACTCACATCGAAGAGAGCTCCCAGGATTGGGATATCACTCAAGAATGGGATTGCAATGTTACTGAACTTGTCGGGTATGTTCATACCGGTGAGGTTGTATCCATTGGAGGCAGGTCCAAGACGTTCTCCCAGGAAGTTGGCAAGACCGGTACCGAACATGGTGATGGCAAGGCCTGCTGGAACTTGGTTGGCCCTCATCGTAATACAGAGGAATGCATGGATGAGGCTGAAGAACCCTCCCACCAGCATCGCCATCATCAGAGCTAGATACAGATTCCCGGTATTGAACGCTGTGGTGAATCCTGCAAGAGCTCCCATGAGCATGATGCCTTCCATTCCTAGGTTCAGTATCCCTGTTTTTTGGGTATAGACCTCTCCCAAGGTTGCATACGCAAGGGAGGTCCCCATGGCCAATGTTGCCGCTAGTAGTTTCGTGATGAAATCAAGCATGTTCATGCGGTAACCTCCTTACGGGTTTTGATGACGAGCAATCGGTACTCGATAAAGATATTGCCTGCCAGTAATGGAATGAGTATCAGGCCCTGGAGGACTGCACCCATTGCATTGGGTAGTTTCATGGTCATCTGCAAAGCATCACTACCTGTTTCGAGAGCAGCCATGATAACTGAGACTACAATGGATATGAATGGATTGAGACCACTCATCCAGGCAATGATGATACCGGTGAATCCATATCCTGCATCCACGCCCTTGGTCAACTGGTGTGTTACTGCTGCTGCATCGATGACACCAGCCAAACCAGCAATTGCTCCACTGAGCAACATGGCAAGGATGATATTCTTCTTTATCGAAACTCCCTGGCACTCTGCTGCCCGTTTATTCTTGCCTATCATATTCAGCTCAAAACCCCAACGTGTCTTATATAAGACAAACCAGAGAATGCCCACAAGGATCAGTGCAAAGAAAATGCCTCCATGTACTCGGCCCCATATTCTGGGAAGCCAGGCTTCCTTGGGATAAAGTACCGTTCCCATATTTCCTCTGGGAGCCTTCCATGCATTGAAATACAGGTATTCTGCAAAACCGATGATGATGTAATTCATCATCAGGGTGGTGAGTGTCTCGTCCACACTCCACTGAGCCTTCAATACACCGGGAATACCTCCCCACAAGGCGCCGAAGAGGATACCGACGACCATACCGACCGGTAAAAGCAGAGCGGTTGGAAGGAATGTCCAGAACTGCATGACCCAGGTAATACCGATGACTCCACCTACATACTGTCCTTCAGCTCCAATATTCCAGAACTTCAAACGGAAGGCTATTCCCACGGCAAGACCGCAGAGGAGCAAGGGGATGGATTTCACCAATGTGTATTGCAACTTTGTCTGGCTGCCGAAGGCTCCCTTGATCATAGCCGCATATGCTTGAAATGGATTAGCATCAGAGATAAGCAGCACAATAGCTCCCAGGATAAAGGAGACCAGCAGGCTGACTACAGGGACGAGTACCGCCATCCTGGTGGATCGGTAGTCGCGCTTTTCCAAGCGGAATTTCATATATCCCTCCTTTCAACACCTGCCATCAACATGCCAAGTTCCTCGGTTTTTGCGTCCTTTGCATCCACGATGTCCATAATTCTTCCTTCAAACATAACTCCAATCTTGTCAGCCACCATCAACAGTTCTTCCAGTTCCTCACTGACCAGGAGAACGGCACACCCTTTGTCCCTCTGCTTGATCAGGTTTTGACGTACTGCTTCTGTTGCTCCAACATCAAGTCCTCTGGAAGGGTAAACTGCAACAAGGATACCTCCACAGGAGTCAATCTCTCGTGCCAGAATTGTTTTCTGGATATTTCCTCCGCTCAGGAATTTCACCGAAGTATCCTGGTTCGGGGTCTTGATGGTGAACAACTCAATGAGGCGGTCTGCAAATTTCCGGACCAAGCCCCGCTTGATGATATTGTGTGCGGACAGTTCAACCGTTCGGTATTTCTTCATCGACAGATTGTCTCCGACACTCATGTCCCCGACCACACCCATTCTTCCTCGGTCGGCTGGGATATGGCTTACTCCAGTCTTGATGACCTGCAATGGAGTCTTGTTCGTCATGTCTTTTCCGTTAAGGTGAATGGTTCCACCGTTGACTTTCAGAAGACCCGTGATGGCCTCAGTCAACTGTTGCTGGCCATTGCCTGCAACACCAGCAATACCGAAAATCTCGCCACCACGAATGGAAAAGGATATATTGTCAAGAACCGGTTTTCCACCCCCTACAGGCAGTGCAAGAAGGTCCTTCACTTCTACCTTGACTTCCCCTGGGTTGTACGGGCCACGTTCCAAGGAGAAGAGCACATCACGACCAACCATCATGTTGGCAAGGTCCTGTACCCGCTTTATCGATTTGGTGGGACAGACTGATACACTTTTTCCTCGTCTCAATACTTGGACGGTATGGCTGAACTCCATCACCTCATCCATTTTATGAGTAATGAAGATAGCGCTCTTGCCTTCTGCAAGCATTTTCTTCAGGATCTCATTCAAATCTCTTGCTTCCCCAGGAGTAAGCACTGCTGTAGGTTCATCAAGAATGAGAATATCAGCACCTCGGTACAACAACTTCAATATTTCTACACGTTGTTGCTCCCCGACTGAAAGATCCTGAATTATCTTATCCGGATAGACTTGCAAGCCATAGCGCTTGCTCAGCTCCGTTATCTTTTCGCGTATCTCTGCCATGGGCGGTACAAAAGGTAGATCCTTCATGCCCAAGACAATGTTCTCTGCTACACTCATGTTCCCTACCAGCATGAATTCCTGGTGGATCATACCTATCCCAAGGGCCATTGAGTCCTGCGGGGAGTTGATGTCTGCCAGCTCTCCCTTTACATAGATTTCCCCACTATCGGCCTGATACAGTCCGACCAACATATTCATCAGGGTACTCTTGCCGGCGCCGTTCTCCCCGAGCAGGGCGAGAACCTCTCCGCGGTGCAAGGTCAGGTCAACTTGGTCGTTAGCCAGTACCCCAGGGAAGTGTTTGGTTATATTGACCATTCGCACGACGGGTGTTTCGTCGGTGGTTATTTCACTCATGTTCTGTCCACTTACGTTTGCCTCAGAAACAAGGCAAGAAAAGTCTTGAATCAAGTAGAGGCGGGCAGCAGCCCGCCCCTATCCAATAGGAAATCCTAAGATCAGACGCTACCGATAACGCCTTCAACAAACCAGTCCATGGTGAGCATTGCATCGTCACTCATCTTCTCGCCTGCCTTCTGGCGGACAGCACCTGTGTTGTCCTTAAGCATGCCCCAGAATACGTCCCATTCGCCATCGTGGATCTTGTCCTGGATAGCCATGACTTCGTCAACTACATCCTGTGGTACCAACGGGGAAATCGGGGAGAGATGGATCATCTCGTCCTCAAGGCCACCCCAGTAACTCTGGCTTTCCCATGTGCCGTCAAGAGCGCTCTGGACGGCAGGAATCATATAGTTGCCCCAGTTCCACATTGGGGAGACCAGAACGTGGTCATCGCCAACAATCTTGCGGAAGTCAGCATTGTAACCGATTGCGTACTTGCCGCGTTCGATAGCTGCCTTTGCAGGTTCGGTGGTATCCTGGTGCTGTGCAATAACGTCACAACCCTGGTCAAGCAAAGCTACTGCGCCCTGACGCTCGAGGGAAGGGTCAAACCAAGTGTTGGTCCAAACAACCGTCACGGTTGCAGCGGGATTCACAGCGCGTGCACCAAGGGTGAATGCGTTGATTCCACGTACAACTTCAGGAGTGTTGTAAGCACCTACATAACCAATCTTTCCAGAAGGAGACATTTCAGCAGCGATCATACCGGAGAGGTAGCGCATCTGATACATTCTTCCGAAGTAGTTGGACATGTTGTCAGCGGAGAGGTAACCGGAGCAGTGCTCGAAGTAGACGTCAGGATATCTTTCTGCAACATTCAGCATGTACTGCTGGTAGTTGTAGGAGTTCGCAAAAATGATTTTGCATCCTTCATCGATAAGGCTCTCCATGACACGTTCGCTACTCTCATTCTCAGGGATGCCTTCCATGCGAATGACCTCGACCTTGTCCCCGAAATGCTCTTCCATGGCAATAGTGCCCTGGTCATGCATATAGGAGTACCCCATATCTCCAGGGGGACTGATGTAGATGACACCTACCTTAAGGGGTGCATCTGCAGCATCGGTGGCCTCTTTTGCTCCCTGTGCAAATACAAAGGAAGTGGCCAACAGCATGATCAACAGTAAGACAATGCTCTTTTTCATGTTTCTCTCCTTACAAAAGATTGCGTGATGTCGTTGATGGTACTCGAAGAACCTCAACTGTTTCAAATTATACGGGACGTTTTTCCTGCTGTCAAAACATTATTGATAAACCTTTAGCGATGGAAAACGCATTTAACCTAGTATAATTCTAGGTAAATTTAAAAATGTAGTAAGAAAAATTCATTTTACCGAAATATGAGTTTTTTTGAGATTTTGTGCAGAAAGTATGGCATTGGTACCTGTATCTGTTGCAAAGCGTATGAATTGTTGCATAATGGTGCCGAAAGTGTAGTTAAATAAGCTAATCGAATAATTTTAAAATAGTTTTTGCAACAAAAAGACAGCAAAATTTACTTGGAAACAGTGTTGGCAAGGAAGCTTGCGGACACAAAATGAGACTTGTGTCATAGTACTGCAAGTGATAGGATATATCGACTAGCTTTTCCTGTTTGTATGTTGCCTACTCGTTATGAAGGATTATTGCATGAATAAAACTCGAGCACATATAGTAATTGTACTCATTCTCTTGGTGTGTTGTACATTCTCATTGGGGGCAGAAGAAACCGGCTTGGTTATACGCAGCCCCTTGTTTGGACCTCAGGTGAAAGTATCCTCCAGTGTGGAAAATCTAGAAGTCCAGTCATTTTCTGCCCAGCTTGGGCTTCTTTCCGAGGTTCCTGTATATGACGAAGAGCAACGGTTGCTGAGTGCTGTAAGCAATGGTTCGTATCCTGTTACTCCTGGCGATACCTTCCGCTTGGTCTATCTGGATGGTATGAAAAGTGTAACGGTTGACTTGCAAGTGGATGAGTCGAGTAGTATCTCCATTCCAGGCCTTGGTACCATTGATGGAAAAGATAAAACCTTTTCCCAGGTCAGGAAAGCCATCTATGATATGGTACGTACCTACTATAGTTATTCCAATCCACAGCTTGTTTTTATACGAACCGGTTCTTTCATGGTTTCAGTTGTAGGAGAGGTGGTAGGGACCAGAGTGGTGCCCGCATGGGGGCTTACCCGACTTTCGGAAGTGCTCCAAAATGCAACACCCTATGCTTCAACCAGGAATGTCCGTATCCGCCATACTGATGGCAGTGAGGAGGTGTTTGACCTGTACAAAGCAATGCGCGAGGGTGTCCTGGAGGAGGACCCACTGCTGAGGAGTGGTGATGTCATTACCCTTGAGCGCTGTGAGACATTGGTCATGCTCAGTGGTCGGGTATATAAGGAAGGAACCTACCAGATCCTGGAGTCAGATAGCCTGGAAGATCTTTTGACTATGTATGGAGGAGGACTCCTCTCCTCCGCTGATGTGCAGAACATCAGGATTCAACGTTATAACCCAGAGAGTGGTGCTTGGTATGTGCAGTATGTCAATTTGCTTGAGCAACCCGATTATACACTATCCCATCTTGATCAAGTGATTGTTGATCAGCAGGAACCCAGCCTCCAGACTGTAACTATAGAAGGAGCCGTCTCATCCAGTGAGGTATATGATTCTCTATCCACCACTGCATTGGTTGGCTATCCTTCTGGAAGGATTTTTTACCAGTTCTATCCTGGGGAGAGTATGAAGCAGATGCTTAGCTCGCTCTCTTCCAGGTTTCTTGCAGTAAGTGATCTTGAAGGATCTTACCTGATTCGTTCCGGCAAGCGTATCCCTCTCAATATCCAGAGTATCCTCTATGGGAAAGAGGAGAACCAACCTATGCAGTTGCAAAGCAACGACACACTTCTGATCCCCTTTACACAGCGCTTGGTGACCGTCAGTGGCGGTGTGGTCCGCCCTGGAGTGTTTGCATATGTACCGGACAAGACAATGAATTACTATCTTTCCCTTGCTGGTGGGTTGAGTGACGATGCTGCTTACCCGACAGATGTGAAAGTGCAAGGTCCTGATGGCAAGTCCATTGCATTGGGAGATCCCATTCTCCCAGAAACCACCATCGCAGTGGCTAAAGAGACATTGGCCAGGGACATTGCTCCTACGGTCGCCATCATAGGCTTGGTAAGTTCCATCCTGGGGATCGTTGCCACGGTTGTGAACATTATTTTGGATTCCAAGAGCCTGTAGGAGAAGCAGATGAGTCAACAGGAAGAGTATACACAGTCCATTAGTCCCTTTGATGCAGGCGAAGAAGGAATTTCCATTGCAGAGCTGCTTCATATCTTTCATAAGCGTCTTCGCTGGTTCTTCGTAGGTTTCATCCTGGTTGTAGGACTTGCTTTTGGTTATTTGCAGATTGCCATTCCTCAGTATGAGTCGGAAGTTTCAGTCTTGGTCGATCCCATCCAGACTTCCTCATCTTTCGAATCATTGATGGATATATCGGCTTCAAGTACGAAGATTGCCACGGAAGTCGAGTTGATCACCAGTCGGAGCAATATCGATTATGCCCTCAGCACGCTGGATTTATCGCAATATACGAATTCAGATGGCTTTGATTACCGAGATAAGCTTGTCTTGGGCAATCTTAAAGAGCGGATTGTGGTTTCTACGGTAAAGGACACCAACATTGTGAGGATCAAGGTTACCGATGAAAACCCTGCATTCGCACGTGATTTCGCCAATGCACTTGCCTCAAGTTACGATACACTTCTGACCGGCATTGCCAAGAACTCAAAAACTGCACAACGTGAGTTTATCGAATCCCAGATTCCCATCAACGATCAAGCACTCACTGCTGCAGGGGATGCCTTGGGTGACTTCAGGGAAAACAGCGACATCATTCAACTCACTGACAAGAGTTCTTTATTGGTTGAACAGATTTCCTATTACACGCTGCGCTTGGAACCTCTGAAACTGCAATTGCAGGAAGCAATGGTGTTCCTCGATGCATACAATGAAGGGCTCCGTGAGTCAGGTGTTGAAGGAGTACTGTCTCTAGATGCAATACGTAAAGATCCTGTAGTTGCAGATAAGCTGAGTGATCTTGCGGCCTGGAAAACAGAATTGACCATGTATGAATCCCTGAGTAATCCCTCAGCAACCCAAACGCAGGTCTCCATGCCCATGGATTCTTCCTCCCGTACCTATGTGATCAGCAGTGCGATAAACCAATTGAATAAGGACCTGCTTGACCGTGTCTCCCTACTAACCCGGTCGTATGGGAATGAGAACAATACCCAAGCAATTGTGCAGGCGCTCACCACTGAGGTTGGTATCCAGATCTTGGAGGAGCGTGGAGAGGTATTCATCTCCGAGCTCTCCCAGCTACCCGTCCTGGAGCGACGGCTCTCTGAGTTGCAGAGGGATGTCCAGATCTATGAAGCTATCGGATTGAAACTGCGGGAAATGTTGGAAGAAGTGAAGCTAATCGAAGCTTCTGTAAGTGGCAATGTCACGGTTGTTGATGAGGCAATTCTTCCACGTAATCCTGTCAGCCCGAACAGGCTCTTGATCTTGGCTGTTGCAGTGTTGTTGGGAGCGGCCTTCGGCCTCTTGCTTACCTTGGCCATTGAGGCCTTGGATGTATCCATCCAAACTGAGCAGCAGATTCAGAAGATTGTTGGCAAGGATGTACCTATTTTGGGGTGGATCCCCATGATGAAGGTCTCTCCTCTCGATTTATATCCAACGCTTATTGTACATAATGATCCGCTCTCCTTTGAATCAGAGCGGTTCAAGCTGGTAGCAAACATGCTCTACAACCGGAGCGAGAAGCATGTATTCTCCATCACCTCCTGTTCCATGGCGGAAGGGAAGAGTACCATCATTGGGAATATAGCCATCGCATTGGCCCAGATGGGAAGTAAGGTTTTGGTGCTTGATGGGGACCTTCGTCTTCCCAGTATGGAGCGCTATTTCCGTCTAAAACACCGTGAAGTTGGTTTGGTGGATTATGTAACCAAGAAGGCAACACTTGAAGAGTGTATCCTCAGGCCAATTGAAAAGGTTCCCGATTTGCACTTGTTGCCTCCTGGCAATGCTCCCTTGGTGCATGCCGGCATCTTCTCCAATCCACGGTATACGCAGCTCATTCACTACTTGGAAAGTGTATATGACTTTGTCATTATCGACGCACCTCCATTGGACTCCGCCAGTGAGTTGCTCTCCATCAGCAAACATGTTGATGGCCTAATCATCACTGTACGTGCAGGTATCACCAGCAAGGGTTCGCTCTTCGATCTGATCAGCAGCTTGAGAACGGCAAATGTCCCCATCAGTGGTGTGGTATTCAACGGCGTGGTTCCAGGTTCGGTTGGAACTGGATATAGATATGGCTATGGGTATGGATATGGCAAGGGGTATGGCTATGGTTCATATGCCTCTCGGTACAGTGCCGAGGGTACGAGTGGGAAACTGAAAAAACGTCGAAAACACCATATCCGTAAACGATCCAATGGTTGGTATCGAAAAATGTACAAGCGTGATCTGAAGAATCGTGGTAAGATTTCTCCAGAGCAGTTCGATACAGTGCTTGCCTTTGGTCCTGATTCAGCTTATGAGACCATTACAGATTGGGTGGAAGCAGAACGCGAGAGTGCGAACACGCAACCAAAGGAGACCAAACGAGTGGAGGTCCCTGTTGCAAAACAAGAGGAGCCAGAGAAATCGAAAGTTCCCGTGAAAGAGGATTTAATGAGTCTCTCTGACATCGAGAATGACACAGATGCGGTTGGCAAGAAAATTGAGGGGTAACCCTAGACAGAGAGCCTACTCTCTGCTATGGTTTTCCAGAAGTTACAAGTAGGAGGGAGCCCATGGGCAAGAAACGAAACAGTGTTGCGTATAACGCTCTGGAATGGGAATCCCCTCAATATGATAGTGTTGTGAAGAGTCGGTCGTAGGGCCGGCTTTTTTTTGAAGGAGTCAAGATGGAAAAACAGAATGTATTTGCAGGGCGGTCGTTGTGTGTTATTGAGGATTTTTCCAAGGAAGAACGGATGTACCTCTTTGATCAGGTACGTATTCTCAAACAAGCGATGGAACAGAGAGATGAAGAGAAGCTCACCCCTTTCAGAATTGATGATAGGGATTTCGGCATATATGAAGTGTTCCTGGAAGACAGTACCAGGACCAAGGAATCTTTCAAGAATGCAGCCAACTTTCATCATGCAAAAGTCTCTGAGCTGAACAGCGACAGTTCTTCCTTCAACAAGGGAGAGAGCTATGCCGATACCTTCAATACCCTCAGTGGATATGAGAATACCATTTTCATCATCCGGAGCAAGGTTGAGGGTGTTACCAGGCATCTGGAAGAGGCTTGCGCCGCTTATGCAGAGCGAAATAAACTCTACCGCAAACCGATATTCATCAATGCAGGGGATGGCAAGCATGAGCATCCCACGCAGGAGTTGCTTGATGAGTTCACCTTTCTTGAAGACAACCAATGGAGTAACGAGGAATTGCATCTTGCATTGGTCGGGGATCTCTTCCATGGACGAACAGTGCACTCAAAAGCTGATGGTCTGAAAATATTCAAGCAGGTCAAGGTTGATTTGATAGCCCCCATAGAGTTGGCAATGCCGGAAGTCTACGTAAACCGGATGAAAGAAAATGGTTACCAAGTTCGCATCTTCTCTTCCATCGAAGAATACCTTGATCAACATGATGTGGCTTCCAAGTGGTACTTTACCCGTCCACAGCTGGAGCGAATGGGGGATAGGATCCTCCAGAGACAGGAAGAGCTACGTCGTTCCATTACATTCCGAGAAGAGTTCTTGGACAGAATAAAGGAAGGGACCACCTTCTATCACCCGCTACCACGGCACAAGGTAACTCCCACAATCCCCACCTTCCTCGATGACACACCCCTCAATGGATGGGAACGACAATCGATCAATGGTATGTATGTGAGGATTGTATTGCTTTCCCTGCTTGCAGGAAAAATCGGCAGCGATTTTGTCCCTGTGGCCAAGAAGGAAGTGTATGAGAGTGAGGACTACATTACAGAGGTAGACTTGCACTCCCGGGAAACAAAAGAGAAGCGGGTAAGTGAAGGAGTGCAACCAATCCGGAATGGCTTGGTCATCGACCACATTCTCAAGGGAGACAGCCCGGGCGAGATCAGGAGACATATGAGGCTTATCAGCAGTGTGCTTGGCCTGGACGCATACAAAGGTGGGGAGTGGGTAAGCACCAGCGGTCAGGAAGACATCTTCAAAGGGATCATCTTTCGCCCCGGTGAGTACAGTCTTGACCGAAAGCAGCTCAAGCGTTTGAGTGCAGTTGCTCCTGGTTGTACGCTGAACCTTATCAAGGATGGGAAGGTAATCAATAAATTCCGCTTGCATCTTCCCCCCCGAATCTATAACTTTGAGGATCTGGCTTGCACGAATGAAGCATGCATCTCCCACCCTGATCAGGGTGAAGGGGTCCCAGCCATGTTCCATCGAACCAAGGACAATACCTTTGTCTGTGCATTCTGTAACAAGACACACACCTTCAAGGAAATCTGGAAGCGTGGAAATAAATAGGCTACACTGGAGATACCATGAAACATATTGAAGATATTACAAACCATTATGGACCGATTCTGGCAAAGAAGGCCTTGGAGCTTGGTGCAATCCGCCTCCAAGTTCAAGATCCTTTCACATGGGCAAGCGGCTACCGTATGCCCATCTACAATGACAACAGAAGACTGCTTGCCGAAAGTGGAGCCAGAAGGCTGGTCAGCGAGGCTTTTGCTGCAATGCTGGAGAGCCTTGATTTCAATCCAGACAACATTGCTGGAACAGCAACTGCTGGTATTCCTCATGCAACCACCCTGGCAGACCGACTCGAGAAACCCATGAGCTATGTGAGGAGTTCCGGCAAGGACCATGGGCTTGGTCAACAGATCGAAGGGCTTGGGCAAAAAGGTACCTATGCTGGTGCCAAGGTGCTCCTTATTGAGGATTTGATCTCCACCGGGGGATCTTCCATCAAGGCAGTCCAGGCGATTGCTAAAGCGGAAGGTGTTTGTCCCTATACCCTTGCAATCTTCACCTATGGATTTGCCACAGCCAATGAAGCATTCGCATCCTTGGACCCTGCATGCACATTCTTTACCATTCTTGACTATGATGTGATGGTTGCAAGCGCCCAGGAGACAGGGTATGTGAACAGTGAAGAAGCAAGATTGCTTACTTCGTGGAGGGAAGATCCCTTTGGCTGGGGTGAGAAGCTGGGATTTTCCAAAGTAGACAGGTAAGGAGAGATAAGCGTGAGTTATCAAACATTATTGGTAGATAGTGCAGAAAAAACTGGAAATATTGCTTGCATGGGATTGGATCCAATCGTTGAATCCCTTCCTGTGTCCAGTGGGAATATCCGTAGTGACCTCAATAGTTTTTTTCAACAGTTATTTCGGAGAATGAGCCTTGCTGGATTGGTTCCTGCAGCGTTCAAACCGAATCTTGGCTACTATCAGTGCCTCGACCATCCACGTGATGAAGATTTCTCGGGAAGTTCTGCCCTTGCTGATGTACTGGATATGCTGGAGAGTTTCTTCCCGGGAATTCCTGTCATTCTTGACAGCAAGCGAGGCGATATTGCCAGAAGCAGCATGAACTACGCCAAGGAAGCTTTTGAAGCGTGGCAGAGTGATGCCGTAACCGTTGCTCCTTATATGGGAAGTGACTCGGTAGAGCCTTTCATCAGGTTTCCTGAAAAAGGGGCATATCTGCTCAATCGTACCAGCAATCCTGGTGGAAAAGACCTCCAAAACCTGTTGGTACAAAACAAGAAGGAGCATGAGCATCCTTTATACTTGGAAGTGGCCAGCCAGATTGCCGCGTATAACCAGAAGACAGGAAGTGTAGGAGCGGTGGTCGGCGCGACCAATCTCCAGGAGTTGGAGGACATTGCTACCTTCTATCATGACCAATCAGTTCCCCTGCTTATCCCTGGTGTAGGAAGCCAAGGAGGATCTGCAAGTGAGGTTATGGCAATTTTGAAGAAGGCTGGGTACCCAGTAGAGCTTGCCAGAATAAACAGCAGCAGTGCATTGACCCATCCATGGAAGAATAACCCGGCACCTGAAGACTGGCTTGATCTATGCATGAAGAACCTTCGCTCCCTGCTTGAGGAGACCTCTTTATGAAGGATGTGATGGAACTCCTATCAAAAAGACATCTCAATCCGGATGTTCCTGTCCTGTTGGGAACTGTAAGTGGTGTTGCTTCCACTAAACCTAGACTGATCACCTACTTTGACGAGAAGGTACAAGCCATCAGCATCATTACTACCAAGAGTTTCCAGGTGGAAGTTAATCCAGGGAATCGTGAGCCGGTGATCTGTGAGACCTCAGCCGGTAATTTTGGAAATTCTGTAGGGTTGCGCAATCCTGGGATGGAACAAGCCCTGTATGAACTGAGGAAACTCAGGAAAGAGCACTCCTTTTCCAGCTATCTCAATGTATCGCTCTCGGCTAACAGTGTTGAAGATTTCATTACCTTGGTTAAAGCCTTTGATGAGGTGGCAGATCTGGTGGAGTTGAACTTCTCCTGTCCTCATGCATCAGTCGGCTATGGGGCGTCAATTGGATGTGACCAGAATATTGCCGCTGAATATGTGCGATTGATCAAGGAAGCAACCAAGGAGTGCAAAGCACCCTTGTTTGTGAAACTTACCCCAAATGTCGATGATATCGGTCTGATAGCCAAGGCCGTAGTGGATAGTGGTGCCGATGGCTTGGTTGCAATCAATACCGTTGGCCCCATCGTCCACAAGGATCCAGGTTCAGGATTGCCCATCTTGCAGAACAAGCTTGGAGGCAAGGGCGGCAGTAGCGGTCATCATGTCTATGAACGAGCACTTTCAGCAATTCGGGAGATTCGCCAAGCCTGTGGTGATGATGTGCCGCTTATCGGTATGGGTGGAGTGAGCAGTGGAACGGAAGCTGCAGCCTTGATAGCTGCCGGTGCTGATGCTGTTGGGATCGGTTCAGCCCTCGGTACTGTCGACCAGAAGGCATGGCCTGAATACCTCGCTGCGGTGAAGCGAGAGGCAGAGGCTATTCTGAGCGGAGAAGATCCTGCGCAAAAGCAATCTACCTCCTATATCATCAAAGACCGACAGATGGCATATGAGAAACATCAGGTGGTGAAGAGTGAGCAGTATGGTAAGGATACCCGTATCATCACACTGGATGGCACGCTTTACTGCAAGGCAGGACAGTTCGCATTTCTGTGGATTCCAACCATCGGGGAGAAGCCATTCTCTGTTGCTCATAACGATCCATTGACCTTCATCGTCAAGAATCGGGGTCCTTTTTCAGCTGAACTTTGTGCCTTGCAGGTCGGAGATGATATCTATGTACGGGGACTTTACGGTGCACAACTGAACAATGAGAAGACCAAAAAAGCACTCTTGTTGGGTGGGGGTACCGGGGTGGCAGTACTTCCCAGTCTTGCCGACCAGTTGCAAGGGCAGGGAACTGAAATGAGTATTCTTGTAGGAACAAGTGAGAGTGTGGAAGGCAAAGCCTTGCTTGAGGAGGCCCTCTCATCCTATGGATCATTCACTTGTATTGCTGATGATGGCAGACCAGGAAGAGTACTGGACCTTCTGGACACTATCCCTCTGGATGACGAGCAGGCCTGTTATCTAGTAGGTCCTGAGGTTTTCATGGCTATCGCCTGTCGCAAGCTGTTGGCTCGGGGAGTCAAGGAGCATAATCTATACCTATCGATGGAGAGAACCACCCTCTGCGGTATAGGGATGTGTGGAGAGTGTGCCTGTGGTGACCGATTGACTTGCCGTTGGGGCACCTTCATGCAGTACGACTATCTGGCGAAAGAGGCGCCTGAATTAATTGCCTATGATTGACCCACATGTACATCTCCGTGACTGGAGTCAGAACGAGAAAGAAACCCTCTCCCATGGATTGGGGGTTGCGCTCACTTGCGGGATTGATGAGGTATTTGATATGCCTAATACGCAACCAACACTCACAGACCGTGAAAGTATTCTCAGACGTATCGAGGATGCTGAAGGGTGCGGTCTTGATGTTCGTTATCACCTGTATGCGGGGGTAACGCCTTCTGCCGAACAGATTCGTAGTGTGGTTTCCCTAGCACAGGAGCTCTTTCCTAAAGTTGTGGGGCTTAAGTTGTTTGCAGGTCATTCAACAGGAAATATGGGGCTCGTACAGGAGAGGGAACAGGCTCTTGTATATCGTACCTTGAAAGAGTGTGGTTACGAGGGGGTTGTTGCCCTGCATTGTGAAAAAGAGTCCCTGTTACATCCTGAGTTGTACGATCCTGCTGATTTCTCCACCCATAGCCTTGCACGGCCAGTAGAGGCAGAGGTTGCAAGTGTCTCAGACCAGTTGCAATTCTCACAGGAGGAAGGCTTCAGGGGACACCTTCATATCTGTCATCTGAGTAGTATTGAGGCCCTCCATGAAATCGAGAAAGCAAGGGCTAAGGGAGTTCGGGTCAGTTGTGCGGTCACCCCTCATCATGCTCTTCTCTCCAGTGAGGATGCAAAAGAGCGGACGCTGTACGCCAAGATGAATCCTCCTCTTCGCAGTGAAACCGAGCGTAGTACTCTCTTTGTTGCACTGTTGGAGGGAAGGGTAGACTGGATAGAGAGTGATCATGCTCCACATACGCTTCAGGATAAAGAGGCAGGGGCAAGTGGAATTCCTGGGTTCAGTGGCATTTTGCTCTTGGTCAAGAGATTGCTCGAGCAAGGAGCAACAAGACCCTTGTTGGAGCAGTTGTTGGGTAGACGGGTGCAGGAGGTGTTCAAACTCCCCATCCGAGACGTTTTTGTCCCATCCTACGATGACCTGGAATCGCTTTCTCTCAAGAGTGCCGCCGAGTATCCTTGGGACAGTTACCGTAACTTACGATTGCGTTAGGTTAAACCCTCCTGTATACTAGTGCAACCGGGAGGGAACCTTGATCGATTTACGGAGACATTCAAGCAGACATTTGGAGACGAAGCTCATTTTGCCGATTCCAGAGACACGGAAGTATGAGCGGGAAATTCACTATTATCTGTTTTCTCCTCCCCAACTCTATGTTAATCGCTCTACATACAGTGAAGAACGAATTCTTCACAAATTCCAGAGCCATGGAAGGTACTCCTCTCCTGAGATAACGCTTGAGGAGTTGCTTGATGACGAGAATTTGCTCAGCCCCCTTTCCATTCTCAAGCAGTACACCAAGGATCTCCTGATTGACCTGAATGCAGTACCTGAGCGGAAAGTAATCCATGAACTGCAGACGGTAGTGAACTCAGTACGTCATGAGACAAAGGCGTGCCTGAAGGATTGCAAGGATATGGTGAAACTTGGAATGCAGAGTGATCTGAACACCACATTGACAAACTGGTATATGAATGCCTCAACGCTTCTCAAAGTACTTAGAGGTATGATTTCAGCAATTCAGGAGAAGATTGATCAAGAGAGTCGCTTGCTGCTGGCCTTTCTCTGGACGGATGAGGCAGCGAGCCTGATCTGTGAAAAACATGCCCTCGACCTTTACATGGCATCCACCCCGATGAGGGATGAGATGCATAAGCAGATACTTGCAAAATTGATGCAGTTCTCCCGAGATGAGATGGAGTACCGTAGCAAGATGGAGTATCCAAGTGGCAGTACCAATGCCGAGACAGTGCAGTATAGAAAGGCAGTGTTGAAGAAGTGGACCCAATCAAGTCTCTATCTTGTCCCCAATATATCCAGGTGGCCGAAGCGGGTTTCTGAGATTCTAGCAGGAATTGCGGCCGGTGTTGCCATGGCCTTTGCAACCCTGACAACCATATTTGCAGAAGAGACCTTCATCAGAAACTCCTTCCAGTGGGCACTGATTGTCATCATCGGTTATGTGTTCAAGGATCGTATCAAGGAATGGCTGAGGCTCTTCTTCAATGCCGTGCTTCCCAAGATGATGGCCGATGAAATCTCCTCGTTTCTTTCCCCAAAGACCAATAAGAAGATTTGTTCGAGCAGGATCAGGCTCAAGTTTACCAGTCCTGATGACATTCCCTCAACAGTGAAGGAAATCCGTAAAGATAAGAACAATCCCTTCATGGATATGCTTCCCAAGGAAGACATCATCCATTATGTACGAGACCTGTCCATGCACCCCCTGTCCAAACAGGGGATGGCGAGGGACAGGTTTCCCAGGGAGAATAACTTCACCTTGGTTACCAGGATACGCCTCGATGATTTTCTCAAAGAGATGGATGATCCCAATGACGTGGTCTTCAGGATGGATCCGGATGCAGATGAACTTGATCAGCTCAACAGTGAACGTGTTTATCACCTGCATTTGGTCATACGTGAATACTCAAAGAAAGAAGACTTGGATATCTACAGCCACTACACGGTTGTACTGAACAAGAGCGGTATTGTCCGTCTTGAACAGATGCCGCTCGCCTAAAGCCCTATCTTGCTGGATGAGCCAGCCATCGCTTCTATGGTGAGCGAAATGATGTGATTCATCTCGAGCCCAAGTTTCTCAGCTCCTTGGGAGATGATATCCCGGTTCACTCCTGCGGCGAAGGCCTTGCTGGACCATTTCTTCTTAACAGATTTTACCGTCATCCCTTCCATCTTTAAAGGTCTCATCAATGCCGTTGCATATACCAAACCGGTCAACTCATCGATGGTGTAGAGAACCTTCTCCATGAAATGCTCAGGCTCTATGGTGCTGCAGATACCGTATCCGTGGCTGCATACTGCCCTGATGAATGCATCGTCCAATTCTATTTCTTTCAATAGCTCGGGCGCTTTCTGGCAATGTTCCTCAGGAAACATCCCATAGTCGATATCGTGGAGAAGTCCTACCAAGGACCAGTATTCCTCGTCGTATCCGTACTCCTTGGCGAACCTGCGCATGGTCTCCTCAACACAATAGGCATGATAGACCAGTGCTTCGTTAGGATTGTATTTTCTCAGCAATGCATCTGCTTCTTCTCTTGTAACCATCATTTTCCTCCTTGTTGCGAGTATAGAGTGTTTATACTGTTTCGAAAAGAGAGAAAAAATGCAGGTAACCCCTTTATTAGGCTAAACTGATTGTGGTAGTATTGTTTTGGTGCTTGCCAGACTGGTAGGCCATCTTGTTATGAGGAGGATCCCATGTCTACAGTAGACGACGGTGGCAGTATAAACCCCCTGCCTAGAAACACCCGAACGGCATCCTCCTATCCCCAATACCGGAATTAACAAGATTCTTCCTGCAAGGGGCTGGGTATGGATGCAAACACAGCCATGGAGGAAGTATGATCACCATCAGAAAGAATCTTATGAGCCAGATTCCCGGAGAACCCATCCAGGAGGCTCCCTACACTTGGGTCGATGCGAGGGATATCAACAGAGATGATATCACCCAGCTCGAAGAGAAATATGCCATTTCCAGTGAATTGCTCGCAGATATCATGGACCAGGACGAACAGGCCCGCATTGAACGTGAAGACGATTATGTTGCGTTAATCATGCGTCTGCCCGCCCTGGCCGATGATTGCAAAGGAATAAACCAGTATGCAGTGCCGCTTGGTATAGTGCTGGTTCGAGATACTGTCATCACCATCTGCCAGAGTGATAGTATCGTGCTTGAGGATTTTGCCAAAAACCGCTACCGGCAATATCCGGTGCAGACAGCTGAAGGGTTCGTGATCAGCATCCTTGGCCGCGCAGTCATGGTCTATATCCGGCTCCTCAAGTACATCAACCGCCAAAAGTCCCAGGTTGAGGAACAACTGCACAAGAGTATCATGAACTATGAATTGATCCAATTGCTGCAGATCCAGAAATCCTTGGTCTATTTCTCTACCAGTCTGACAACCAATGAAGCGCTGATGGAGCGAATGCAACGTACCCCATACTTCCGTCTGGAGAGTGAGGAAGAACGTGATTTCCTTGAAGATATCATTACAGACAACAAGCAGGCCATCGAGATGGCTAATATTTACTCCTCAATCCTGACTGGCACAATGGATGCATTTGCATCGGTCATCAGCAACAATATGAACGTCATCATGAAACGATTGACCATCATCTCGATCAGTTTGATGATCCCGACGTTTGTCACTGGATTCTATGGAATGAATATTGCCTTGCCCTACATGCATAGCCCTTTTGCCTGGATTGGTATCCTGGCATTCTGTGGTACCAGTGCATTGATTGGTGGTTGGGCACTCTCTGACCGGAGGAATGCACGGCTGGTCCAGCGCTCAGTACAGGGATCCCGTCAGGCCGAGAAAGAGCACCGCAAGAAAAAGCGAAAAAAACGAGGTCTCCCTGATTGATTCAATTCCATCTGTAATGGTATTATCCGCTCCGTTCTAGGGAGTACATCACAGATGGACAGTATTGAAGATCTCATGATTGCGTTCGAGGGAACGTATGTAGGCCAGTCCATGGCTGGCTTGGTCGAGTTGTATTCGACTATCGAAAACCAGACGAGTGTTTTCTGCACACAGTATAACATTGCTTGTGGAAGCGGATGTGGGACATGCTGTGAGCATTTTATGCCCGATATAACGGTAAGTGAAGCTCGATTGGTTGCTGCATATCTTCTCTTTGTCAAAAAAGATGAAACCCTTATCGAGGCACTGAATAGTGCAAGGGGCAATACCAGCGGGCCTTGCCCTCTCTATAACCCTGACTCCCCGTATCACTGTACGGTCTATCAAGCACGACCACTTATCTGTCGGTTGTTTGGAGCCTGCGCCAACCAAGGAAAGGATGGGAGGGCAGTGTTCAGGCGGTGCAAGTATAATGTGGAACAAACCATGCCATCCTCCCTGATCTTGGATGAGGATGTGCCGGTGATGCAGGACTATAGTTATGCACTGCGTTCCTTGGATGATGGCAACGGAAAGGTAGGGTACCTCAGTGATATGGTCTCAATCCTGGTTGAGCAGCTGCGATTTCTCGCAAACATGCTCACTCTGGACGATACCAACCCGGACGATACCCCAACCCCCCTTGCAAGTTAGCGGATAACCCTCAGCAAGTACCCGTTGAGATATTCAGATTCTGGGAAGGAAATCCTGATCGGGTGGTCATGTCCCTGACCGAGTTTCTGGAGAATCTGGATCTCTACCATTGCATCCTTTGCGCTCCAGGCAAGAATCATACGCAGCTGTTCTGCGCTGATGGCCGAACTACAGGAAAATGTTGCTATGATGCCACCGTCCTTGATCTTCTGCATTGCCAGGCGATTCAGGTCCTTGTAGGCTTTCTGGGCTCCTTCTGCTTGTGCCTTGGTCTGGGCAAGCTTGGGAGGGTCAAGAATCATGAGATCATAGTGGTCCTTCTCGATATGCCGCATCTGTTCAAAGATATCACACTGGGTAATTTCCACTTTCTCCCGGCTTCCCTCTGGAATGGTCTTGAGGTCCTGGTTTATGTGGATATGGACCAAGGCTTGTCTCAAGGCCTGTTCACTAGAGTCCAGAAGATCGACATGTTTTGCTCCAGCTCTCAGGGCATGGAGGGTGAACGCACCGGTGTAGGAGCATCCATCGAGTACCACTGCATCCTTTGCGTACGGCTCGATAACCCGTCTACTCTCCCGTTGGTCACAATAGAATCCACTTTTTTGCCCCTTTCCTGGTGCAACTTCATAGTAGAGGTTGTCTTCACGGAAACGGACAGGGTCCAGTTTCTTGGATGGAGTGAAGTATTGACCATCCTGGTAGTAGAGCAGGGTCTCCTTGAGGTGTTCTGCGGCAGCGAAAGCACTGTCTGTATTCAGAATGATCAAGGAAGGCTTGAGCATTGATTCCAATGTCTCCACGATGAGATCCTGGAAGTGATGAGCTACACGGCTGCTGATGATGATTCTCAACATGGTGCCGTATACATCCACCACCAAGCCAGGCAGATAGTCAGCCTCTGAAAAAATGATGCGGAAAGTAGTGGTTGCTCCTGCCTTGTCCTCAAAGAACATTTTTCTGCGTAGAACGCTTTGGGCAATGGTTTGCTTCCACCAGCGTTCATCTATAGTTTGGTTCTCATTCCAAGAGAGAAGACGAAGTGGGATATGACTTTCCTTGTCATACCATCCCCATGCAATGAATTGTCCTTCATCTGTTTCTGCTCTGGAGACTCCCGTTTCTAGAAGGGATATGTCATTTGCGATAGCGCCGCTGAAGACCCATGGATGGTGACGTAAGAGTTGTTTCTCCTTGCCACCTTTAATTGTAATGGTTTGCATGGGTACACAATAGCGGAGAGTACTTCTTTTGTCAAAACGTAGGGTCTTTCTTTTGTCGAAACGTTTGTTGACTTGCCACCGTTCTATGTTCGATAATGGCGATATGTTGAAACCGTTGCAAAAGGCGATCCTCTTCGATATGGACGGTACCCTCATTGATACCATTGAGGATATCCGTAGTGCTTTCAATGCTGCTCTTTCCTTGGAGGGACTGCCTCCATTTTCAGTGACATTGACAAAACAGGTTGTTGGACGAGGGCTCTACAATGCACTTAAGGGTGCTCTTTCCTATTATAACCACCCCGTTGAGGAAGCTCGGTTTGCATACCTCTATCAGTCAATGATGGACCATTATCAGAAACACTATGCTGATAAGAGTCATCCCTATGAAGGCATCCTTCCGCTTCTTGATAGATTGGAGGACTCTGGGATTGCTCTAGGTATTCTTTCGAACAAAGAGGATGTCCTTACACAAAAGATCGTACAAAAACTACTTCCCCAGTATTCTTTTGCATCTGTGAGAGGATTGGTAGAGGGCTCTCCCAGAAAGCCCGATCGGTATGCCATTGACCTTTTTTGCAGTAGGCAGGGTGTAAACGTAGGAGAACTCTGTTACATTGGGGATAGTGAAGTGGATTATCAGACTGCCCAGAATGCTGGGTGTTCTCATATTTTGGTCTCGTGGGGATTCAGACCGAAGGAAGAACTGCAAGCACTTCCTGGCTCTGTGGTTGTCGATACGGTAGATGAATTGGAGGATGCAATCTATGGCGTACAATGAGAAAGATCTGAGAAGCAAGGCTGAAGCCTATCTACAAGCAGAGGACCAGCAGGTATTCAAGGAAGCTGTTGAACAAGAACTTACAAGTGGAAACTGGGAAGCGCTGTATGATCGTTTTTATACCAGTCTTTCCTTCGGCACCGCAGGAATGAGGGGCGTCATTGGTGGTGGCACCAACCGAATCAATACCTACATGGTTCGTAAGGTTACCCAAGGCTTGAGTGAGTATCTCTGTGAGGCTTCCAGCAATCCATCAGTGGTCATTGCGTACGACAGTCGTAACTATAGTGACCTGTTTGCCAATGAAGCAGCTCTGGTGCTTGCAGCAAATGGGGTTTCTGTTTTTCTCTATCCGGTACTGCACCCCGTCCCGATGCTCAGCTTTGCAGTGCGCTATCTGCAAACCACCGCTGGTATTGTGATCACTGCCAGCCATAATCCGTCCCAGTACAATGGCTATAAAGTCTACTGGAAGGATGGAGGACAGGTAACTCCTCCCCATGATTTTGGAATTGCTGAACGTGCAAATGCGGTGAAAGCAAAGGATATCAAGAAGATCAGCGTTGAAAGTGCCCGTTCCAAGGGTTTGCTTGTCCCTGTTCCTGAAAAGGTCGATCAAGCATACTTTCATACTGCGTTGCAGAATCTGAGACGCCCGGCCTTGGTGCAGAATAATCCAATTACGGTGGTGTACACCCCTTTGCATGGTTCAGGCAATCTCCCTTTGCAGCATCTGCTCTCCCAGGTTGGGATCAAGTGTGTGGTCGTGGAGGAACAACAGGAACCAGATGGAAATTTTCCCACCGTTCCCTTGCCCAATCCGGAACATCCAGAGGCGATGAAGATGGCCTTAGCGCTTGCCAAGCGAGAGAAAGCTGACATTGTACTGGGAACCGACCCTGATGCGGACAGGCTGGGGATCGCCATTCCGCTTTCGGAAAAGAAAGATGTATATCATCTACTCACGGGTAACCAGATTGCTGTATTGCTTACCGATTACCTGATGGGGGCTGATCGTGAGAATCAAGAGAAGAAAACCCCTCTGGTGGTGAAGAGTCTGGTCACCACTGATTTGGTGAAGAGAATTGTCGAGAGCCAGGGGGGACGATGCAAGGATGTTCTCACTGGTTTCAAGTATATTGCAGAGGAGATTGCTTCTCTGGAAGGTCCGAAAGGAGAGCGTGAATATTTCCTGTTCGGATGTGAAGAGAGCTACGGATACCTGACCCTTCCCCAGGTACGTGACAAGGATGCCATCAGCAGCGCTCTGATGAGTGTTGAGATGATGTGCCACTGGTCCAGCAAAGGATTGACCCTCAAGGATCGATTGGATCAGATTTATGATACATGGGGGTTCTCTACAGAATCGGTCTTTGCAAAGGACTATGAAGGAGCATCAGGGAAGGAGAAAATGGCTCAGATTATGGCCGGGTTGCGAAAACTCAATGTGGGTGATGAGTTGGCCGGGCATACAATTACCAGCAAGCAGGATCTGCTTGACGGGAAACAAACAGAATTCCCTCCCAGTGATGTCCTTATCCTCTTCCTGGAGGGTGGAGACAAGATAGTGGTACGACCAAGTGGAACTGAACCAAAAATCAAATACTACTTCTTCTTCTCTGCGGAGGGAACAGACCGTACCGAGTTCGAACAGAACCTGGGTGCACGGATAGACGCATATAAGGCGGCCCTCTCGTGATTACTTGCTATTTACTGCAACGACAGAACAAAGAAAACCTCACACTCTCTCCCTACCTTGATACCAACCGGGTAGGAAACTGGAGTGAAGATGAGCAGGTTGTGCTCAAGAGTAGTGGAATGCTGACAAAGAACCAGAAGGATGAAGTTTCCTATGCGCTCTATGCTGCCATTGATTTCAGTGTCGATCGCTGGATCCAGAACAAGCAGTACATCCCAAGGCTCTTGATCTCGGCAGTTGTGTTCACCGCTTCCTATTTCTTTATGTCATTGGCAATCAGGGATCCTCTGCCCATGGTTGATGAATTGCTCATCAGCGGTGGTCTTGTGGTGCTTGCCTGGAGTTATCTTGCCAAGAAGGACACTCGCTCATCTGTCGCGCAAAGAAGGCGCTATGAGCTGAAGTTGCGCTGTGGGGAGAGAGAACAGGAAATCGATGAACAGTTGTTTGCTGTTGAATCGTTTCTTGATGAAGCTTCTTCTACCGATCCGCTTGAACTTTCCAACAGTCTTGCCTTGGTCTCCTCGGAGCCTCTCAAACCAATCAGCTATGATGGTTCGAATGAGACGCTGAAAGAACTAGGGGACTTATTGGCTCGGTACCTAAGCCTCTACAACAAAAGTCTCTACAGGATGGCACTAAAAGTTCATAATCAGCGGATGCAACGTAAAAAAGATGAGCGTCTTGCTGCCCGTCTGTTTCACCAGAGCATGCAGAAGAGACTTGATATCGGACTGCTTGCCTTGTTGGTCTCTCTTATGGAGCTGTAGCTGAAGTAAAATTCAGCCCGTGGGGTCTTTCTTGTATATGGAAGACCTTTTTCATCCATTGAAACTCTTGCTCCCTTTATTCACACTGGCTATCTACTTGGCCTGCCGTGGGTCAGGTCTTTTCGCCTATCCCCTGCTAGTGGGAGTGGCCTTGGGTGTTCTTGTGCTCATTGTGGCGCCATTCTTTCCTTCCTGCGCACGATCCTTGATCATACTCACATCCCTCGTATACTGTTTTTACCTGTTGTTGGGTAGAGGCATTGCCAGCAGTACTCCTTCCTTTGCAATTCCTCAAGATAGAATCGTGAGCTTGGAAGGAACCTTGCAGGAGGATTCATCACTGTCCCGTAGTGGAGACCAGCTGCTGCGTCTTACATTGACAGGGTGTGCAACCAAAGGGGGCTATGGGGGAAGTGCCAAAGGAGTAATCCCGGTTCTGGTTCCTGTAGAAGAGATATTGGTAGCCTCCAGTACTGTCCAGGTTTGGGGGCAGTGGGACGATACAGGATCAGTCTTCTATGCAGGGGATATGCAGGTACTTGAGATCCCTCCATTTGCACTTTGGCGCCGAGCCATGCTCGAACGTTTGCAAGGACGTCTGGAAGTGTGTATTGAGGATGCAAATGTAAGGGCTCTTGCTTCCCTTCTGCTTTTGGGACAGTTGAGCGGGGAATCCTTCGCTCTCAAGGACAAGGCAATCCTCTGTGGATGTGCCCATATCCTAGCCCTATCTGGAATGCACCTGCATTTTTTCATTTTTCTTGCAGGTATAGGGTCCAAGCGTCTCTTCGGTTCCTACTGGGGCAAGCGTTTTGCACTCGTCGTCCCCTGTCTCTATGTATTGGCTGTGGGGCCGAAACCTTCATTGCTCAGGGCCTTGGGTATGTGTTTGTTTCAATTGGGACCGTTTGCGAAACAATTTCCCTTGCTCACCCCTTTCTATCTCACGGGGTTTCTGCAGGTATGGATCTTTCCCAACTCGGTTGTACATTTTGCATTTCTCTACAGTTATGCTGCCTTTTCCATGATACTCTTCGGCAGTGGTCTGCCTAGATTGCCCCTTATAAGCACAACGCTTGCTGTTCTTGGCACAGGCCCTGCCAGTATGATGCTTACTGGTTCCTGGAATCCAGCAGGCTTGCTCTACAGTGTTCCTGCAACCCTCCTGATCAATCTTGCTATGTTGTTCAGTTTTCTTGCACTCTTGTGTGGCCCCTGGTGTTCATATCCCCTCAAACTTGTCTATTGGGGAATCGATGCATTGCTTACCTTTGGGAGTGATCAGGCCTGGATGCTGTCATGGGGAAGCTATACGCTCTTTGTGCTTGTTCTGTTGACCTCGCTTATTGCAATTGGCTATGCTAAGCGAGTCTTGCAAATAAAACGAAGGAGAGAGTATGCGTTGGAACTTTGCCTACGATTCGCCACATGCGATCAGCGATCTGTTGCAGAGAGAGGGACTGGCGATGACCAAGAAATTTGGACAGAACTTCCTGATCTCGAAACCGGTCCGTGAACGCATCGTCTCACTCCTTGAACCGCTAAAGAGCACTACGGTTTGGGAAGTCGGCCCTGGGATTGGATCCCTTACCGCATTGCTTTTGGAAAGAGGGGCAGCGGTTACTGCTTTTGAGATCGATCATGGGTTCTGCAGGATTCTCAGGGAGCATGCATTTGGGGAGGACCCAAATTTCCATCTTGTTGAGGGTGATGCCTTGAAGACCTTGCCGAAAGCCTTCGGGCAAACGGCCTTGCCTGAACGGGTCTGTGGCAATCTCCCCTATAATGTAGGATCAGTGGTGATCGCAAAAATCCTTGAGGAGGGGTATCGTATCCCGCAGATGGTCTTTACCCTGCAAAAAGAGGTTGTTGACCGTCTCTGTGCATCACCAGGGTCAAAGATGTGGTCATCATTCTCGCTTCTTGCCCAGATGGATTATGAGGTGACCCAATCGTTTGTCATCAATGCAGGAGCCTTTTTCCCTAAACCCAATGTCACCAGCAGTGTTGTGCACTTTGCACTGAGAGAAGAGAGTTTGGTCAGGGATGAGTTGCGTCCACATTTCTTGTTGGTCATCAGGGACTTGTTTGCCCAACGTAGAAAGACGGTGAAAAACAATCTGATGGGTGGAAAGATTGGTGCACTGCTGGGTAAGGAAGGTGTGGCATCTCTGCTTGCTGAGAGTAATGTTGATCCGTCCCTTAGGGCTGAAGCACTTTCCTGGTCCCAGTTTCTCTCACTCAGTGAGACTCTCTCCAACTATCAAGCCACGTAAACCGGCGATAGCGTACAAGACAGATGATCCCCCTGATATTCAGGTCTGCAACCATTGCAAGCCAGATACCCATGAGTGCAAGATTGGTTGTGCTCAGCAACAGGTAGGCAAGGGGGAGTCGAATCAACCACATCCCGGTTACCGCAATATGAAATGGCCCTTTGGTATCTCCTGCACCACGAAGCACCCCAAACACAAGAATGGAGAGTCCGAAGGCAGGCTCGGCGAAGGCTTCCAGGCGCAATACTCGTGAACCAAGTGCAATGACCTGGGCATCACGGGTGAAAAAACTCATCAAGAGCGGTGCGAATACGTAGAGGATTACGCCCATAAGTGTCATCAGCAGTGTTCCCATTGCAACACAGGTGCTGGCAAAACGACGGGCAAGTTGTTTGTCTTCGCTGCCGAGTGATTGAGCCACCAATGTGGTGGCTGCAGTGGCGAAGCCACTTGCCGGCAGGTAGGTCATTGACTCTGCATTGATTGCCAAAAAGTGTGCAGCAAGGGCTGTGGTTCCCAATGTTCCAACCATTTTTGTGTAAACAATCTGACCGAATGAGAGCGTCGATCGTTCAAGCGCCATTGGAAGAGCAAGACGGAGCGAGCTCTTGAGAATATGGATATCGAATTTCCAACTTCCTTTCAGTGAAAGGCGAATAGGGTTGCTTGTTGTAAGCAATATCCCAAAAAGCAGGATGCTGGTGACTGTGCAACTGATACTGGTGGCCATTGCAGCACCCTTTACCCCAAGGCCAAGACCAGGAATAGTAACAAATCCCAATGGGATACTCGGGAATATGAACAAGAGATTGAGAAGGATATTCATGAGATTGTTCAAGCCATTGAGATAGAGCGGCGTCCTGGAGTCCCCACTGAGGCGAAGCAGGGTACTGATGAGAATCATGAGGAGGTTTGGAAGGTACCCCAAGGCGATATAGTGGAAGTACTGCTGTGCCAATGGTTCCACCGTTGCCTCAGCACCTATCCATGAGGGAAGTCTTCTTGCAATGAGGAGAAAAGAGAAGGTCAGGAACAATCCAAAAAAAAGAGAGGATAGGATTGCCTGCCTGGTGATAAGACGGGCTCTGTCGGTCTTTCCGCTGCCAAGATTTCGTGCCATCAACACAGAGAAGCCTATGGCAAACGCGTTCATCCACCCATTCACCAACCAGATGGTGGAGGCTGGAACCGAAACTGCTGCAGTTGCCTGAGCACCAAGGGAGCCAACCATGGCTGAATCGACATAGGTAACGGTAACCTGGAGGAATTGTTCAAGGATGGTAGGCCAGGCGAGCGCCCAGATGATGGTTCTCGCAGGGAGCGATCGATCGAGTAGATTCAATGGTTTTGTACTTCTGAGCATGCCTTGTCTACCCTTGGAGACGTGGCAATCGTATAGAAAAGTATGGAACGTGGCAAGGGCGGGAAAAGGAAATTCCCGCCCTCTCTATGAAACTTAGATGCTTGCTGCCTGTGCAAGTGTGATTGCACTGGTAACCACAATATCCTCAACAGAACATCCACGGCTGAGGTCGCTGATCGGCTTGGCGAATCCCTGGAGGATCGGGCCATAGGCTTCAGCCCCAGCAAGGCGCTGTACAAGCTTGTAGCCGATGTTTCCGGCCTGGAGGTCCGGGAAGATTAGAGTATTGGCACCACCGGCGACATTGGAGCCGGGGGCCTTGCTCTTGGCAACACTGGGAACAATGGCTGCATCGAGCTGCAACTCCCCGTCGATCTGCAGCTCAGGAAGTTTTTCCTTAACCAGATTGGTAGCGGTAACCACCTTGTCGACCAAATCACCCTTTGCAGAACCCTTGGTTGAGTAGCTGAGCATGGCCACCTTTGCCTCTGTGTTGAGGAAGGTCTTACAGGATAGGGCAGAAGCTTCTGCAATCTCAGCCAGCTGTTCAGCTGTGGGGTTGGGGATGGTGGCACAGTCAGCAAAAATGAATGAGCCGTTTGCCCCATATTCGCTCTTGTCTGTTGCCATGACGAAACATGAGGAAGCAAACTTTATCCCGGGCTTGGTCTTGATGATCTGAAAGGCAGCAAGAAGTACATTGCCTGTAGTGTTCTCAGCGCCGGCAACCATTGCATCAGCCTTTCCCAGACGGACCATCATGGCTCCCCAACGAAGAGGGTCTATGATACCTTCATATGCTTCATCCTCGCTCATACCTTTATGCTTTCTAAGCTCATGGTATTCCTTGGCAAAAGCCTTACGATCTTCACTGGAAGATGGGTCTACAATTGAGATCCCTTCAAGTGAGGTCATTACTGCTTCTGCTGCTTTCTTTACTGCATCCACTGCACCGACCAAAATGACCGATTTGGCCAGTTTTTCATCGATAATCTTCCTTGCGGCCTGGATGGTTCTGCTCTCAGTACCCTCGGCCAGGACGAGATTTTTCTGGGCCTCAATTGCTTGGGCCTTCATTTTTTCTGCAAACGTCATGGTTATGCTCCTTGACAGGTTAGATTAGATAGTACCAAATCAGTGTATCACGTTAGAATCTCTTAGAAAAGGCTCGATGGTTAGTCATTCCAGTCTCCTCCTTGCCCGTTTTTGTGCTTTCCAGTACAATGCGGTTCATGAAAGAGAGCATGCGCATCGGAGTATATGGATTGGGGCGATTTGGATCCTTCTGGGCCAAGGAGTTAGCCGGGCATGGGTTTGAGGTAATCGCCTACAGTAGACGGAAAAAATCCGTTCCCCCAGGGGTGCGTCTCGGGAGTGAGGAAGAAGTCCTTACCTGTTCTGCTTTGTTTTATTGTGTTTCCATCAGCGCCTTCAAGGACGTACTTAAACGTACCGCTGGAAATATCGGGAAAGACACTGTCGTGATGGACACCTGTTCAGTGAAGCTGTATCCAGCAAAGGTTATGCAGGAGCTGCTTCCTTCCTCTGTGCAAAGCATAGCAACCCACCCAATGTTTGGCCCTGATTCCGGCAAGAATGGAGTGAAAGGCCTTCCCCTGGTAATCTGTCCGGTAAACTGCAAGCAGGAAACACTCTCCTGGTGGGTGGATGAATTTGCCCGTTGGGGCCTCGATGTTATGCATATGAGCTGTGACCAGCACGACCGTGAGGCTGCCTGGTCCCAGGGGATTACACACTTCGTGGGACGTACGCTCTCTGAACTCTCCCTTGGCGATACCAAACTGGCGACCAAGGGATACAGGACCCTTATGAGTGTTGTGGAACAGACCTGTAATGACCCGATGCAGCTGTTCTATGACCTGCAACGCTACAATCCGTATGCAAAGCAGATGCGCATGGGGCTCAAAGGAGCCCTCGATACAGTCATGGAGGTCCTGAAGAAGCAGGAGGAAATTGAGTGAATGTGTGTGTATATACCTTGGGATGTCGGCTGAACCAGTGTGAGAGTGAAGCAATAGCCGATTCATTTTCCAAGGAAGGTTTTACCGTGGTCTCTGAGGATCAGGGTGCTGATCTATATATTGTCAATACGTGTACTGTTACCAGCAAAGCAGAACAGAAAGCAAGAAGGATGATCCGTAAGTTTGCGAGAATTGCCCCAACACTTGCCACGGGTTGTTATGCCCAGGTCAACGAGGAAGAACTGAAGGCTCTAAATGACCAGATCATTGTGGTTCCCCTGGAAAAGAAAGCGCATCTTCTCCAGCTTGCAAAGCATCTGAAAGCCTCTCTGGTCTCTGGTATGAGCATGAAGGAAGGGTGTCTTTCCTTCAGTGATGGAAAAGCCTCCGTTTTTGACTATGATGCCGCCTCTTTCTCCTACCATAGCAGGGCATATCTGAAAATTCAGGATGGGTGCGACAACAGTTGTGCCTATTGTCGTGTACACATTGCACGGGGCAAGGCGGTGAGCCTTGATTCCACGCTGGTGATCGAGCGAGCACTGGCACTCGAGGAGGCTGGGTTCCAGGAAATCATGCTCACCGGTGTCAATCTTACGATGTACGACCATCAGGGAGATGGTTTGGGAGGGTTGCTTGAGAAGTTGCTCTCAGCGCTTTCTACAAATGTCAGGCTCCGTCTCAGTTCCATGGAACCCGACCATATCGATGGTCGTCTGTTGGAAGCCTTGAAGGATCCCAGGATGCAACCTCACTTCCACATTCCTGTGCAGAGTGGGAGTGATCGGGTTCTGCAACTCGTTGACAGGCACTATACCATCAGTGAACTGTCCTCAATTCTGGAGCAGCTCAAACGATCGAAGGATGACCCGTTCCTGGCAGCTGATATCATTACCGGTCTTCCTGGGGAGAGTGAAGAGGATTTCCAGGAAACCAAGCAATTCATACTCAGCCAAGGATTCTCCATGTTGCATGTATTCCCATTCTCTCCCCGACCCGATACCCCGCTGTATCATGCAAAACATCGCGTGCCTGAGAAAATACGTGATGATCGGGCCCTTGAGCTCCGGGAGCTTTCAAAGCAGCTACACGACTCGTACAAAGAGAGACAACTGGGAAAAGAGAGTGAGGTAATCCTCCAAAACAGGAAGGGGGGGCACTGGTACGGGTTGAGCGGGAACTACCTGGAAGTAAAAGTGATTGATGCTCCTCCCTTTGCAAGGGAAGGAATGTTGGTGAAGGGACGCTTCAGTGACAAGCTGCCCAAGACAGGGAAGATGGAGTTTATTTCCTATGAAACGGCTATTCGCGACTGAACGTCTTGACGCCTATATCATTTCCAGAACGCTCGCTGGACCGTATCTGGCATATGAGAAACGGAACCGGGAGTTGTTTCGTCCGTACTCAATTGCGCAGAAGGAGAGCTACTACACCTTGGGTTCGTTCCAGGATGTTGCGGACCGTCAATTCACCCTCTATGAGGAGCATAGAATGCTCCCTTTGTTGTTTTTCGAGAAGGATAAAAGAAAACATGTCATTGCAATGGTGAGCCTGAACCAATTGGTGTGGGGACCTTTTCGCTCAGGAAAGCTCAGCTATAGTGTGGATGGTGACAAGCTACGACAGGGTTATGGCACAGAAGCCGTGAAGGGAATTATCGATTATGCGTTTGGGCAGCTTGGTTTGCATCGCATCGAGGCCCATATCCAACAGAACAACAGTGCAAGTCTTTCGTTTGCTGAGCACCTAGGATTCCAAGCCGAAGGAATGGCGAAGGGCTATCTATACAGGGATGGCGAGTGGGTTGACCATCTACGCCTATCCCTGATCAATGAATGTTTGGATATGCGCTCCTTCAGTTAGGACGACTTCTGAGTTCCCTCACTGTTATCTTGGGTTCCTGGATGGTGACCATGGTATTGGGAGCAACCGATTCCTTGATCCATACGTTGGATCCTATTACTGCATTCTTTCCGATGGTAATATCTCCAAGGATAGTCGCGTTGGAATAGATGGTTACATTGTCTTCAATTGAGGGGTGTCTTTTTGCTCCTCTGATCAGGCTTCCGCAAGCATCCTTTGGAAAGCTCAGCGCACCGAGAGTGACCCCTTGGTAGAGCTTCACATTGTTTCCGATGACCGTAGTTTCCCCAATGACCACACCAGTTCCATGGTCGATGAAGAACGATGCTCCTATCTCTGCGCCGGGGTGGATATCGATACCGGTCTCCTTGTGAGCATACTCATTGAACATGCGAGGGATCAGGGGAACATCCATCTTGAACAGTTCATGTGCAATCCGATGGATGGTTAGTGTCTTGATGCAGGGATAGGAGAGGATAACCTCCCTGATATTCCTTGCTGCTGGGTCTCCATCGAATGCTGCCTTGGCATCCATCTTCAGTTTCAAGCGGAGTTGGGGCAAGAGTGCACATACCTTCCTGACCGTACTATCGGCTTTCTCCTGTGCCTCACACTCATCAAGTGATGGGTCGTCGTACCGGTATGCGAGAAAAATTTGGCTTTTCAACTGCGTACAGACTTGTTGCATCTGTATTTTCAGGATTTCTTGCAGTCCCAGTTCAGCACGGTCACGTCCACAACGACCAGGGAACATCAGTTCAAGAAATTCATTCGAGATTTCCCCAATGGAGAGCATCTGAGGCAGTGGTTTCAAACCATGGAAATTCGCATTTCCTGCAACACGGTCGAAGGTCCCGTAGAATGCATCCATAAAGGATGAAGCATCAAATTGTTGGTCTTTGCACGGTTTCATACAACTACCATACGGTTCTTGCAGGCTCTTGTGCAAGCACCTAGCCTAGGAACTGTGCAACCCTTGTATGCAACGTACCCGCCAGATGTGTGGCTATGGCCAATTTTAATAGATCGCCGAGAATGAAAGGAAACATACCTGACTGCAGTGCTACCTTCCAGGAGAGATTGCCCATAACTTTCAAATAAGGGACTCCTGCAAGATAGATTACCAGTGTGGCCCCAATGCCAAGGAGAATACACAACATTCTGAATTTTCCTGGGTACTCATCTTTCCTGCGGTAGTTGCCGGCAATCCCTGCAAGAAAGGAGGCAGGAAGTAAGCCGAAGAGAAATCCCCCAGTGGGTCCCAGGAGGATTCCCAAGCCGCCACCACTACTGAAAACCGGCAAACCGATTGCTCCCAGCAGCAGGTAAATTGCCGTGCTGCCCAGACCCACGGCCGGCCCGCCGAGAAATCCCGCAAGTAGCACAAAGAGTGTCTGCAGGGTGATGGGGACAGGAGGAAGAGGGAACCTGAGATAGGCTCCAACGATGATCAAGGCACTAAATAAAGAGGTAAGCAGTAATCGTTTTTGTTGCATGTGGGGAGCGTAGCACAGCACGTTTTTAATTGTAAACAGCAAATAGGTTGACAATTGAAGAAGAGCACACTACCATCGGTCGCATGAATCATGCCCAGACATTGTTGCACATTCTTTCTTCCAATCGGGATCGTCACCAAAGTGGACAACAACTTGCCGGTGAGATGGGTGTAAGCCGAACCGCAGTTTGGAAGGCCATGGAAACCTTGCGTAACCAAGGTCATGTAATCGAAGGAATTCCCAATCGAGGGTATCGCTTGCTTACTTCCACCCTTTTATATTCCAAGGAACGTCTACAAACTCTCCTTCCTTCTTGGGAGCTTCATCTATTCGATTCAATTGACTCAACCAATCGATATGCAAAAACATTGAAATCCGGAAAAGCCTTGGTCCTTGCCTGTCATCAGAGCGAGGGGAGGGGAAGGCTCTCAAGGAGCTTCTACAGCCCGCAGGGAGGTCTCTATCTCAGCCTCCTCTTTCCTGCAGTATTTCCGCTATCTGATGCCTCCCTGATCACCAGTGCAGCTGCGGTGGCTGTCAGTGAAGCCATCGAGGAGATGTGTGGGAAGTACTGCCGGATCAAATGGGTCAATGACCTTTTCTATGAGAACAGAAAAGTCTGCGGCATCCTTACTGAAGGGGTGCTGGGAGTGGAGAGCGGTCGTCTTACTGCCGTGGTGGTTGGTATCGGCATTAACCTGTTCACCAAACGGGAAGCCTTCGAGGATTCACTCAAGACAATAGCCACTTCTCTCTATGATGGAGAGGATTCCCTTCCCCCTGGATTCTCTGTGGATGCTCTTATAGCATGTATTGTGAAAAAGCTGGAGGTTTCCTTATCCACCTTGGCAGATCGCTCCTTTCTTGCCGCATACCGCGATAGGTCCTTAGTGATCGGCCATCAGGTGCGTGTGCATGCAGGATCAGAGGAGTATATGGCCAGAGCCATATCAATTGACGATGAAGCCCACCTGGTGGTGGAGAATGAGCATGGGGAGCAAAAGGTTCTCTCCAGCGGGGAAGTCAGCATCCACCTTGAAGTCTGACTTTGGTTTGTTGTATAGTCATTAGCTACAAATAAAGGAATGAAATAATGCTAGAAGCGGTACGTGAAACTTGGAAGAATCTTATTGAGCAGCAGTTGTCCATCTATGCTGCTGAGATGTTGGGCGATGCCCCTGAATTGCCGGCATTGGCAGTGCAGAGTCCTCCGAAGCCTGAGCTTGGTGATCTTGCTTTCCCTCTCTTTGCTTATGCAAAGGTCCTGAGAACGGCTCCCCCTAAGATCGCCTCTGAACTCAAGGCCCGTATTGAACAGCTTGCTGATCGTCCTTCCGGTGAGATTCTCCTAAGTGGTCCTTACCTGAATGTCCGTATTGACATGGGCTCCGTTGCAACAGCTCTCTCTTTACGTATTGCACAGGAGAAGGATAGTTATGGGAGCAGTGAATCACTCAAGGGCAAGAAGGTTACCATTGAGTTCAGCTGTCCCAATACCAACAAACCTCTCCATCTGGGCCATATGCGTAATGACAGCCTGGGAGAGAGTGTTGCCGCCATACTGAAGGCCAATGGAGCTGAGGTCCGCAAGGTAAATCTTATCAATAACCGCGGGGTGCATATTTGCAAGTCAATGCTTGCTTACCAGAAGTTCGGCAATAACGAGACTCCTGAATCCAGTGGTATCAAGGGAGACCATCTCGTTGGTAAGTACTATGTCAAGTTTGCCGCTTGGGCAAAAGAGGATCCCTCCGCTGAAGGGCAAGCCCAGGAGATGTTGCAGAAGTGGGAGAGTGGGGACCCTGAGGTTATGGCACTTTGGGAGAAAATGAACGGATGGACACTCGAAGGCCTCGCTGAAAGCTATGAGAAGATGGGAATCAGTTTTGATGCCTATTACTATGAGTCTGAGACATACAAGTATGGGAAGGATGAGATTCTTAAAGGTCTTGAGAAGGGAGTCTTCTATCGTGAGGAGGACGGATCGGTATGGGTTGACCTGGAGCCGATCAAGTTGGACAAGAAGGTGCTCCTACGCAAGGATGGAACCAGCTTATACATGACCCAGGACGTGGGAACAGCCATCATGCGACATAAAGACTGGCCTTTCGATTCTTTGATCTATGTGGTTGCCAGTGAGCAGAGGTATCACTTTATGGTGCTCTTCTATGTGTTGCAGCTGTTGGGGTACTCCTGGGCTGATGATCTTCATCACCTCTCCTACGGCATGGTTAACCTGCCTGATGGAAAGATGAAAAGCCGTGAAGGAACCGTTGTCGATGCCGATGAGTTGGTTGATACCCTCACTTCCCTTGCACGTAATGAGATCCGTGAGAAAGAGCGTGAGGCCCTTGTTGATGATGTGGAGAAGACCAGCAGTGCCATTGCACTCGGTGCGCTGAACTACTACTTGCTGCAAGTCTCCCCGACCAAGGATATGATCTTCAATCCTGCTGAATCGATCTCTTTCAATGGGAATACCGGACCATACCTTCAGTACATGGGTGCGAGAATCTCGAGCATGCTCAGGAAGTATCAGGATGAAGAGTTTTCCGATTGCCATACGATGACATTCGACAGCAGCTTGCTGACCCTTCCTGATGAGCGAGAGCTTATCAAGCAGCTTGCACGGTATCAGGAAGTTGTTGAAAGGGCAGGTAGTGCATATGATCCCTCTGTTGTTTGCAGCTATCTCTATGATATCTCAAAGTTGTTCAGTCGCTGGTATCATGACAATCCGGTTCTGAAGGCTTCTTCCCGCTCCCTGGTCCGTTCCCGTATCGAACTGGTAAGCATGGTCTTGCAGGTGATCAAGAATGCCTTCAGTTTGATTGGTGTTCCCTTCCTTGCTTCGATGTAAGGGTTTTTCCTATTTGCTATAGAGTGAGCAGAAACGGTTGATGAACCGCTCCTCTTCCCACTCAATGTCTGGATCGTCGTCCAGGAGTATCCTATAGAGGAAACGCTGGACGACGCTGCTGAAACTCTGGATTGCAAGATCCAGATCCTCGATATTTAGCCTGCCACTATTGCTCAGGCTTTCCAGGAGAATGCTGCTCTGGCCTATGAGCATCTCGTCCAGTGTGCGTTTAATACTTGCTGCTTCCCCGTGGGTCAGAGCCTCACTCTCTATAATACGGTAGAAGGAACGCATAACCTCATCTTCATACAAATGGTGCCAGTGAGCCATAGCCCTGCCCAGCACCTCATTTGCACTGCCTTCTAGGCTGATGGATCTCTTCTGTTTGTAGGCAAGTGTATTGCAGTAGGAGAAAAGCTCAGCAATCAATGCTTCCCTGCTCTGGAAATGGTGGAAGATTGCAGCCTTGCTGATGTTGTTTTGCTTTGCAAGCACACTGAGTGAGACCGCCTCAAGTCCTTGCTGAGAACCCAGATCCAATAAAGAGAGAATAAGTTGTTGCTTCATTGTGGTTGTATGCATACTGTATACTAACCGAACGGTCGGTAATATTTCAATGCCTTTTTCTTTGTTTTTCAATCAATTAGATCAAAAAGGTTGTTGCAACTGATTTCTATTTTTGGTATAAGGGACAAGACAAATTAAATTGAAGGATGAATATCGACATGTACGCACTTGTAGAGATTCTCGGAAAGCAGTACAAGGCCGTCGAAGGTGAGACAGTCCAGGTTGATTATATCAGCCAGAATGAGGCCGGTTCCTCCCTTGAGTATGCCACCGTTCTTGCCGTAGTGGATGAGAACAATGCAACGTTTGGCACCCCCTATGTAGCAGATGCCGTTGTGAAAGCAACGCTATTGGAGCACATCAAGGGTGACAAGATCAGAGTGTTCAAGAAAAAGCGCCGAAAGGGCTATACGAGAACCCAGGGTCACCGCCAGCGGTACTCCCTGATCACGATCGACAAGATCATTGCATAAGGAGGGCGAAAGATGGCACATAAGAAAGGTGGCGGTAGTTCCCGCAATGGTCGCGACTCCAATGCCCAGAGACTGGGTGTGAAGCGCTTTGGTGGACAGTTGGTCAAGGCAGGAGAAATCCTTGTTCGTCAGCATGGGACCAAGTTCCATCCTGGTGAGAATGTAGGCCTCGGTTCCGATTATACGTTGTTTGCAAAATCTGAAGGTACCGTGCTGTTTCACAGCCGGAAGAACCGGAAGTACATCAGCATCGTAACTGAGTAAGTAAAAAAAAGTAGAAGTAAACGAGATAATGTTTGGATTTTCAGACGAAACCTATCTTGATGTTGCCTCCGGAAACGGGGGCAACGGTTGTGTATCCTTTCGAAGGGAAAAATATGTTCCCAAGGGAGGCCCGGATGGCGGCGACGGCGGCCGTGGCGGGGATGTGGTATTCGTCGTCAAACATAATCTGAGAACCCTGGCCCATCTGAAATTGGTCCGTACCTATCGTGCGGAGAATGGAAGGAATGGCCAAGGAGACCGTTGCTATGGACGCGATGGTGCAGATATTGAGATACCGGTCCCTCCTGGGACTGTAATCAAGGATGCCCAGACTGGTGAGATCCTCAAGGACCTGACCGACGAAGAGCGGTGGGTATTTCTCAAGGGTGGCAGGGGAGGCCAAGGCAATTGGCACTTCCGTACTGCAACCAGGCAAGCTCCTCGTTTTGCCCAGCCGGGTGAGAAGGGAGAGGAGATGCGCGTTGGTGTCGAGCTGCTTGTCATTGCCGATATCGGCTTTGTCGGCTTTCCTAATGCAGGAAAGTCAAGCTTGTTGAATATACTGACCAATGCCCGCACAAAGGTGGCAGGTTACCCGTTCACCACAAAGATTCCCCAGTTGGGTATGATGCGATACGATGAACATGATATCGTATTGGCAGACATCCCTGGTTTGATTGAAGGAGCCAGTGAAGGTTCTGGAATGGGAATCAAATTCCTTAGACATATCAGCAGGACCAAGGGCCTTGCCTTTCTCATTGACTTGAGTGATGAGCGATATCTTGATGCCTATGATATACTATGCAAGGAACTGGAGGCGTTCGAACCTGAACTGCTGAACAAGCATCAGGTGATCATCGGAACAAAGACCGATGAACCTGGAACCGGTGAACGACTGGAAGAGCTGAAGAAGAAGTATGCAGACAAAGAGGTCATCGGCCTCTGTGTGTATCTGGATCAAGGAGTTGATGCGGTTAAGCATGCATTCATCCGGATGGTGGAGAAGCAGGAATCGGCAAAGGATATATCCACTGCTGATGAAGGCGGGTTTACATCCACCGTTGATCATGATGCCTACTATCCAGAGGATCCTGAAGAGCTATAGGAGGAACCCTTGGCAGAAGCAGTACCCACGGCCCTCGTGGGAGGCAGTTTTGATCCGGTTCATCTTGGTCACCTGCACTTGGTACATACAGTGGCTTCCTCCACTGCATATAGACGATTTATCTTTGTCCCGGTTGCTCGGAACAACTTCAAGAGAAATGCAAATCCGGCGTCTGCAGAACACAGGATGGAGATGCTCCGTTTGGGTTTTTCTGCATATCCTGGTCTCTATCCTGAAGACCCTGAGATGGAATTCATCGCTGATGATTGTGAGATCAACCGCGGCGGAATATCTTACACCTATGATACCGTCAAGCATCTGTATCTCCAGTACAATATCAAGGGACGGCTTGCAGTGGTCATGGGTGATGATCTCCTCGGGGATCTCCAGAAGTGGCATGCCTATGAGCAGCTCAAGGAATTGGTGACCTTTGTGGTCATCAGGCGGGAAGGGGAGAATGCTCCCTTCAGTGACCTTGCCGCAGATCTTGTATATCTCGAGAATCCCCGGGTGGAAGATAGTTCAACCCAGATACGGGAAGCAGCGGGAATGCTTGGAGAAAAGGACTCATTGCCAGAACATATTTCACAGCTGATGCCTGAGGAGGTAGCTCACTATGTCGAGTCATTTCGACTCTACCGTACTTGAGCAGGAACTGTCAGAAACATTGTCTGCCAAACGATACCAGCATAGTGTAGCTGTAGGGGAGACATGTGTGCGTCTTCAGCACAGATTTCATGAGAAATTTGATGAGAGGGAACTCTACCAATGTGGTTTGATGCATGATATTGCACGGGATTGGAATGCCGAGGCGCTTACCAGATTTGCTGATGAGCATCATCTACCGTTGGAGAGTGAAGAGAAGGGTTGGTCTGTTCTGTTACACGCTCCCGTAGGCGCAGCTCTGCTAGAGGAGCGTGGCTTCTCCAAACAAGTCTGTATTGCTGTCCGCTATCATACAATCGGAAGCATATTTATGGGAAGAATGGGGTTGCTTCTCTACATCTCTGACTATATTGAACCGAATAGGATGCATCTGGACGATGAGAAGCGATCATCATTGCTTGCTGAGCCGACCCTTGAGGCTTTGTGTGTCAGGATATTGAAAGCAGAGCGAGCACACTTGCTTGCCAAGGGAAAGGCAGTCACCCGCTCAGGTCTGGAATTGCTTCATTTTCTCCAGGAAGGTGGAAAACTGTGAGAAGAACATGGGTGCTTCTGTTCAGCATGGTTGTTCTCATGTTTTCTGGATGTGCGCATGATTCATCCGAGGCATATTACGGATTGTTCGAGGATGAGGCAGCCTTGATTGCATTTGAGGATGAGGGAATGCTGTTTCTCGTCATCTTGCCTTGGTCAGTGGTTATAAACCAGGCTGACGGGAGCGGTAACACTCCCTCAAGTCTGCTGATGGAGCTAGGGGGAATGGAGCCTTTGGTCGTGGTGGAAGGGCAAGGAGAAGAGCTCTCCAGGATTCGGTCTCTTTTAACCACACTTGCCGTCAATACTACCGATCGTGCACGCGAGGAAGTAGATGGGCAGGCAATGTTGGAAGCTCTGAAAGCAGGCGCTCCCTACTTGAGGAAATCTGGTTTGGCAGATACACTTTCCACCATCTGTCCTGGCTTGGATCCCTTCTTGTTGTTACAGCGGATGGAACAATTTCGTGTGTATGATTTGAGAAGTGTACTGGAAGAAGAAATGGTTGTTGATTGGCAGCAACTGAAAAGCCATATGGGTCTGTATCTTGAACAGATTAAGACTGCACGATGAAACGTGTTATGAACGAAACGTAGGAGTTTGTAGGAATGAATGATTTGGTACAGGCCAATGCGAATACTATTGGCCAGTTTCTGGAAGATCATAAGTGTAAGGATGTAAACATCCTCGATGTAACGCAGGAGTGCTCTTGGGCAGATTGCTTCATCATTGCAACGGTAAGCAGTGTGGGGCATCTACGTGGTGTAACCCATGAGCTCTGGGGTGCCTTGAATGAGCTTGGATTGGAAGTGACCAACCGGCATAAGAAGCCTGCAGGTGATGGTTGGGAGTTGATCGACTGTGGTGATATCATCATCCATTTGATGAGCAGCGAGCTAAGGGATTTCTATTCCCTCGAGAGACTCTGGCAGAAAAGAGAAAAAGAGGAAGAACAGGAGGAATAGTTTATTCCTCAATATTCTCCCGAATCTTGATGATGGTCTGGGTGATGGTGTCAACAATGGGTTCTTGCTGGTTCATCAAGTGAGTGAACAGTTTTTGAATGGCATCATATCCCTGCCTCTCTGGTTGCTGGCAGATGGTAAATGTAATGACCCCTTCTTTAACCAAAGACCTGGTTACTGGTACATCATCAAAACTGAAGGTTCTCAGTTTGTCCTGTATACCAAGGTCCTTGACCGCCTGGCAGGCTCCCTGTACACCAGCAGCAGTCAAATACATACTGTTGATGTCCTGGCACTGTTCTAGAGCGGAGCGGGTTCGCTCATAGCCGATGTTGTCATCATCAAGGCTTTCCACTGTATCCACCACAATATAGTCTGCTCCATGTTCCTGCAGTCCTTCGATGAATCCCTTGATACGCTCTTGGTGGCCTTTCATGTTGAAGGAACCGGTTACGATGAGGATTCGCTTCTGAGCCCTTCCACATAACTGCAAGAGACCGCTGGCTGTTTTTCCTTCCAGATAGTAATCTGGTCCCACATAAAAAAGACGATGTGAGCTGTCAATATCAGTGTTAACCGTCACCACTGTGGTTCCGCTTTCTGCAATCCTGTCGATAGCTTCAATCACTGGCTGTACATCAAGGGTTGTAACACAGACTCCATCATAGTGTTTTGCTTCCAGATGCTTGAGTTCTTTCAGGTGTACATCGAGATCAAATGATTTTATCTGGATTATATCCAGGATTACGCCAAAGTCACTCAGCTCGCGTTCTGCTTGGCGAAAGCCTGCGATGACATCGTCAAAGAATGGGTTGCCTATACTTGGCAAAAGACATCCAATTCTTAGAGGCTGTTTCCTTCTTGCAAGTACTTTTCCTGCAAGGTTAGGGGTGAATCCCATATCATCAGCGATAGCCTGTACCCGTTTGGCAACCTCTTCATTTACCCCTTTACGTTTATGGAGAACCCGATCGACGGTTCCTCTCGATACTCCTGCCTCTTTTGCGATATCTCTAATTGTAACAGCCATGGTAGTCCTTTTGCATGAGGATACGCTGACAACGTTGCATGCGCAAGTGTCCTCAGCTGGATTTTACCCGCTTCTTGCTTAAAACATCGAACACCACAGCAGCAAGAACAACGATACCCTTAACAGCTTTTTGCCAGTTTGCATCAATTCCAAGTATCGACATACCATTGTTCAAGACACCCATGAAGATGGCGCCAATGATTGCCCCACCAACGGTTCCTGTTCCCCCGTATGCTGAAGCTCCTCCGATGAAACAAGCTCCAATTGCATCGAGTTCATAGTTTGTCCCTGCCGTCGGGGCTGCAGAGTTGAACCGTGCCACTCCAACCAGTGCAGCTACACCGGCAAGAAAGCCCATATTTGCATAAGCAAAGAAGAGTACCCGATTGGTATTGATACCTGAGAGTTTTGCTGCCTTCTCATTACCGCCCAATGCATAGAGATGCCTTCCTGGGACACTGCGAGAAGTGAAGTAGCTATATCCTAGTACGATTACTGCAAGCAGGATCAGGACAACAGGAATTCCTTTGTGCTGACCAAGCAAGCTTGCTACCAGGAGAATGGCTGCAGAGAGGAAAATGATTCGTGCGATGGTAAATGCCAAGGGTTCAATCTGATACCCCTTTTTCTTCTTGGTCTGTCGATTGAACAGCGTATATGCAATGACGATCAAGCAGATGATGACACCAATGATGAATGTGATGGCGAATACCTTCGCCTTGTCGTCTGTGTTTGGCAGGAAGCTGTTGAAATAATTCAAATACTCTTCCGGGAAGGGGGAGATGGTCAGCCCATTGAGAATAAGCAAGGCAACACCTCTCCAGAGCAACATTCCCGCCAAGGTGGTGATAAAGGGGGGAATCCGTACATAGGCGATCCAGAAACCTTGCCATGCCCCGATTGCAAGTCCCGTGAGTAGGCAGATGAAGATGGATATGTATATATTCCAACCGAGGTTCACGATCAAGGTCCCGGCCAAAGCTCCAACCAAGGCAACGACAGAACCAACTGAAAGGTCGATGTTTCCACCGGTAAGGATACAGAGCAACATACCTGTTGCCAGGATAACTACGTAAGAGTTCTGGCTGATGAGGTTCGAGATGTTTGCTGGGACGAAAAGGGAACCTCTCCCACTGGCGCTGATCAAGCCATTGAAGAGAATCATTGTTGCGATGAGGACTAAAAGCATGGAATTCTTCTTCATAGATTCCTTGATCCCGAGGCTATGTCTCATGATGTTCTTGCTCCTTTCTGATTCTGGATAATACACGTCATAATTGCTTCCTGACTCGCTTCAGAGCCAAGCATCTCCCCCACAATTCTTCCTTCACTGAGTACATAGATTCGGTCACAGATACCGAGGATCTCAGGCATTTCGGAAGAGATGACGAGGATGGACTTCCCTTCTTCAGCCAGTTGGTTGATGATGGTGTAGATTTCATATTTTGCACCGACGTCAATACCTCTGGTTGGTTCATCAAGCAGGAGTATGTCTGGTTCGGTAAAAATCCATTTACCCAGCAATACTTTCTGTTGATTGCCTCCTGAAAGATTGTTGACGTCTTCAAACACCGAGGAACATTTCGTTCCTATCTTTGCCACCATATCCTTAGAGACCTGTATTTCCAAATCCGGATCTATGATCTGGTGGTTGCTGATCGACTGCAGGTTCGCAAGGGTGGTGTTCTCCATGATGGGTTTGGAGAGAATAAGACCATTGGTCTTGCGGTCTTCGGTCACATAGGCAATCTTGTTCTCTATTGCCTGTTGTACAGTGTTCAGGTGAACTTCCTTCCCATTAACGCGGATGGTTCCACTTATGTCCTGTCCATAGCTCTTCCCAAACAGGCTCATGGCAAACTCTGTTCTACCTGCACCCATCAGGCCGCTGATTCCTACCACCTCTCCTCTATGGAGTTTGATATTGATATCGTCACAGATCTTTTTCCCTGGGTTGAGCGGGTTGTAGACATTCCAATTCTCAACCTCAAGACTGACCTCTCCGATTGTTGTATTCCGTTTTGGGAATCGGTCTTCAATGCTTCGACCGACCATTGCCTTGATGATCTCATTCTCATTGAATGCTTTCTCATGCTTGTCCATGGTGGTGATCACCTGACCATCACGGATGACTGTAATCCTATCGGCAACATAGGAGACCTCGTTGAGTTTGTGTGAGATGAGGATACTGGTCATTCCCCTCTCTTTGAATTGCAGCAAGAGGTCAAGTAATTTTTTGGCATCAGAGTCATTGAGTGAAGCTGTTGGTTCATCGAGAATCAGTACCTTGACGTTCTTTGCCAGTGCCTTGGCGATTTCAACCAACTGTTGCTTGCCAACCCCGATATCCTTGATCGCAATCTTGGAAGATTCCTCGAGTCCGACCATGGAAAGCAGTTCATCTGCCCTGTTGTACGTTTTATCCCAATCAATGCGGAAGTAGGAGCCTCTCTCATTTCCCAGAAACATGTTCTCACCGATGGTAAGATAAGGGACAAGGGCAAGCTCCTGATGAATGATGGCAATCCCTTTCTGCTCACTCTCCCTGATGGTATGAAAATGGCAGGATTCTCCATGAATGAGGATTTCTCCCTCGAAAGAGCCAGAAGGGTAGACTCCGCTGAGAATGTTCATCAGTGTAGATTTACCGGCTCCGTTTTCTCCTACAATTGCGTGGATCTCACCTTGTCTGACATCAAGGTTGACGTCATCCAAGGCTTTTACCCCAGGGAAAAGCTTGGTGATGTGTTTCATTTCTAAGAGTAGGGTATCCAAAATTATCCTCCAAGAAGGCGGGCAACAGCTGCTGCCCGCCTCTTTCAGAAAAAGGTCAGACCTGAATGTCGGCTTCGGTGTAGTATCCGCTGTCGATCAACAGTTCCTTGTAGTTGTCCACCGTTGCAAACACAGGTTCACAGAGGTAGGACGGGATGACGCCAGTACCATTGTCGTAGGTGGTGGTGTCGTTCACATCGACTTCCTCACCCTTTACGATGGCATTGACCATTTCCACAACCTTGCTTGCCAAGGTGCGGGTGTCCTTGAAGATTGACATTGCTTGCAAGCCCTGCAACATGTTCTTGACCGCTGGCTTGTCACAATCCTGACCAGTGATGATCGGGAAGTTGTCCTTGGTGTAGCCTGCAGCTACCAAGGCGTTGGTGATTCCGTTTGCTACAGAGTCATTGGAGGAGTAGACTGCATCGAGGCGTTTCCCGTTCGGGCCGTATCCATTTGCAGTGATGAGGTTCTCCATGCGCTTCTGAGCTTCTTCGGTTGACCAGTTCAATGTTGCCACTTGAGCCTTGCTGGTCTGTCCGGAAGGAACGACAAGTTTGCCGCTCTTGATGTATGGCTCCAGGATTGACATGGCACCACCGAAGAAGAAATTGATGTTGTTGTCATCAGGGGAACCGGTGAACAGTTCAATGTAATAGGGGCCTTTTGTGCTGTCCAGCTTAAGAGCATCACGAATGAACTCTCCCTGGATTGTCCCCACCTTGAAGTTGTCAAAGGTTGCATAGTAGGTGACTGCATCGCTGTTCATAATCAAACGGTCATAGGCGATGACTTCAATGTCATTATCCTTTGCCTGCTTGAGTACCTCAGTGAGAGCTGAGCCGTCAATGGAGGCGATGACCAGTACATCACAACCAGTGACAATCATGTTCTCGAGTTGCGCTACCTGTGTTGGGATATCATTATCCCCTGCATACTGCAGATCAACCTGGTAGCCTGCAGCTTCGAGTTGCTGCTTCATGTTGGCACCATCCTGGTTCCAGCGTTGAAGGCTCTGGGTGGGCATTGAGACGCCAATTTTGGCAGCTCCGCTTTGTTCTTTTGTTCCGGCGGCGAAGAGAGATGTTGCAACGAGCAACACAATCATGAGCACACTGACACACTTTTTCATATACAACTCCTTTATCTGGATTTCTCCAGTGATATGCATAAGCTGTGGAGGGTATACGTAGTACTAGAGCAGGGGTAATCAAGCAAAATATATCATTTCCTGCGTAGTGCCCGGGCACGTTCAAGTATCATGATAATACCTTTTTTGCATTTGTAAAGGGAAAGATGTTCTGTGAACAAAGTTTTTTAAAACATTTGCAGATGCGGTTCTAGATTACTCGCTTGGTCTTCCATTTCCCACGGGCAAAACGGGTGATGAAGCAGATGCTTCTTATGATCCAGTCAATATACATGCCAAACCATACCCCGTAGATGCCCCAGCCAAAGAGTATTGCCAGAAGGTAGCTCATTCCAACCCTGCTTGCCCACATACTCACCATTGATACAACCATGGTAAACTTGGCATCTCCTGCGGCCCGCAGGAAATTAGGCAGGGAGAATGCTGTTGGCCAGAGAATGGAGCTGAAGATCATGGCAGAGCGAATGACGTTTGATGCTAGTTCAGTCGCCTCAGCTGAAAGATTGAAGATCAGAACGATTTTGGGAGCGAAAATGAAGACAGGGATTGCCACAATGATCATGGCGATATATGCAGCAAGGAGCAGCCTCTTACCGTAGAAGACCGCCTGGTCTGGACGCTTTGCCCCGACTGCCTGTCCGATAACGGTGATCGAGGCCAGACCGATTGCCCCACCAGGGATATTGACGAAGGAGGCGACTGAGTTCGCAATGGCATTGGCTGCAATGGATGCTGTACCGAAGGCAGCTATGAACCCTTGCACCAGCAGTTTCCCAATCTGGAAAACGGAACCCTCAATCCCATTGGGGATGCCGATATGCAGGATTCGTTTGATCATATCCCAGCGAAGAGACCAATGGCGGTAATTTCTTACTGAGATCTGATTGGTCGGATTTGTCAGCAATGCAAGGATGATCGCACTGCCGATGATGCGGCTGAGCAGAGTGCCTAGACCTGCCCCAATTACCCCCAGATGCAAGGCAAAGATGAAGTAGGCGTTTCCTGCGACATTCACCAGATTCATGACCAGACTCACCCACAGTGAGATCTTGCTGTTTCCCATGGAGCGGAACAATGCTGCCGATGCGTTATATGCAGCGAGAAAGGGGAGGGAGAGAAGGATATATATGAAATATGTTGCTCCACCTTCGAGAACTGATGTTTCAATCGACCCAAAGATAAAGTTGATAATCTGCCTCCTAAACGGCATGCAGAGTATGAGCAGAAAGATTGAAACAAGCAGCGAGAGCAAGATCAATTGCTTGGCTGCTGCATTGGCCGATACATTATCCCTGTTTCCCAGATATTGGCTTGCAACCACTGCTCCACCAGTGGCGAAGGCTGCAAAGAGCTGGACGATCAAGATGGTAATTGAATCCACCAAGCTGATGGCGCTTACAGCACTTTCCCCGGCCGATGCAATCATGACCGTGTCAGCCATCCCGATGGAGACCATGAGCACTTGCTCGATGATGAGAGGAATAATAAGCGTATACAGGAAACGGCGGGAGAACATAGGTTCCAACGCCGTATCCTGAATGATGGGTTTCACTGTGCTACCTCTTGCCCGTCCCCTATGGAAAGGGCAATGCTGACAACCTGTTAATCGGTAAGCAGTCCTTCGTCATTGTCAAAGTTTTTCTTGCGTAGGTCCTTAAACCTGCGTACCAGCTCTTCCACCGTAAGGCTTGCCTTCTGTTCTCCTGAAACATCGAGGATGATGGACCCTTCATCCATCATGATCAGACGGTTACCGAAGTCAATGGCAAACTGCATATTATGCGTTACCATCAAGGCAGTAAGTTCATACTCCTTTATGTATCGTTCAGTCAGATCCATGACAATCTGTGCATTCCTTGGATCAAGGGCAGCGGTATGTTCATCAAGCAGGAGCATCTTGGGTTTGCTCATGACCGTCATCAACAAAGTGAGAGCCTGTCTCTGTCCTCCACTGAGTAGCCCGACGTTGTCCTTGAGCCTGTTCTCCAGACCGATGGGCTTGAGCAGCTCCCTGAATACTTGCCTCTTCTCATTGTTCAGGCTTATACGCAGGCCCTTCATTCCCTTTGTCATAGCTGTGATCATATTGTCCTCAATGGACATATTTGCAGCAGTTCCCTTGGTTGGGTCCTGGAAAATTCGACCGATGGTCATTGCCCTGCGATACTCGGGGCTGTTGGTGATATCTACCTCGTCAAAAATGATCTTTCCATTGGTAACGGGGTAGGTCCCGCTGATAAGATTGAAGAGTGTGGATTTGCCGCTGCCGTTTGAGCCAATGACGCAGATGATGTCCCCTTTATTTACATGAAGGTTGATGTTTTCCAAGGCTGTCTTTTCATTGACAGTACCAGGATAGAAGACTTTGGTGATATTACTCAGATCAAGCATTGGTTGCATCCTCCTTGTCGCTCATGGTTTTTGCCTGGGAGCGTGCGATGGCTTTCTTTTTTGCCCCGGCAGAGCTAGCAGCACTACGGGTCTGCGCAACGAACAAGCTGACGATGACCAATATACCTGTGAGCAGTTTAAAATCGTTTGGGGTGATGTTAACCAAGTATCCGTACTTTCTTCCGAAGAACAT